>JBLNCV010000191.1:0-4389 GCA_050260975.1 Syntrophothermus sp. | reverse complement strand
GCAGATTAACGACCATGGAACCAGCCGGAGTTTGCATAACAAAGGAAGATCCCTTGCGGGAAACGGTCAGGATCTCCGCCTGCAAATCGGCTTTTTCGGTAATCCCGTAGGTGAGGATCCTGTCCAGCCGGCCGGAGATCTGCCGGGCTATTTCCGCACTATGAAGGTCGTCTGCGTTGAGCACCGCAACCTTTGGGCCAGGTTTGCGGGCATTTTGCCCGAGGGAGGAGAAAAGCTTGAGCTTGGCACGGAAATAATCATCAAAATTACGGTGGAAATCGAAGTGATCCCTGGACAGGTTGGTGAAGATCGCCGTATCAAATTCGCAGCCTTCCACCCGGTTTAACGCCATGGCATGCGAGGATACTTCCATCGTCACGTACTTGACGCCCGCTTCCACCATTCTTGACAGCAAACGTTGCAGTTCCAAAGGTTCCGGCGTGGTCAGGTGGGGTGCTAACGTTTCCTTTCCCATTTTGGCGCCGATGGTCCCGATGACGCCAGCCGGACGGCCGGCCCGGGAGAGTAAGGCCTCGGTGAAATAGGTGGTGGTGGTCTTGCCGTTAGTCCCGGTAACGCCAATCAGACGGAGTTTATCGGAAGGGCGCCCATAAAAAGCCGCCGCCAGACGACCAAGCGCCACGCGGCTGTCAGGCGTCAAAACCACCACGAGCCCTTCCGTTGTTTCCAGGGCTCCAGCAGAACCAACCATTTTTTCCCCACCCAAAGCGGGAAGTTCCTCGCAAACCAAAGCCACCGCTCCCTTTTGCACGGCATCATCGGCAAACCGGTGGCCATCGGCCTTTAACCCCCGTATACAGACAAAGAGTGCGCCTGGTTGAACATCTCTTGAGTCATGCGCAATGGCATTGATTTGGATCTCTTCCGTCTTGCCGATCACAGTTGCATCAGGCAGCTCTCGCAGCAACTGATCCAGAAACACTTGGGCATTAATCCCCCCAATACTTTGAATTTCATTTCGCGCCGGCGATACGGATATATTTCTGCCCCAATCCCGGCAAATTTAATCCCACGACAAGCCGGACCTGGTTTTAAGCGCTTCAAACTCTAGGATGGCGATACATGCCAGGAAAGGATTCCTGGCGGCGCCGGCCGGAGTTATCCGGCCAGAACCGCCAGGCGCTCCTGAAGTTTGGCTTGCTTATCGGCGTACTCCGTCAGCTTGATCCGTTCCTTCTCCACCACCTCGGCGGGAGCCTTCTGAACAAAGCCGGGGTTGTCCAGTTTGGCGCTCAGCCGCTTGACCTCGTTTTCCAGATTGGACAACTCCTTTTGCAGCCGCTGGATCTCCTTATCAATATCGATTAACCCGGCCAGCGGCACATAAACCTCCACGCCGCCGGCGATGGCCGTCATGGCCTTTTCCGGTTTACTGGGCAGCTCCTGTTCGATGGAGAGGCGTTCCAGCCCGGCCAGGCTCTCCAGAAGACCGCGGCTCTTCTCCAGAATGGCGCATTTTTCAGCATCAGCGTGGAGAATGGCGGTAACCTTCTTGCCCGGCAACACATTGGCCTCGGCGCGAATGTTGCGGATCCCTTTGACGATCCCCATCAAAAGCTCCATCTCCGCCTCGGCCTGGCTATCCCTCATTTCCAGACGCGGCTCCGGCCACTCGGCGATCATGACGCTCTCGCCGTGGCCCGGCAGGTGCTGCCAGATCTCCTCGGTGATAAACGGCATGAACGGGTGCAGGAGGCGCAAGGTATGCTCCAGTACGTACCAGAGCACGCTCTGCGCGGCCCGGCGCGAATCGGGCGCTGCCTTGCCGTACAGTCTTGGCTTCACCGCCTCGATATACCAGTCGCAAAGCTCGCTCCAGATGAATTCATAAAGAACCCGTGACGCCTCGCCCAGCTCATAGCGCTCCAGTTGGCTGGTAACTTCATGGGCCGTGGAGTTGTACCGGCTCAGGATCCAGCGATCCGGCAATTCCAGCGGCAGTTGGCGCAGCCAGCCAAGCCCCACCTCGCCCTCCGGCGCCTGGAAGTCTTCCAGGTGCATCAAGGCAAAACGGGAAGCGTTCCAGATCTTGTTCGCGAAGTTCCGGCTCCCTTCCACCTTCTCGGTGTAGAACCGCATATCGTATCCGGGAGACGCACCGTTGAGGAGCGCCAACCGGAGAGCATCCGCGCCGTACTGGTCGATAACCTCCAACGGGTCGATGCCGTTGCCGCGGGATTTGCTCATCTTTTGCCCCTGAGCGTCGCGGATCAGGCCGGTGATATACACATCGTGGAAGGGGATCTCGCCCATGAACTCCAGCCCCATGAAGATCATCCGCGCCACCCAGAAGTAGATGATGTCAAACGCCGTGACCAATACCGAAGTCGGGTAGTAGTAGGCCAGCTCCGCCGTCTTGGACGGCCACCCCATGGTGGAAAACGGCCACAACGCCGAACTGAACCAGGTATCCAGCACATCGGGATCCTGTTCCAGATGGTGGCTGCCGCATTTCATGCACTCGCTGGGATCCTCTCTGGCCACGATCACTTCGCCGCAATCCTGGCAGTACCAGACCGGGATCCGGTGCCCCCACCACAGCTGGCGGGAGATGCACCAGTCGCGGATATTTTCCACCCAGTTCAGGTAGACCTTGGCGAACCGCTCCGGGATAAAACTGATCCGGCCGTCCTTCACCGCCGCAATGGCCGGCTGGGCCAGAGGCTCCATCTTCACGAACCACTGCTTGGAGAGCAATGGCTCAATTACGGTGTCGCACCGGTAGCATTGCCCGACCGCATGGGTATGGCTGTCGACCTTAATCAGGTAGCCCTGGGCCTTGAGTTCCTCGACTACCGCCTTGCGGCATTCGTAGCGGTCCATGCCGGCAAACTTGCCGGCTTCCGGCGTCATCCGGGCGTCATCGCCTATGACGGTGATGCTGGTCAGGTTGTGCCTGAGCCCGATCTCAAAGTCATTGGGGTCGTGTGCGGGCGTGACCTTCAACGCCCCGGTGCCAAAGGCCGGATCCACATACGCATCGGCCACGATGGGAATCTCCCGGTTCATGAGCGGCAAAATCACCGTCTTGCCCACCAGCCCCCTGTAGCGTTCGTCGTCGGGGTGAACCGCCACCGCCGTATCCCCCAGCATGGTCTCGGGCCGGGTGGTGGTCACGATGATCTCTCCGCCACCATCCTTGAAGGGGTACCGAATATGCCAGAGGTTCCCTTCCCGCTCCTCATGCTCCACCTCGATGTCCGAAAGGGTGGTGTGGCAGTGGGGGCACCAGTTGATGATCCGGTGGCCCTGGTAGATGAGCCCCTTTTCGTAGAGCCGGACAAAGACCTCGCGCACCGCCGCCGAGCAGCCGGCATCCATGGTGAACCGTTCCCGCTCCCAGTCGCAGGAGGTTCCCAGCTTTTTGAGCTGGTTGATAATCTGGTTGCCGTACTTCTCTTTCCAGGCCCAGACCCGGTCCAGGAACTTCTCGCGGCCAAGGTCGTGGCGGGTCAGCCCTTCCTTGGCCAGCTCGGCCTCCACCTTGATCTGGGTGGCGATGCCAGCGTGGTCGGTCCCCGGCATCCAGAGGGCGTTATACCCCTGCATCCGGCGCCAGCGGATCAGGATATCCTGGACGGTGTTGTTCAGCGCGTGGCCAAGGTGCAGCTCGCCGGTCACGTTCGGCGGCGGGATGACGATGGAAAACGGCTCGCCTCCATTCTTCACCTCGGCGTGAAAGTGGTTGCCGTCCAGCCAGTACTTATACCATTTGTCTTCCACGGATTTTGGATCGTAAACAGTCGGCAGATTGTTCATGCCCAGCCCCCCTTGTTAGTAGTTTGCAGCGGTTTGTAGCAGAGTTGGTCAGGTGTATGGTAGTATGTTGCACCAATCGGGATATAAATTAAAGCTCTTTCATCCAAGCCAAGGACGAAAGAGCATGCTTCCGCGGTACCACCTCGGTTTCAACCCGGCTGTCAATGCTTATATGCTGTATACGCTGCATACGCCGCCCATGCCGCGGTTGACCCTCTCCGGGCTGTTCCGGGCCCACCCGCCGGACTTAAACCGCCTGGCTCTCCCCGCAGGAAATTTACTTCTCCCTGGGATCAACCTCAACCGGCCTCAGCCCTTAGCTCCCGGGCGACCTTCACCCGGCCCTGCTCGGAAGACCTTGCACCCGATGGGTCTCCCTCTCTTGGAGCGGCGCCGCGTTACTCCTCCCGTTCATCGCCGTAACAAAATGTTGAGTTAAAATTATGTTACTACACTTCGCACCGGTTGTCAAGCGTTTTGAGCCAACCGGCTGTGTCAAGATTTAGTAGGTGAAACCCCAGAAAAATTTTTGTCAAGCTTTCAAGCTACTGAGAAACCGTGATGAGAAAGTTCCCGCAACGTCTGCCTGACCCATAACTCCTGTGGGCC
>JBLNCV010000190.1:0-9460 GCA_050260975.1 Syntrophothermus sp. | reverse complement strand
TCCTGTCAAATGGGGGCGGCCGCAAGAGCGGCGCCCCCTTTCCTGCCCTTTATTCCTTCGCGTTAGTTCAGCCCTTCAATGGCCTTGGAATACTTGTCGCCGTACTTTTGCTCAAATTTGTCGTAGACCGGCTGGACAAGTTTCCGGAAGGCCGGACGGTCGGCCTGGTTCACGACCATTCCTTTGTCTTGAAGTTTCTTCAAATAGGCCTCGACTTCTTTCCTCTGCTGCTTACCCACTTCCAGGGCTGCCTTGAGGCCGGCTTCCCGCAGGATCTTCTGGATGTCCGCGGGGAACTTGTCGAAGGTCTTCTTGCTCGCCACAATGGTCGCAAAGGCGAACATGTGCTCAGTCAGCGAGAGGTACTTCTGAACCTCGTAGACCCGCTCGTCATAGATGGTGTTGATGGCGTTCTCCTGCCCGTCGATCGCCCCTTGCTGCAGCGCCGTAAAGACCTCGCCCCAGGACATGGCCTGCACCGATGCGCCCATGGCGTTGAATGAATCCACATAAATCGGACTCTCAATGACCCTCAGCCTGAGGCCCGCCATATCCCTGGGGGTCCGGATGGGCCTCTTCGAGTTTGTCACGCTGCGGAATCCACGCGGCAAAAGACCGAGCGCGACCAGTTGCGCCTTGTCCGCTTCCTTGAGAAGGCCTTTATAGACATTGGAGGTGAGGAACTTCTCCACATGGTCCCAATCCCGGAAAAGGTACGGGAGGTCCAGGGTGGCAAAGGCCGGGACGAAGTTGCTCATCGGCGAACTGGTGATGACGCCGAAATCCAGCGTGCCGAACTGCATGGCCTCCAGCAAAGCCCGGTCGAAGCCCAACTGGCCGCTGTGGTAGATCTGAATGCTGACCCGGCCGTTGGTCTCTTTCTCCACAATCTCCTTGAATTTCTCAGCCACTTGCTGGTAAGGGCTGCTCTCCGGCGCCATATGCCCGAGCTTCACCTTGAACTCCGGAGCCGCCGCCAGGGCGGGCGCCATCGTGAGCACCAGCAGCAGCAATACAGCAATGGTGGCAAGCAATACCTTCTTCACCTGCATTACCCCTTTCTCCAGTCCTGGTTCTGGTTTTGATGTTGCTCTTGCCTTGATCTGATCTTGCCTTGCTTGACATCTAACGCTGCCGGTCGTAGTTACGTTGAATCACCGCGATAAGGTCGTAGAGGCACTGGTTGAACGGCACCCGCACCCCATGCTTGCGCGCTCTTGCGACAATGGCCCCATTGATGGACGCCACTTCCGTAATCTTTCTGGCAAGAACGTCCTGGAGCATGGAAGGCAAGTGGTCGCCGTGCTCGCGCATCCGGCTGATGCGTTTCAGCCTGCCAAGCACCTCCGACGCATCAATCCGGACCCCTTCGCAAGCCGCAACCTCCACGGCCTCCTTCACCACCTCCTCCATAATATCGAATGCCTCATCACTCTGGCCTGCGTCTCCCACTGAAAGCCTGGTTATGGCAGTGACTGCGTTGATGGCAGCATTGAACGCCACCTTGCCCCAGATGGCCGCCATGATCTCCGAGGGCATCTCCGGATTCAAGCCGGCGCTGGCAAACACCTCGTAGACCGTCTGAAGCGTCTGCAGAACCCGCGGATCCCCCTTTTCAAGCAACTGGAACCTGGTTGTGCCCACGCCGGTCACTTTGATCCGGCCCGGACCCAAAAGGTCGCTGGGGAAATCCGTGACGCCGGCGATAATCCGGTTCCGTGGGACGAACTTCTCGATGGCCTCTATGTTGCCCAGGCCGTTTTGCAGCGTCATGGCCAGAGTATGGGGGCCCACCGCTGCCACCGCGCCTTTCATGGCGGCTTCCGTGTGAATGGATTTGGTGAATACCATGAGTAGATCCACCACGCCCACCATGTCGGCGCGGGTCACCGCCCCAACCTTCACCACCCCCACCCCTTCGGGGCCCGTAACTTCCAGGCCCCCCCGGTTGATGGCGTCGATGTGTTCCTGCCAGATATCCACCAGCGTGACCTCCTGGCCGGCCCCGGCCAGCGCCGCGCCGTACCTGCACCCCATGGCGCCGGCTCCCACCACCGCGATCTTCACGCTAGCACCTTCCTCTCGCTGCCACTATCTGGAAGATTCGGCAGGAACCCCTGATTACTTAACTCCAAAATCAGTCGGTCTTTATTCGGCGGCAACATACAGCCTCCGCATCTTGGCAATCACCTCTTTGGCCAGATCCACCTGGTCTCTGGCGATCTCCGCCTGGTGCTGGATGACCGCCAGGAGCTTCTCGTTAAACTGGCTGATTTGATCGGTCTGCGAATTGATCTCTTCCATGGAGGCCGTGGTCTCCTCCACCTGCGCCGCGATGTGCTGGACGGCGGCCAGCACCTGGTTGGTGGCCGTTTTGACCTCCTCGATGCCTCTGGCCTGTTCTCTGGCGGTTTCCACCCCTTTGCCGATGTCGTCTTTGATACCGGCGAAGGTCTTGTTGATCTGGGAGAAGGCGCCGACCGTGCTGTTGGCATCCGTGGAAACCGCGGAGATGCCGGCTATTGCCTGGTTCATGGAAGCGATGACTTCCGCCGTGGCGCCCTGGATGGCGCCGGTGATCTTCTTGATCTCCTCCGTGGCCTGCGCGCTGGCCACCGCCAGCTTGCGCACCTCATCCGCCACCACCGCAAACCCCCGGCCGTGTTCACCGGCCCGCGCCGCCTCTATGGCGGCGTTTAAGGCCAGCAGGTTGGTCTGGTCGGTGATCCCGATGATCTTCTCCAGGATGTCGTCCACTCTGCCGATCTGATTCTCAAAGCTTTTCAGCTTCTCACCGATGCCGGCGGTGATTCTGGTGTAGTCCTCCACGGTGCGCACGGTCTTGGTTACCGCCTCGTTGCCCCTGGCCACCTCCTGTTCAGCGGCGGCGATGGCCGCGAAGGTCCTTTTGGCGGACTCGAGCGTCTGATCCGACTGCCTGGTCACGCCGTGGACGAGGTTGGAGACATTGTCCATGGCCCTGGAGATATTTTCCGCCGCGGAGGAGGAACTCGCGGAACCTTTCACCACCTCGGTGATTGCCATGAGCACGTCCTCAAAAGCCGACTTGACATTCGCGGCGGAGTCAATCATCTGCCGGGCGGCCTGGGCGGACTCTTCCGCCTTGAGGACCGACGAATCGGCGGCGGCCTTGACCTCGCGGTTCACCCTGGCCAGAGAGCGCGGGATCACTATGTTCAAGACCATTACAAAAATCAGGACCAAAGCTGCCAGCACGCCGATTTGCTTCACCATGTTGGTGCTGGTCGCCGCCAGGTTGGTGGTCTCGGTCACGGCGTTGCCCCACATCACCATCTTGGCGTTGTTGGCCGCCCGGGCCAGGCTGCTGGTGAGGATGAAGATCTCATCCAGCGCCTTTGCCTGGCTTTCCGGATCCGTTTGCGTGGTGAGCAGTTTTCCCTGTTCGTGAAGCTGGGTCAGGTTCTTTTCCAGTTCTGCGATCTCCGGGGGTGGCTCCCCCTTCAGGATCTCCTTGAGCGCCGCAAGTTTTAAAGAATTGATGGACTCGGTCTGGGAGACCAGCCTGGCGCCCAACTCGGCGAGCGCGGCTTTGTCCTGGCTGCGCATGACGTTATTGACGTTCTCCTGGAGCTTAGTGATCTCCACCAGAATATCTCCCACGCTTTGCGCCGCCGGGGTCAGCCTCATGTTCAGATGCTCGACACCCGTGGAGATTCGCTGTGTGCTGAACAGCACTATGGCGCTAAAGAGGATCAGCAAAAGCAGCATGACCAGATACCCCCAGCGTACCTGCCTGGCCACCGTAACCCGACTCCCCACGGCGATTACCGGTCCGAAAACCTTGCGGAACGGCCACAACAACAACCCCAAAAACTTGCTTCCTCTCATGTTTCGTACCTCCGTGTTCAATGCTTCTTGTCTTGCTTCAACTGCTCCCTCTATATATGCGACAACATCCCGCAATTTCTTAAGAGAAAAAGTAAAAAAAAAGCGCACAGCAAAAGCTGTGCGAGATGAGGGGGAAGCAATGATGCCTCATGATCAAGCCTAAGCTTATCATGATGCCGGATGAATAGTTTTGGATGAATCGTGGTCTGTCAACCAGCTGGTTATCTGTCAACCAACTGGTTATCTGTTAACCAGGATGATCGATGAGTGCATCATGCTGTGGCTACATCAACGACACGATCTGATCGCCCACCTCCGTCCTGGACAAAGCCAGCATTCCCGCCGGAAGCTCCACCGCCGCCGCCGCGCGGGCCACCACCGGGCTGAACCTGTACGGGAACAGTTCCGCTATCTGGCTGATCACCCGCCCCTCCCGGTCCAAAAAAGCCACATCCAGCGGAAAACGCATGAAGAGGGTGTGGATCCCGTTGCAGGGGCGGATTACCAGCCCCCGCCCCGCTTCGAGATACCACCTGCGGTGTCGAATCAGGCCGACCAGCCTCCGGCTGAAACTATCTGCCACGTCGGCGCGGTCAGCTAAAATTGTTCCTTTGGTGAGATTGACGACCTGCACGCAGCCAACCTCCGCATTTCCAATTTAAATCTTTATCACTGGCGAAAGGTCCACAAACAGGGCGATGATTGCGCCCAGGCCAATGGCCACGCCGTACGGAAAGGTACTGGCCAATTCCCCGCCGCCGGCCCTGGCCGCCTTCCGCTCGTTGGCCACCATCTGCACATAAGGCGTGGTGAAGGAGACCACGTTCCACGCCAGCTTCCTGGCCGTGGACAGAAACTGCCGGTGAATGATCAGCAGGAGCACGCTGATCGCGCCGCCAATCACGGCGCTCAGCAAAAATGTCGACGCCACAAAATGCGCCCCCTGAATGGCTCCGATGGTGCCCAGGAACTTCACATCCCCGGCGCCCAAAACCCGAAAGCTGTAAGGGATAATCAGGAGCGTCACTCCCACCGCCAGGCCGCCCAGGCTGTACATCAACTCATTAACGCCGCCCCTGGCGAAATGTATGGCCAGCGCAAAACTTGTGGCCGACAGCACAATCCGGTTGGGGACCTTATGCTCGCGGAGATCCCACATCACGCCAAAGACCAGGGCAAAGCCCAGCACCAACTTCAAACCGAGATCGTAAAGGTCATAATGGGTTGTCAGCATATTACCTCCCCCATGGTATTAACCGCCTGATCCATCCAACCCGCCAACCGGGAGCGCCAACAGGTTTGCCTCCGCTTTGCCTGCCGCTTTAATTGCTTACCCCGTTGGCGGCGGTGAGCTTATCCGCCACCTTCTGCAGGGTCAGATTCAGGTCACCACTCAAGGTGGTCAACACCACGATGATCGCTACCGCCATCAAAGAGATTACCAGCCCGTATTCGATAAGCCCCTGGGCGTCTTCCTCACGCCATAAGCGTTTGAGCAAAGCAAACATCGCCTCACCTCCTTGTCTGCGAGGCCTGCCGATAAAAAAAGCCAGCCATCGGACGCTCACCACCGATAGCTGGGCTACCTTTCCCCTCATCTCTCTGAGGAGTTCCGGGACTTCGGTAACCCGACTATCATAGCCTTGAACCTTTCAGTCCCCTTGTCAGGGAACTGATCCTGATCAGGCCTTAGACTCGTGGCTTTGCGTCCTTCCCTTTCGGAAAGTTTGCCTTTTCGATCCATGTCGATATTTTTTACGGTAACTCCTGTACCTGTGATTAGTTTAACACAGAAACACTCCCGGTGCCATCAGCCCAGCGGCCTATTTTTTCTAGGACCTAGGTCCTATAGAATATCAGACCAGCTTGTTTTTGATGGCGTAGATCGCCGCCTGAGTGCGGTCGGTGAGATGAAGTTTCCGCAGGAGGTTGCTCACGTGATTTTTCACGGTTTTTTCGCTGATGTAAAACCGGTCGGCGATCTCCCGGTTGGTAAGCCCCTGTGCGATGGCCCGCAAGATCTCCTGCTCCCGCTCGGTAAGACGTCCCTGTCCCTCCTCCGCAGCCTGGTCATGCGCCGCCGCACCGGCGGCCAGTTCCCCCGACATGCGCTTGAATTCCCCAAGCACCTTGGACATCAGGTTGGGCGGGATGTAAGATTCGCCCCGCCGCACCGTTTTGATGGCCTCCACGATCTGGCCGGGTTCGATGTCCTTGAGGACATAACCCTGCGCGCCGGCTTTGACCACCTCAAAAACATACTGATCATCATCGTGAATGGTCAGGACCACGATCTGGGCAGCCGGGCACTCCCGTTTGATCCGGCGGGTGACCTCGATGCCGTCCAGGCCCGGCATGTTGATGTCCAGGACCACCACGTCCGGCCGAAGCTCCCTGGCGCGTTCCACGGCCTGCACCCCGTCGGCGGCCTCGCCAACCACCTCAATCTCGCTCTCAAACTCTAAAACCCGCCGCAAACCTTCCCGCAGCAGGGCGTGATCGTCGGCGATCAACACCCGGATTGGCGCCGGCGTTGCCGGCGTCGGTGGTATCGGCGCCGCTGATGACGGTTCTGACGACGAAGGAGGCCCCACCGGAGACGATCGTGGTCCCGCCGGATTTGTGGAAGCCAAGCTACTTCACCCCCCCGCCAAACGGAATGGAGGCCACAATCCGCGTCCCGGAGCTGGGAGCCGCCTTTATCTGGAAACTCCCGTTCAAAAGCTCAACCCGTTCGCGCATGCTCAGGAGGCCGAAACTTTCCTTCCCGGCGGCCTCGCGCCTGATCTTCGCCACGTCAAACCCCACGCCGTTGTCTTCAATGACCACCACCACCTGGGCGGAGCTGTACTCCAGCGTGATCTTCACCTGGCTGGCCCTGGCGTGCTTCTTCACGTTCTGCAGGGCCTCCTGCACCAGCCGGAAGAGGGCCACCTCCGCCGAGGCGCCCAGCCTGGCCTCCCGCCCCTTGATATTCAACACCACCGCAAAGTCCCCGGCTTGCTGATACTTTTCCAGGTACCGGTGGAGGGTGGGCACCAGGCCGAGATCGTCCAGGGTCATCGGCCGCAGATCAAAGATGATCTGGCGCAGTTCGCTCAAGCTCTCCTTCACCAGGTTTTTGAGAAGGGTGAGTTCTTCCTTGAGGCCGGGGCGGCCGCTGTCGTAAAGCTTTTCGCAGATTTCCGCGTGCAAAACCACGTTGGCCATGGCCTGAGCCGGACCGTCGTGGATCTCGCGGGAAACCCGCTTGCGTTCCTCCTCCTGGGCCATGATGATCCGGCTGCCCATGAGATTCCGCATCCGGAGTTCCTCCAACTCCGGCAGCATCTTGTTGAGATTCACCGTGAGAAAATCCAGCGCCACGCTCACGTTGTTCACCAGATCCTCGGCCTTGCCCACCATCGTCTCCAGGCGGCGCAGGCTCTGGGCCGTCTCATCCCGGCGCTTGCGCAGGACCTGCTCCCGCTCCCTGGCGAGCATCAGGGCGGTCTGGGCCGCTTCCGCCTCCTCATAGGCCTTCTTGATGTCACTCTCCGAATACCGGCGAAAATCCTTGCTCACTTCCGCCAGCCTCTGCCGGCATTCTCTGGCCCGCACCTCCAGGGCGTCAACCTGTTCCACAAGTTCACGGGTCTGGGCCTTGATCTCCTCCACTTCGGTCCTGAGCCGGCGGTATTCGAAACGTGAAAGATCGACGATCTCAAAGACCTGCTCCCGGCTCCTGGTCAGAGCCTGGATCGCCTCCTTGACCGCGGCGTCCATGGTGGCTAAAAAGACCGCTCCGCTGGGCATGGGACACCCCCCTTTCTGCCTAGGGCCTGCGTTTCCCCCGAGGTGGCTGGGAGTACTGATGAAAATTTGTCAAGGATATTCAGTCGGCCAGCACCACCAGGTCTACGTCACTTGTGGAAACTTCCTCCCCTTTGGCCCGCGAGCCGAAAAGAATGCCCTTTGCTGCTTTGATTTCCCGGAGAAAAGACTGGATTTCCCGGATGAGTTTGAGTTGTTCAGGTTGCAGGAGGTTATCCTGCCGGAGGTTTTTTATTTTTTCGCTTCCATCTTTGTCGTAAGCCATCGTATTACGACCCTTGGTATTAGTTCTTCGAAAGGAGAGAAATTCCTGTTGCTATTTGGTGGTTTCCTATCCAGCGGTTACACTTAATCCTTGCCGCCGTCATGGCCTTTTTCGCCGCCATCGCTATCTTTGCTACCGCTGTCATGGTCGTTGTCATCGCCGTCATCGTGGTTTTGGGCCTGGTCCTCCTGCTGCTTTTCTTGTTGTTCCTCCTGCTCCTTTTGTTCTTCCTTCTCCAATTGTTCGCGGGCCTTTTCGACCTGTTTTTCCGCCTGATCCATCGCCTTGTTCAAGGATGACCCACGGTTGATCGCCTGTCTCACCAGAGCCAGGAGATCATCCGGCGTCATCCCCGCCTGAACCGCCTCCCTGGCCATCTCGGAAACTCCTTGGCGGCTTTCTTGGCCAGTTTCTCCTTCTCCGCCTGGGTCAGGCCGTCCATGGTATTGATGATCTGAGTCAGTTCCGCGATCTGGGCATCAACATTCACTGCCGGCTTGTTGTCCGAAGACTTGCTCCCCGACGGGCTGGCCAACGCCCATGCCGCTGGTGCCAGGGCAAGCGCGAAAGCAACCACCAGCAATACCGCCCACTTCCCTGCCCTGCCTACCCTGCCTGTCCTGCCTGCTCCTCTGGTATCTTTGAACATACCTAATCCTCCTTTCAGGATGTGGGGCTCTTGGGCCTCTCTCCTTAGTACAATTATCGCAAGCAGGCAGGTGCAGAAAAGTGATCGTGGTCACCAGTTTCCAGACGGAAATCTGAGCCCATCACGGCTGATTGTTCTTCAACTGCTATATGTCTGGTTCTTCGCACCCCTGGATGGCCTTTAACAGGAATTTTTCAAGCCTGAGTTGGGGCCTAAAGCCGGCTTTTCCAATGACGCCAAGACGCGGGGGATATTGAAGGGACAGAACGAGACGCCAGGTGATTTCGGGGGACTCATTCCTAAACCGCGTATCGAGTGAAGGAGCCGGGGGATCCCCGGCTCCTTCGTGAGGAACGATGTTGCAGTAGTAACTTTTAGGGAGGCTATCTTCCCCGATGTTTGGCTTTGGCCTTCTAGCAGGCTATTTGCCATTTCTTTTCCTTGATGTCTTCCCTTTGCTGGCGGAGCTACTTGCTATTGAGATCAAAAAAGGTTGCTATGGAAAGTCGGTGGCATGGCATTTAATCATCATTGAAGTGGTCCCGGCCCATGTGTGCGAGCCGTGCGGGGAAAGGTACTTTGATGCCAAAGCAGCTCTGGAGATGGATCGCATCAAGCAAGCCTCTACGGTTCCTGGAGAACGTTCATTGAAGTCCCCGTACGGCCTTTTGCTATGTCGGAAGCTGTAACAGACTTATCACCGTAAACAATAACGTAAGAAAACCAAAATGTGCTATCTCTTAGCCCCCTTGCCGGTTAAAATGAAATACCTGCCGTCCATGATCAGTTCCCCTTCGTCCTGAAGCTCGCACAGGATGCGGGTGACCGTCTCCCTTGAAGTGCCCACCAGATTGGCCAGTTGT
>JBLNCV010000189.1:0-2638 GCA_050260975.1 Syntrophothermus sp. | reverse complement strand
AATGAAGCAAACCTTTTCCTGCTAAAAGCCAAGCCGGATAATTCTCAACCGGATGGGGACAATATTGCCATTCCTTTCCGCTAAGCATTATCATATAAACAGTATCACAGGATTGAGCATGGATGTTTCACTGATCTATTTTTCCCAGACCGGCAATACGCGAAAAGTTGCCGAGGCCATGGCGGGCGGTTTTCGCGAGGCAGGGCATGCGGTCCGGACCATCCCGCTGACGGGGGTAAAGGAGGCCGCTCCTGGAGACGCGCTGCAATGCGACCTTCTGGGTGTGGGAACTCCCTGCTTTGCCAGCAAGGCGCCCACGCCGGTCAAGAACTTTTTACGGGCCTTGCCGCCACTTGATGGCCGGCGGGCTTTTGTTTTTGCCACCTCGGGCGGAGCGCCTGGAAGGGTTCTCTACGATTTAACTCGTTTGCTGTGCAGCAAAGAGGCAGATGTGGTGGGTGGCTTCCTGGCTCACGGGACGACATACCATCCCGCTCCCAGTCTGAACGGCCGGATGCCGGGCCGCCCGAACGCGGATGATTTGGCTCGGGCTCGGCGCTTCGCCGTGGCGGTAAGCGAGCACGTGGCGGCCGGGCACTCCGGCCCCGTGGCGCAAAGCTGTCCTGATGCGCTCAGGCCGGGGTGGGGATTCTACGATTTTGTGGGCTTGGTAAGCAAAGACCCATTGGTGCGTCTTTTTCTACCAGAACCCAAACTTAACCCGGCCAGGTGCAACCAGTGCCGGTGGTGTGCCTCTGAATGCCCGGCATGCAATATCACGTTACAGCCATACCCGGTCTTGGGCAACCGGTGCATTCGTTGTTATCGTTGCTTGACCGGCTGCCCGCAGGAAGCAGTTAAGGCGGATTGGCGGTTCGGCAACCTGGCGATCTTATTCTTCTATAATTCGATTTTTGAACACTGGTTCGGCGACCTGGAACCCGGCGAACGCCTCTATTAAATAAAAGGGTGCGGGCAAGACCCGCACCCCGCTCTCAGGAGGGCTTAATGAGTTGAATGTTCCGGTTTTGGGCTGTAACCTTGCTTTTGTGCCAGCGCGTCAAGATGAAGCGTTAAAACGTCGGCTACAAAAGGATTGAAACCCTCGCCTTCGCCCCTGACTTCTGAATCGCCGTTTTGGACCACAACTTTGACATAGCCCTTGCAGTCTTCGCATACGTCGATCCGGTGCTGCGGTTCACCGCTTATTTCCAGGTATCCAAGCTGTTCATGGTCCTTGTTTTCGCAATGCGGGCAGGCCAGTCTGGGATAGTGGCGCCTGGCGCCGCAGAAAGTACAGTACAAGTCGCGACCGCTGCCTTCGACCAAACGGGCCATGGCTGGCCTGTTGCCACATACGGGGCAGTAAGCTTCGTGCCATTCAGCTCCCTCGACAATTGGCGCCAATTCCCGTGCAAACTTCTCAAAGAAAGGTTGCAGGGCGTTTGTGTAAAGCTGCTGGAAGAGCCGGCCTTCGGGGTCCTCCGGGTTTTTAGCTGTTGCCCCGGACCCAGGGAGAGCTGAAAGGTCCAGTTGTTTCTTATAGAGTTCTACGGCTTTTGCCAGGTGCGGCGCTTTTTTGGCCACAACCCCGGCGATCTTCTGAAACGCGGCGACAAAGGCACCGGAATCAATCCGCGGGCCTGCGACCGATGCCGCATACCTACCTTCGCTCAAGACTTTCGCGAACTCGTCGGTCCCGACCGCCGGGACTACCGACGGCAGGCTTTGCAAAATTTGGGCCCGAGCGGTAAGAAGCGCGTCGTAGAACGAGAAGAGTTCTCGCATGTCCTTTTGTCGCAGAATTTCTTCTTGCAGAAGGTTTTGGGTGATGCCTTTGCCCGCCATAATCTTTGCTCCTCAATCAGAAGTCGTCTTGCCGGACTTCGCGGTGGCCGTCTTTTCGAGAGCCGACCTGTACCACTTTGCATGGTAATGCTTTGCGTATTCCCCGCTCATCCGGCCGTGCCACATGGCGCCCAGAGCTTTTCTGGTAATCGGGTGAACCAGCGACAGGTACATGTGGCCAAGCACCAGGGCAAACATGATGAACATGGCCCCATCATGGAGGGGATAGGCCAGGCGCACCAGGTAAATTGGAAAGGCCTTGGGATTCCATAGTACCAGGCCTGTCGCGGCCAATACGATGCTTCCAAACACAACAAAGATCGAGTTGATCTTCTGGCCTCCGTTAAATTTGCCCTGTTCAGGAACCCGGGCTTCCAGGCCGAAGAACTTCTTCGGAAATTCATCCAGGAACACGAGATCGTCTTTGTCGAATACCAGCAGGTTTTTCAACCCCTGGGAGATGTTGCGGAATCGGTTGCTGGCGGCGCTGATCAACAGCAGCAAGACGGACAGCACCATAAAGGTCACGGCGGCTATTCTGTGGATCAACCGGGTCGCCTGGATGCCGCCGAAGACCCTGGCAATAGTATCTCCCTGGGGCCCGAAGATGGCCAGTCCCGTAATCAGCAATACAAAGAAAGAGAGAACGTGAGACCAATGCGCGGCTCTCGCCCAACCGTTAAAGCGGATAATCTCCACCCCGTTTGGCGCCATAATATCCACACCGCGTGCCCTGCTTTCATATACCGTGGCGGCCTTAGCTTTTGGCATCAGTGGCACCTCCTTCGTT
>JBLNCV010000188.1:0-3560 GCA_050260975.1 Syntrophothermus sp. | reverse complement strand
ATCAACCACCGAAGCGCATTGAGTCTCCGTGCAAGATTGGGCGATCGAAGACAGGGTGTGAGATCCTTATACTATAGCTTGAAGGCGCACCCTACGCCAAAACCGGAGACGGTCGTGCTGTCAGCAGTAGTGCTGTAGTTGTAGCTCCGGTAGGTGGCATACAGATCGGCAGACTTGGCAATGGCATAGGTTCCCTTGAGCTCCAGCAGAGAAACGTCATTGTCGTTGGAGCCAAAGTCCGTTCCGCCGAGGGAAATCTCCGCGTAGTTGGAGACCCCATAGAGGTAAGTAAGGGAGATATTGACCGGACCGAGCTTCGCTCCGCCTTTTACGCCGAGAGCGGTGGTATTCACGCGGATACTGAAATCAGCGGCGACATCGGTCTCCCACTGGCAGTACCCCGCCACGGCAGCCAGGGAGAACTGCTTTTCATGCAGGAGACGGTAACCGCCGTAGATCATGAGCAGGCTGTCCTCGCGTGCGAAGGTCTGCTCCGGGTCGTAACCGAGCGCGGTCTGATACTTGCCGCCGACCAGGAAGGCGTCGCGGGTGAACTCGCCGCCCACCGTGGCAAACTGGATGGAAGTGTTATCGGAGGAATTGTGCATCACGGAGTAGTCGCCGCCGACATTGAAGCCTTCAGCCAGGGCCGCGGAACCCAAAACGAGGATGCCCACGGCTGCCATCAGAAGCAGAGAAACAAGTTTGCGCATCCATACTCACCCCTCAGGGTTTATCAACGTTATCTTACCATCCGGCCAAACGGCTGACAAGGATTGACAGCCATTTACCGGGCCGCGACGGAACTGGGTGACAGACCGCCGCTGTGGTGCCGGTCTTTGACGGTCAAGGTGAGCAGGACGGCGGCGGCCAGGGCCAGGGCAGCCGCGTACCCGAAGGCGGCCAGCGGCCCGGCGGCATGGTAAACAAAACCAAAGAGAAAGCTGGCCGGGAAAGCGGCCGCGCCGACCATGAAATGGAACATGCCCACGGCCGTGCCGCGCAGGTCGGGCGGGGCTAAATCTATGACCAGCGCCTTTTCCACGCCCTCGGTCAATCCATAGTATAGCGCGTAGACGGCGAAGAGCGGCCACGCCTGCCAGGCACGGTTCATGAGGGCAAACCCCAGATATACCAGAGCGTAAATAGCCCAGCCGAGACGGATCAGGCTCCGGCGGCGCAGGTGGTCGCTGAGCGCGCCGAGAGGAGCCACGCAGAGCATCTTGCAGGCATGAAAGAACGCCCAGAGAAGCGGCACCGTCGCCAGGGCCCAGATCCCGCGGCTCAACATGCCGCCGTCGCTTTTCAGCACTTCCGCGGCGCGAAGGACCAGGAACATATCAGTGGAGTTACCCAGGGTAAACAGAAAGACACAGGCCAGGTACCATCGGTAGTTGCGATCGAAGGAACGCCAGGAGAGGTTTAGCCGGGCGCCTCCCGGGACGGACCGGACATCGCGCACCCAGAGGGCGATTACCGCCAGACAGGCGGCACCCGGTATGGCGGCCAGGAGAAAGACCTGGCGCAGGAGGCGGATCTTGCCCGGGCCATCAAGTCCCGGTTCGCCCAGGGCGAAGAGCAGAGCCACGGCCAACAGCGGCCCCACCAGGGCCCCGGCATGATCCATACTGCGGTGGAAGCCGAAAGCCTTGCCCCGGTATTCTGCGGGGGTGGACTCGGCAATCAGAACGTCTCGCGGGGCAGAACGCAAGCCCTTGCCGACGCGGTCCGCCACTCGGACCGCCACCGGGTGCCACCAGGAAGTGGCCAGGCCCATGAGTGGGCGGATGAGGCCGGAGAAGCTGTAACCGAAGAGGATGAAGGGTTTCTTGCGCTGCACATGGTCTGCCCAGATGCCCGATGCCAGCTTCAGCAGGGCGGCGATGGTCTCAGCCAGGCCCTCCAGGAGGCCGATGATTTCTGGCGCCGACAGGGCCTGTCCCACGGCGCCCAGGGAAAGGAAGACCGGCAGCAGGGGGAGGATCATCTCGCTCGAGGCATCGGTCAGAAACGAGACCAATCCGATCAAGAAAACGTTCCGCGTCAGGCCGGCCAGCAAGCGGGCGGACCGGACCGGACGCGATTCCCCGACGGTCATTGCGACCAACTCCATCTCTCCGAGTCTGGATAATATCACAATGATACTGCAACCACCGGAAGTGTCAAGAGTTCTGCCAGAGATACCCAACCTCGATCAATGCACGCGGGGCCGAAGGTCATGTCCCGTCAAGTGGTGAGCGCCGGTCGATCCGGCCGACTCTTGTATCCCATACGCGGTCGCGATAGCCGTTGCGGTAGTTGCGTCTGTCCGGCGAGCGTTCGCGCAACACTCCGGTCTTTTGTGCGACCTCCATTTCCATCAAGGCCCGAGCGATGATGGCGACTCCTTCGCGCAAAAAGTCGAGGTTGGTGATGTCCCCCTTGCGGATCAGTTCAGTCAATGCTAATCTGGGATCGGTCACTGCGGGTTCCTCCTTTGCGTTGTGTTGCCTCACTTCGCATGGAACCCAAAAGTGACCACCTTTGTCAAGGGCCACCAGCCTTTATCTGAGGCGGTGAAGCATGTCCTGCCGGAGAAGGCTCCGGCCTACGGCCTCCGCCTTCTCCGCAATAGGGTGGATGCTTCTGCCACCTCGTGGCTTTTTACACCACTACCTTAGACTCTAACCAAAACGGTAGGTAATCACGTCAACCAGACGGCCGGGTTCTAGCTTTTTGAAGGCCGTAAATGTAACCCCCCCAAATGCAGGAACGCCTCCGTCGGCGATGTTTTTGCTGGTCAGGGGCGCGTCGAGCGTAAAACCTTGCGGCACCAAAGACTTGAAGCTCGGGGGTATTGTTGCGGTGTTGGAGTTTGTGCCCTGTGCGAAGACATTACCGAGCAAAAGGAGTAAGATAATCCCGGCAAAAAACAGCTGATAAAGAAAACGTCGCATGATTTTTGTCCCTCCATTAGATTCTATTGAAACCAACTCAGCGACTCAGCACCCAGGTCAAGGCAGCGAAGACGCCTGGTCTCACTGCCCCGCCTTCTTCTTGTATCCGACCGGCAATTCGAAGAGCGACGCCGCGGGTTTCTCCTGGCGAAACTCCGTGGCCTCCACGATCTGAACCAGCTTTTCCTTTTCCCTGAGTTCCGAGCGGAGGACGAGATTGGTGCCCTGCAACAGGTGGCGGATCGTGGTGTACCCGGCTCTCTCCGCCGCAAAAACCTCGCAGGGCCAGCCCAGGAACTCGGCCTCCCCGGTCTTTTTCTGCTTATCCTCTTCCCAGGCGAAGACGCCGATCATGGCGTAGGACCATTCGGTCTCGTCCAATTTCTTCTCCACGTAGGTCTTGTTGGTGGGATTGCAGGACCAGTAGAGGTCCTTGTCCTTGCGGTAGATGTTGATCAGGTTGGTAGTGCCGCTGGGAGTGAGATAGTCGACACGGTACTTGACGCCGCCGGCCATGTAATTATGGACGAGCCGGAATACGCTCCCGTCGGGATTCTTGAAGGTGTATTTGAGCGTGAAGTCCTGCGGTGAAGAGGCCAGGATCAATACCGAGGCTAAGAGCAG
>JBLNCV010000187.1:0-17719 GCA_050260975.1 Syntrophothermus sp. | reverse complement strand
GCAGCCGCAGCCGCCATGAGAGCCGTGGGCAGATGCATGTGCCCCTTGCCGAGATAGCGGGATGTGCTGAAGGTGGTCCCCAGGCAGCTCTGAATCTTGTTCGTCCCCAGGGCGAAATGCGGGTTAATCCCGGCCGCCAAAAGCGCCGGAAGTGATATCAGCCCTCCGCCGCCCGCCATGGAGTCCACGAGGCCGGCAAAAAATCCCGCAAAAGTCAGTACTGCTATAGTGGCTACCGTCAATCCAGGAATCCTCCCGTAACATTATTGTACCATACCCCGTCACAACACTGCCTATGTCGGTTAGAATTCGGTTTGGGCAAGATATTTCCTGCCATTCATCATCTTCATCTCTTCATCCGCGTCCCCACATCGTCATATCTCAGGCAACTTATATTTAGGCAACTTGGACAGTATGAACAGAGCTACACCAGGTTAAACTGCTAGCAAGCAAATCCTGAAACGAAGGTCCAAGTTATGAAGCAGTCAAGATTCCATAGGATCATCGGCTTACTTCTGACAGCTCTCTTATTCCTGGCCACGGCGGCAGGTTGTACGCTCGGCCAGGGTACACGTCCCGGCCCGGCCAAACCAAAATTGTCCGCCACCAAGCCTGCCCCGGCGCAACCGTCTAAAAAAGCCGGCCGGCCGGCGCCGGCTAAAAAACGCCTGACCGTCCTGGCCTTCTACGCCAAAGATTACAAATGGACGACCGCCGGCCTGCCATCCATCGAAAAGCACGCGGGGGTCATGGACATCATCGCCCCCTTCTGGTATAGCGTGGAAACGGACGGCTCGGTGACCGGCAAGGCGGAAAACGACGTCATTCAGGCGATCAAAAACAAAGGCAAGAAACTCGCCGTGATGGTCAACAACGCCGACACCAACGACGCCATGCTCAAGGATCCAGCCATCGGCCAAAAGGCGGTGGCCAACATCGCCTCTTTGCTCGCCAACAACCCGTACGATGGGGTGAATATCGACTTCCAGCTGGTACCGCCAACGGATCGAGAAGGCTACACCACCTTTATCAAGTCTCTCGCTGATGCCATCCGGCCCAAGGGTAAATCGCTCGGCGTATCGGTATTCCCGCCGGTCGGTCTGCCCAACGACATCAACGGGGTCTATGACTACGCCACTATCGCCAAATACGTGGACTATGTGGCAATCATGACCTACGACCGCCATCAGCGTTCCAGCCCTCCAGGCCCGGTGGCTCCCATCACCTGGGTAGAACAAAACATTCAGGGCGCTCTCAAGATGATCCCCAAGGAGAAGCTCTTTATCGGCATTGCCACCTACGGCTACGACTGGCCCTCCAATCCAGGTACGGAGGTCAAGGACATCGGCACCAAAGAGATCATGGCCCTGGTGGACAAATACAAGGTCAAGGTCCAGTGGGACAACACCGAGCAGGAGCCCTTCTTCAACTATACCGATGAAAACGGAATGTCGCACACCGTCTGGTTCGAGAGCGCCCAGGCCGCTTCCCAACGGATCGCCCTGGCCGACAAATACGGGATCGGCGGGATTGCCATCTGGCGGCTGGGCTTCGAAGATCCCAAGCTGTGGGATTTCGTAAAATAGACAGGTGCTACCTGTAATAACGAGAGGGAACCCGTTGGTAAGGAGTTCCTCTTCAATCGATCCAGAGAACAAAGTATACCTGGCCATCTGCCTGGCTTTCAGCACACGGCCATGCTCGGCAAACCACCGTGCAAAGTTGCTTACGTCTCCCAAATACTCATTCTCGATTTCGTTCCAAACTTGTTGCAGCCCGGCGGAAAACAGCCGCTCCCGCTCTAGTTGGCGAGCCGCGGGGTCAACAAACATATTGTCGCCGATAACGATGTGCCCTCCCGGTCGCGCCACGCGCACCATCTCGGCCACCGCCAGCCGCTTTTCTTCTTCCTTGAGGTGGTGCAAGGCGTAAGTCGTGGCCACCGCATCAACCGACGCATCCTCAAGCGGCAGCGCTAGAAAGTTCCCTTGAAAAAGCGTCGCATTCCTTAGCTTCGCTCTGGCTTGCCGGAGCATTTCGCGCGATTGATCCACCACGAGCACCGCACAGCCCCTCGTCAACAACCGGGCGGCAAGGTTTCCCGTGCCAATGCCGATCTCCAGAACGGTTTTTTCGCCGCCAATCAGCTCCGCCGTCAGATCCAACACTTTATCGTAGTTTTCATGAGGATTGTACCTTTCGGTGTGCACACTGTGTCCTTTGACTTGGGCATGTTGGACGCTGTGGTCATAGCCCTTGGCCCAGCCGTCAAAATCCCAGATGTCCCGCCAACGGCGGCGAGCCTCCGCGTTCCGTCCCATGGTCTGGGCGATGGACTTGACGAAGCGCAGGGGCTGACCGGCATTTAGCCCCAGGGAAAAATCGATTTGCCCAGAGCGCTCCGGACCTCCTCCAGGTGGCTTATTTCCCGCTCGATAACCTGCATTTGCCTCCGGATTAACGCGCGCACCTGCTCGCTTTCCGGCATTTCGGCCTCGTTGAGCCGATCCAGCAACCGTTTGATCTCCTGAAGCGGGAAACCAAGCTTGCGCAAGACGAGAATATGATCAAGCATGACCACCTCTCTTTCCGTATACAGGCGATATCCAGACTCACTGGTGGAGTGTGGCTGGATAAGGCCAAGAGACTCGTAGTGGCGGATTGTCCGCGTTGTGACGCCGAGCGCCCTGGCCACTTCCCCGATTTGCATCATACCACGTTCACTCCCCTCTCATCGCCAGTATAAAGCTTGACGTGACGTAAAAGTCAAGAGAATCTTTGGCAGGGGTTTTTTTATTTGTTTTCATTTGGTAATCGGATAAAAGGAGAGCTAAATCTGATGCAAAATGACTTATATGGATCTAAATGTAATGAAAAGGGCACATAGGGATAAAAAAGGGTTGACATCGACAAATACAGGGGCTATAATTACTTATGAAGAGGTGGGCTATATGGATAAGTTCTTAACCCCCGAAGAGGCTGCAGACCGTCTTGCCGTCAGTCCCAAGAGCATTCGTGAATGGCTCCGGAACGGGAAAATCAAAGGGGTTAAAGCGGGGAAACTCTGGAGGATAAGCCCCCAAGCCCTGGATGAATTTTTAAATGAATCCCGCGCTCAGTATATAGTTGAAAGGGTTTCCGAGGAAAAGCAAGAAACGGGGTCGGCTCAATCCCTTCGGGAGTATACCCACAACGAGATCCGCGAATTTTTGCAGGCCGACAAGATCACCCCGGAGATCGCCCGTAAGGTGGAGCGGCTGCTGAAACCATGAACCAGAAACCAGGTCTCGAAAAACTCAAGGTGTTTCTCGACGCAAGTTGCTGGGTAGCGGCAGCCGGCTCTTCTACCGGGGGTTCAGCCCTTATTCTTGAACTGGCGCGGCACGGTTTTATACATATTATTGCCATCAAAAGGGTATTGCAGGAAGCCGAGCGTAACATAAAGGATAAGCTGGGCAAAGAAGCCTTGTTACGCTATTATGAAGGACTCGGGACTATTGAGATAGATCTGGTGGACCCTCCCACGCCGGAAGAGGAAGCCCGATGGCGACACCTGGTTGCTGAAAAAGATTGTCATATATTGGCCGGGGCTTATGGAGGCCTTGCCGATGTGCTGGTGAGTTTGGACAGACGGCATATATTGACCAGGACGGTAAAAGAAGGGTTCCCCTTGCCCGTTAAGGACACCAGTAGCTTTTTACGGGAACTACCGTATTTTTCGGGACAATGATCATAGAGAATCTTTGGGAGGGCGCACTTAAAAAACCGGCCTGGGGGCCGGTTTATGCTTCGCTGCCGTAGGCCAGGTCCAGTTCAAACCAGAACTCTACCCCGCCGGCCACGTTGTTGACCCCGTAACCGTTCCTGTGGGCTTCCTGGACGGCCTTGACGATGGACAGACCCAGGCCCGTTCCCCCATAAGCCCTGGTCCTGGCCTTATCCACCTTGTAAAAACTGTCCCAGATCTTCTCCTTACTCTCTTCGGGGATGGGCTCCCCGGAATTATAAACCGTCACCCTGGCCCGGTCTTCCCGCCGGGTAATGCCGACTCTGATGATCCGCCGGTCGTCCACATGGTTGACGGCGTTGTTCAGGTAATTCGTCAACACCTGCTCCGTCAGCTCGTAGTCGGCGTTGACCATCAGTTCCCCGCCGTCATCAAAGCTGACCTGGAGGTCCCGTTCCTTGAAGATTAAGGCATTCTTGCGCAGCACCTGTTTCACCAGCTGGGTGATGCCGAAATCCACCCGGACCGGGTCGACGCTCCCCGATTCGATCTGAGAGAGGTTCAAAAGCCGCTTCACCAGCCTGTTCATCTTCTCGGCCTCATCCATGATGACGTTGCAGTAAAAATTCTTGTTCTCCTCGTCTTCATTGACATTGACCTTCAGCCCCTCAGCGTAGCCCTGGATCAGCGCGATGGGGGTCTTCAGCTCGTGGGAGACGTTGGAGATGAACTCCTTCCTCATCTCGTCAATCTTCCGCTCCCGCTCAATGTCCTCCTGCAGCTTGCAGTTGGCTTCCTTCAGGTCGGAAATGGACTTCTCCAACTGTTCCGAAAGAGAGTTGAGGCTGTTCCCCAATTCCCCGATCTCATCCCGGGTCTGGACAGGGTACTTCTGGCTGAAATCCAGCGCCGTCATGCGTTGGGCGATATCGTTCAGCTCCAGGATCGGTCGGGTGAACCGCCCTGCCAGGATGAAAACCAGGATGCTGCCGATGACCAGCGTCAAAAGGCCGGTAAGCAGGAAAAAGTGGTTGGCGATGGCCACACTCTCCTGGATGGCCACCACAGGGGTTCGCAAGAACAAGTAGTCACCGTTATTGAGCCGGGCCAACAGGTAGACGAAATCCGAGTTCAGCCGGTTATCCCTTACCTTCTCGATTATCGTCCGTCCATTTTCAAGCCGGTCCAGTTGGGATTGGATAAAGGATTCCGGCGTGTTCCGGTTCTCCACCCGACGGAAGGGAGGGGGTTTTGGCCGGAACTCCCGGTCTTTTAGAAAGGAATCATACTTCCCCTTAAAATCGGGATCCAGGATGGTAATGTGCAGGCCCCGCGTCCGTTCCAGCTTCTCCAGTTCCAGCTCCTCCCTCAGGGGATCGCCGTGGTATGACCTGTTGATGGCCTGATAACTTTCAATCAGGGTGTTCTTCTTCTTGTAGAAATAATACTTCTCCAGCAGCTGGTTGTTCAGGAACCCTGACAGGGCCACATAGAAAACAATCAGGCCAGTCATGGCCGCAAAAAGTTTTACCCTGATGGAGCTCTTCATGCCACCACCTCAAATTTGTACCCCAGGCCCCTTACGGTCTGGATGAAACTCCCCTTGGGGCCAAGCTTCAGCCTTAAATTCTTGATGTGGGTATCCACGGTCCGGACGTCCCCAAAGTAGTCATAGTCCCAGACGGAGTTCAGAATCTGCTTTCTGGAGAGAGCAATGCCGGCATTTCCCGACAGGTAAAGGAGCAGCTCAAATTCCTTGGGGCTCAGGTCCACCTTTTCGCCGTTGACCCGGACCACACGCCCGCCCTCGTCGATCTCCAGCCCATCCCACGATCTGACGGTCTTGGCGCCGTTTCCTGCCCGCCGCAGCAGAGCCCGGACCCTGGCCACCAGGATCATGGGGCTGAAGGGTTTGGTGATGTATTCATCGGCGCCCAGGCCGAAGCCAAACAACTCGTCATTCTCTTCTCCCCGGGCCGTCAGCATGATGACGGGCACCCGGGAGGTTTTCCGGATCTCCCGGCAGACCGACCAGCCGTCACAGCCCGGCATCATGACGTCCAAAAGCACCAGGCTGACATCGGATTCTCGATAAAAGACGTCCAGGGCGGCTTTGCCGTCTTCCGCCTCCACCACGTCATACCCCTCTTTTTTCAGGAAATCAGCCACCAATTTTCTCATTCTGGCCTCATCATCGGCCACCAAAATTTTAACCCCGGACATACCCATTCCCCTCACGGCAATTACGTTATGGCTCTTTTTTATTTCGCTTTTTGGAGGGAAAACCCCTCTTTACAATATAACTCCGCCGTCCTGTAAAACAGGCGCCGCTCTCGCGGCGCCTGTTTTATGGGGGAGTTTCCTCACTCGTGCCTCAGGGCTTCGATGGGGTTCAGGCCGGCGGCCTTGTAGGCCGGGTAGACCCCGAAGAACAGGCCGGTGGCCAGCGCGAAAGCAAAGGAGATAATAATAGACGGAAAGGACACCACCGCCGCCCATCCGGAGAATTTAGCAATCACATTGGACAAGACGGAGCCCAGGATGATGCCGATGGCGCCCCCGATGAGGCTAAGGATCACCGCCTCGTTCAGGAACAGCGCCAGGATCTCCTCCCTCTGGGCCCCGATGGCCTTGCGGATGCCGATCTCCCTGATGCGTTCCGTCACCGAGACCAGCATGATGTTCATGATCCCAATGCCGCCCACCAGGAGCGAGACCGCGGCGATCCCCGCCAACAGGAAAGTGAAGGTCTGGGTGGACTGCTGGGCCATGGACAGGATCTCCGCCTGGTTCCGGATATCGAATTTGTTCTCGTCCTTCAGCTCGGCCAGCAGCGCGTCATACACCTGCTGGTACACCAGGTCCATGTCTTTGGAATCCTGGACCTTGATGCTGACCATGCTCAGATTCTGCCTGCCAAAGATCTTCCGCTGCGCCGTGGTTAGAGGGACCAGCACCACGTCGTCGTTGTTGCCGAAACCGCTCTGGCCCTTCTCCGCCAGGACCCCCACCACGGTCATGCGGACCCGGCCCACTTTAATTTCCTGCCCCACCGGATTCTCCCCGGGGAATAGTTCGTCGGCTACGTAGGATCCGAGGACCGCCACCCGCTGTTTGCCGTCCACTTCATCCTGGGAGAAAAACCGGCCCTGGCCCACTTTATAATTGCGGATCTCCGGGTAGGAGACGGTGCACCCGATGATGTTGGTCTGGGCGCTGTTGTCGCCGTAGGACACCAGCCGGGAGCCCTGGAGTTGCGGGGCCAGGTCCTGGATATAGGAGGAACTGTCCTTAATCACCTCCAGAATGTCGTTGGTTAAGGGTTGGGAACTGCCGAAACCGCCGCCCCGGCGATCCCCCCGTCCTGAGGTTACGATCAACAGGTTGGAGCCCATGGCGGTGATGGAGTTGGTGACCTGCCGCTTGGCCCCTTCCCCCAGGGAGACCATGACGATGACGGCGCCCACGCCGATGATGACTCCCAGCATGGTCAACGCCGAGCGCACCTTATTGTTCTGAAGATTCTTGACCGCCATGGAAACATGTTCAGACAGTCTCATAACTCTGCCTCCTGTCAATCTGCACCTGGTCAATGGGGTTATCGGAGACGATCTTCCCGTCCCGGAAACGTACGATCCGCTTGGTGCAGGCAGCGATATCCGCTTCATGGGTGACCAGGATCACGGTGATGCCCTTCCTGTTCAGTTCCTGGAAGATTCCCATGATCTCCACGCTGGACTGGGAATCCAGGTTGCCCGTGGGTTCGTCAGCCAGGATCAGCCGGGGATTGTTGACCAGGGCCCTGGCGATGGCCACCCTTTGCTGCTGCCCTCCCGAGAGTTCCGGGGGGGTGTGGTTCAGCCGCTTTTCCAGCCCCATCCTGACCAGAGCTTCGATGGCCCGGTCACGCCGTTCTTTCCTGGACACCTCGGCATAGGTCAAGGGCAGCTCCACATTCTCCAGGGCGGTCAGTTTAGGCAGGAGGTTAAAGGACTGGAACACGAACCCGATCTCCCGGTTCCGCAGTTTAGTCTTCTCCCGTTCGCTGAGTTGGCCCACTTCCTGGCCGGCCAGCCGGTAAGAGCCTGAGGTGGGCTGGTCCAGGCACCCGATGATGTTCATCATGGTGGATTTCCCCGACCCGGAGGGGCCCATGATGGCCACCATCTCGCCCTGTTCCACCGTCAGGGAGACCCCGTCCAGGGCCCGGACTTCCACCTCTCCCATCTTGTAAATCTTCCGGAGATTGATGATGGCCAGCATCAGTGGACCCCCCCAAAGGGGCCAGGGGGAGGCATCATGGTACCCGCCGGCCGGTTGCCCTGCCTATTACCTTGGCTGTTGCCCTGCTGCCCGTTGCCTTGCCCGTTCCCCTGCCAACCCACTGTCCGCCTCAGCATAACCCGGTCCCCTTCCTTCAAACCGGATCTCACCTCAACAAAAGAACCGTTCCTGACGCCCAGGATCACCGGAACAAATTTCGGTTCCGTGGGGTCCCAGAGGCGGACCAGGGTCTGGCCTTGCCGGTCAATCACCGCGCTGGTGGGGATGGCCAGGACCTTCCCGGTAGAACTGGCATAGATGGTGACGTCCGCGGACATCCCCGGCCGCAATCTGGCCTGGGCCCGGCCCTGGTCCACCCGGATGGTTACCGGGAAGACCACCACCCCTGATTCCTCGGCGCCGGTTCTCCCCACCCGGGACACCACGCCGGGCACTTCCGTTTGATCCGCGTCGTTCAAAGCGACGGAGGCCCTCTGGCCCGGTTTCACCTGGCCGATTTCGCTTTCATCCACACTGACCGTGATCTCCATGGCCCGGTGCGCCACCAGATTGAGGAGCAGTGTCTGGGTGGTCACTTTGTCCCCCGGTTTGACGTTGACCCAGGCCACTTCCCCGTCAAAGGGTGCCCGGATCTCCAATTTGTGCTGGCCGGGGGAGAAGAAGTTGGCGCCGTCCGGCTTTTCCCGGAGCCCATCCAGGCTGACCTGGGCCAGGTTCAACTCCTCCCGGTAAAGGGCCACCTGTTTTTGGGCGCTGTCCACCTCGTCCACCGTGGCCCCCTGGGCTTTAAACAAGATCTGCACCTGCTCCAGTTCGTCTTCGGCCTGGGACAGGTTGAGTTTCGCCTTGGTGACGTTGGATTCAGCGGTGGCCCACTGTTCCGTCAGGGTCGATGAATCCAGCACCATCAGCAGGTCGCCTTTTTTGACCGTCTCCCCGGCCTGATGAATAATCCGTTGGACCGTGGCCTCATAGGCCGGGTAGATGTCCCCGTTCTGAGAAGATGCCACGGTACCGGTGGCCTCAATCTTTTCGCTCATGTCCCTCAGCTCCACCGGCACGGCCACCGCGGCCGCGTCTGTGGCGGTCTTTTGGTTCCGGCCAGCTGACGTCCAAACCCACAGGCCAACCACCAGGCCGGTTACCACCATCAGGGAAATCCCCACCATCACTTTTTTCGACATGCCGCTCCCTCCCGCTTCAATGTGAAACCTTCACAGATGGTCAATACGAAAGGCCCAAGGCCATTTTCGCCTTTTCCGCCGCCGCCAACAGGTCGCATTGGGCGTTATCCGCGTCTGTCCGGGCGGACATCAGCTCCAGTTCCGCCTGGAAGACATCCAGGGCTGTGGCCCGGCCCAGCTTCTGCTGCAACTGCGCCAGTTCCAGTTGCTTCTGGTAGAGGGGCAGGGCCTGACGCTTCATGGCCAGTTGGGCGGCGGCCATTTCGTAGTCGGAGATGGCCTGGTCGATCTCCAGGAATATGTCCCGTAAGGACTGTTCCAGGCTCTTCTGGGCGCTTTCCAAGGTGAGATCCGCCTGCCGGGTCTGGCTTTGGGCGATTCCCCAATCCAGGGTGTAGTTCAATTGCAGGGCGATGGTCTGGTCCGGGGAGCCAAACAGGGTCTCCTGACTGGAACCGATTTCCCTGTCGCCGCTGTCGCGCCAGGCGGCGGACCCGGTCAGGTCCCCGGTCAGGAAGTTGTACCCCAGGCTGTAGCTTTGGGTCCGGTCCCGATTCTGGTAACTCAACTCAAGGTCGGGCAGGGTCTGGTTTTTGGCCTGGGCCGCGGCCCGTTCCGCTTTCTGGACGGTAATCCTCGCCTGCTGAAGTTCCGGGCGTTTTTCCAGGGCCGTTTCCTTCAGTTTCCCGTAGTCCAGACCCGCCACGGGGTCCGCCGGGAGATTTTCGTCCAGGACCAGCGTTTCCGGCTCAGTGACTCCGATCTGGTTGGCCAGCCGCTTTAAGGCCAGGCTGTAATCCCGCCGGTTCTTTTCCAACTGGTATTGAGCCTGGAGCAGGTTGTTCTCTGCTTTAAGCTGGTCCGGCTTGGTAATCTTACCCAGGTCCAGCTTTTGCTTGGCCACATCCGCCGCCGCCTGGGCGTTCCTGACCGCGGCCTCCTGGTAACGCACAGCCCGCTGCGCCTTCAAGGCATCTAAGTATAAGACCGTGGTATTGTACCGCACTTTGGCCCGCTGAATCTGGTACGCGCTGGCGCTGTATTCCTGATCCCAGCGGGAAACTTCACCGGGTGTGGCCACATCGGCGCCGTACAGGTGGATCCCGGTGGAGAGGGTCTCCTGGACTTTGACCGTGTAGCTTTGGGACCGGTCGCCGGAAACCACTTCATACCCGTGCTGGCCCGTTAAGGTGATCTGAGGCAGATTCTTGGCCGCCTCCTGTTTGACGCCCAGGTTGGCTTTTTCCAGGTCATTCTTGGCCGCCATAGTCTGGGCATCCGCCCGCAGGGCCATTTCCACGGCCTGATTCAGACCCAGGATCTGCTTGCTTTCCGCCGCCACACTTCCGGAGGGTAAAACCATGGCCAGAAATAAAATTACCGCCACAGCCCGATCATGCCTTTGCTGCCAGAACCCTAATCCCGCCATTTACCTCCAACTCCTTGCCCGGAAGAATCTTTGCTGTATGTTACGTGCTTTTCTCCCAAGACTGAGATTATCACCGCCGTGTGATGGTTTGGTGAACATTCGGTGAAGGTTTGGTGAAGAAGCAAAAAGGGAAATCGAGTAGCAACCTCCGCGCGGGTCTTTCGCCCGCTAGTTGTACGCCCGTGGTTGTACGCCCGTGACGGGTACACAAAAGCAGCGCCTGCTACATTTCAGGCGCTGCTTTCGCTGGGGCAAGCCCGCATCCCATTCACATCACATATTCATGTCACATCGCGTCACATGCCAATCTCCTTGTAGATCGAGGTGGCTTCGATCTCCCGCTCGATTCGCTCCAGTTCGTCCTCGGAACCTAGCCGCCGCGGGCCTTTGAACCATTTGCGCACGCTGGCCAGGTAGTACAGGATCAATCAGTTAAATACCCGCCCGCTGCTACCAGTTGTGGGCGGCGGTCACCCTGGTCCCCAGGCCGCCGCGATCGTTGAATTCGGCTTCCACCATCATCTTCACCGGGTTGCAAAGCTTCACCAGATCCTCCAACACCCGGTTGACCACGTGTTCCTGGAGGATGCCCACGTTCCGGTAAGATAGCAGGTAGTATTTGAGTGACTTCAGTTCGATGAGCAACTCACGCGGCACGTATTTGATGCTCAGAAAGCCGAAATCCGGCAGGCCGGTCCACGGGCAGACGGATGTAAACTCCTCTGTATAGTACTCCACGATGGTCTCCCTGCCTGGATAAGCATACGGCATGGTTTCCAGAACCTCATAGTCAATGGCCTCTTCGCCGTAAACATCAAAACGTTTGGCGGCATACTTGTCCGCGATCTGTTCCATAATCTGTTCACCCCATCTCAATGTGTATTGATACTGTTCTGTTCACTTGAAATTATTGTCAACCCTCTCGGAAATCCACCGCATCAATGGAACTCCGCCGGTTACAAGCAGAATCTCCGGGATAATAAGACTGCCGAAGGCGGGCCAAAAAGGCAGGTTCGCCACGGCTGACAACATCACCGCCACCGCCAGCGCAATCCAGGCTGCAAAAATGACCGCCCCCGCATAGACATTCACCTTGTTCCCAATTAACCAGGCCAGATAGCCGCCAGCCAGGTTCATGAGCGGCATCCAGACCAGTTCCCAGGCGCCGGCGTAAGGGCTGGAGAGGTTGGCTATCCCGACACCGGCGGCCATGGCCCAGATGGTATGCTTCCTGAAGATCGCCATCGGCTTGATGATCTCGGCCACCCGAAATTGCAGGACTGTAAACGAAATCGGGGCCAGTAGATAGACCAAAACCACATAAATCGCGGCAATCAACCCTATTTCGGCCATCTGTCTTGTCTTGGTCAATTCCCCACGCTCCGCGCGCATCGGTTACTCCCCCAGCAACATTTAAATTCTCTTTTTAGCCCTTCTATAGTTTTATCCAATGGTTTTATGTACAATCCGGCCATCCACCATCGTGAGAAGAACCCTGGTTTTGAGGATCTCGTCCACCGGGCAGGCCAGGATATTGTGAGAGAGTGCCACAATATCCGCCCGCTTTCCCGGTTCCAGCGAGCCGAGATCCTTCTCTCGCCAGTTGGCAAAGGCGGGGGTGGCCGTATACCCCTCGATCGCCCGGGATACGCTGATAATTTCGCCGCTGTTGGCGTTCATGGAGCTGGACGCCGCGTGAATCCCAAGTAGCGGTTCAAAGCCGAAATACGGCCCGCCGTCGGGGCGGGGCGGGTAGACCCCGCCACCGTACGGCCAGTCGCTGTTGAGAATTAGTGGCGCTCCGGCCGCGGCAAAACTCCGGAAACGATAAGTGGAACCGAGACGGCGCCGCCCGACTCTGGCAAGGGTCAGATCCCGCTCGTAAAGAAAGGCCGGCTGCATGGAAGCAATCAACCCATGACGGGCCAGCCGCCCGATGTCCTCGTCCCTGACGATCTGCAGGTGCTCCACCCGGTTCCTGAACGGGATGAACTCATCCGCGCCCGCCTCCGCGTCATACGCATCAAGCAGCATCTTAATCGCTCCATCGCCGATGGCATGAACGGCAAGCTGCTCCTTTCGAGCCAGCGACCGGCGAATCACCGCGGTAAGCTCCTCCCATGAATGGTTTGCATAACCTTTATTTCCGGGGCTGTCCTCATAAGGTTCGCTGAGCAGGGCGTTGCTGGACCCAAACGCTCCGTCGAGCAGGTACTTGGTAGGTCCGACACGGAAATCAGGCGTCTGGAGCCGTTTAAGCAGCCTGAAGCCGCGCCGGGAGGCGGCCGAGGGCCCGTAGGGTCCCGCGTAAATGCGCAGCGGAAACATGCCCTTGCGCTGGAGTTTGCGCAAAAGAAGCGCATGGGCAGGATCGCCCGTGGAAATGTCATTCACCGAAGTTATCCCCGCCGCCGACAACTCGCGCCCCAGCCGCTCCAGAGCTTTAACCAGGTACTCCGCTGGAAGAAACCCGCGCAGCTTCGCGTTAACCCGGTTCACCCCGGCTTCATAGAGCATCCCCACCGGTTCTCCGGAATCATCCCGGGGCATCTCCTGAGGCGGCAACCGCCATGACACAACCTTCAGAAGCCGCAAAGCCGTGGTGTTCAGCCAGGCGGAATGGCCGTCCCGGCTGGTCAGAACCGCCGGGTTGGACGGAACAAGCTCATCCAAGAGATGCCGGTCCGGGGCCACTCCCGCTGGAAAGGACAGATTCGCCCACCCATGGCCGATTACCCATTCCCCGTCTTTTAAAGCATGGACCGGCTCCCGCAGGCGGGCGGCGATGGCTGAAGGCGTCTCGCATCCCCGCAGGTCGATCTGCGCCAAAAAGAGCGCTCCGTCCACCAGGTGGATGTGCGACTCCCAGAAACCGGGGAGAACCATGGCTCCTTTCAGGTCAATTTCGGGGACGATCCGGCCGGTAACCGCGCGCACCTCCTTCAGCTCTCCAACAGCCGTAATCCATCCGCCCGCAACTCCGACGCTGGCCTGCACGGCACCGTTCCCATCCGGTGTAAATACCTTGGCGTTCTTCAATATGAACCCATCTGCGGAAACGTCACTTTCTTTCCATCTCGGCAATTGAATCATCTTCCCTTTTACACAAAAGTGTTCAGCTATTTTCAAGCACATCCAGAGATATTCGCCTCCCGGCCAAAAGATCCTTGAGGATATCTCACGCAAAAAAAGACCCGGCAGGATTTCCGGATACGGCGCCGAAGGAGGAAGTTGAAAGTCCGCGGTACCAGAGATGGTTACTTTTAAAAATATTTTATCGAAGGAAGAGGTACCATGCAAATCACCCGCGCCGAGGTCTTTCCTATCAAGATCCCCAAAAAAACCGCCTTCAAGGTGGCCTATGCCACCCGCACCGCGTGCCTGGGCCTGCTTTTGAAACTTTCCACCGATGACGGCCGGACCGGCTGGGGGGAGGCCGTCCCGGTGGCCGAAGTCACCGGAGAGCAGCGGAGCGAGGTCTTTCATGCCTTGAGGGGCTGGCTTCCCGGGGGGATTATCGGCGTCGACCCTTTTGATCGCGAGGAGATCCGCCTTCGTCTGGAACGCGATCTCGCAAACATGCCGTCGGCCCGTTGCGCAGTGGATACCGCCCTGTGGGACCTGCGCGGCCAGGCGCTGGGGCGTTCGGTGCGGGAACTTCTCGGGAGGGCCAGAGAAGCGCATTGGGCCAGCATGAGCATGGGAATCAAGGGCCTGGAGGAAACGGTTGCAGAGGCGCGCAACCTGCTTGGCCAGGGTTTCCACGATATCAAAGTAAAGATCGGCCTGGACCTGGAAGGCGACGTGGCCCGGGCAAAGGCCCTCCGGCGGGAACTGGGAACCGACTGGCGGCTTTACCTGGACGCCAACCAGGGCTATACGCCGACGGAGGCCATCAAACTGGCGGAGGCTCTGGCCGATCAAGAAGTGGAATTCATCGAGCAGCCGGTAAAAGCCGCGGATATAGCCGGCCTGGCCGAAGTGACCCGCCACAGCCCCATCCCCATCGCCGCCGACGAAGCGGTCAAGAATCCGGCAAGCATGGTCCGGATAATCGAACACGGCGCGGCGCATATGATTAACGTGAAGCTCATGAAGTGCGGCGGGCCGTCCAACGCCGAAGTTCTGATCCGGATGGCGGAGGCCACGGGCATGAAGGCCATGATCGGGTGCATGATCGAAAGCCGGGTGGGCATCACGGCCGGGTTGAGCGTCGCTCTTGCCCTGGCCAATGTCCATTACATCGACCTTGACGGCGCTTTTGACCTGGTCGATGACGTAATCAGCACGGGCGGCGCCCAATTGGCCGGCGGCAAGCAGTTCCTGACCGAAGGTCCCGGCCTGGGGATCACCGTGGATGAGGAAAAGGTCAAAACATATCTTGATCAGGATCTGGTTTGAGATTTGCCTCGAAGGGAGGAGTTTCGCATGAAACACGGGTTTGTAACCATAAACGTCGCCAATTTGCATAGAAAGCCGGATACCCTGTCGGAAGTCGTCACCCAGGCCAGAATGGGCGAAGGTTTCCGGGTTCTGGAGGCCGAGGCGGGCTGGCTGCAAGTCTCCCTCGATTATGATCATTACGAAGGGTATGTCCAAACCGCCCAGACCCGCGAGGGGCGCTGGCCGGTTCAGAAAACCAGCGCGGCAAGCAGCACTGTAGATAATTTGGCCGGCAATAAAACAGGCGCTGAAACAGACGGCGTGCCGGCGGTTGCCACCGTCCGCAACCTCTTCGCCAACATCTACGCCGGGCCGAAGGTGCAACGCCCTTTGCTGACGGTGCTTCCCATGGGAGTACGCCTGCCCGTGCTGCGGCGGGGCGAGGGCGCCGAAGAAAGCTGGCTGGCGGTTGAGCTGGCCGACGGTCGCGAAGGCTTTGTGCAGGAAGCCGATCTCAGTATCGGCGGGCGCGAATGGGCCTGGTCAAGCCCGGCCCAGCTCCGGCAGAGTATGGTCCGCACCGCCAAGAGATTTCTTGGAATCCCTTACCGCTGGGGTGGCACCTCTTCTTTCGGCCTGGATTGCTCAGGGCTGGTTCAACATGTCTATGCCCTGCACGGCCTCATTCTTCCCCGGGATGCCAACCAGCAGGCCGAATCTGATAAGACCCGGCGGATCACTCGAGAGGAGCTGATTCCGGGCGACCTGATCTTTTTTGGAAAGTACAGTCACGTGGGGATGGCCATCTCCCACCACGAGTTCATCCATGCCACCACCCACCTTGACCCGGTGGTCCAGATCAGCCTGGTGGACGACCCGCACTGGGTGGAAAAGGCCGACGAGTTCCGGCGGTACATCCTCGGCTAAGACCTGGGATAAATTTTAAAAACGATTCCTTACCAGGCGATGGCCTGCCCGTCCTTGCGCGGTTCGGAGCCGCAGATCAGCACGCCCGAATCCGGATCCCGCCAGATCATCTGGCCGCCCCCGAATCCCGCCATTTCAGGGTCCACCTTCGCCTTGTGGCCCAGGCCTGCCAGCTGGCGGACAGTTTCCGGGTTGATCGCCGGCTCCAGGGCCACCTGGGGCCCCCCCAGCACCCGCACTCGGGGAGCGTCGATCGCCGCCTGGGGGTTGAGAGCATAATCCACGAGCCCAATCACCACCTGCACATGGCCCTGGGGCTGCATATCGCCGCCCATTACTCCAAAGGCGGCCAGCGGCTGATCGCCTCTGGTGATAAACGCCGGGATAATGGTGTGATAAGGCCGCTTTCCGGGCGCCAGCCGGTTGGGGTGCCCTTCCTGGAGGGTGAACCCCGCGCCCCGGTTTTGCAGGGAGATGCCGGTTCCGGACACCACTACACCAGATCCAAAGCCCATGTAATTCGACTGGATATAGGAGACCATCCGCCCTTCGCCATCGGCCGCGCACAGGTAGACCGTGTCACCTTCGTGTGGGACTCCCGGCGTTGGTTCCACGATCGCCTCGTCAGGCCGGATCTCCGCCCGCCGCCTACTTGCATACTCTTTGCCGAGCAGCTCGCCGGTCGGCACCTGCACCATGGCGGGGTCCGCGATATAGGCATGGGCATCGGCAAAAGCCAGCTTCAATGCCTCGATCACCAGATGCAACTCGCGGGCCGAAAGCTGCGGCAGCTTCGAGATCTCAAATCCCTCCAGGATGTTCAGGGCAATTAGGGCCGCCAACCCTTGCCCATTCGGCGGGATCTCCCACACGTCAAAGCCCCGGTAGCTTGTCTTGATTGGGTTAACCCATTCCGCCCGGTGCGACGCAAGATCGTCCAGAGTCAGGTATCCACCGGTTGCGGCGGCGTACCTGGCAACCGCCTCCGCCAGTTCTCCCCGGTAAAAGGCTTCTCCGCCGGATTCCCCGATCAGCCGGAGGGTCCGGGCCTGTTCGGGGAAACGAAAGATCTCTCCGGGCCTGGGCGCCCGCCCGCCGGGCAAAAACGCCTGCCGAAAATCCTCCCGCCCGGCAAAACGTCTCTCCGCCGCCTTCCAGTAACCCGCGATCACCGGCGGCACAGGGTGGCCCTCTTCCGCATATTCAATCGCCGGTTTCAGCACCTCACTCAGCGGCATCGAACCAAAGCGTCGTGACAACTCCGCCCAGGCGGACACCGCGCCAGGCACGGTTACCGGCAGCCAGCCCTCGGTGGGAACAGCCTCCAGCCCTTGCCTGGCAAAGACTTCGGGAGTCAGCGCCCCCGGCGCCCGGCCTGACGCATTCAGCCCGTGAAGTTGCTTTCCGTCCCAGACCAGGGCAAACGCATCGCTTCCCAGCCCGTTTGAGGTGGGTTCAACCACCGTGAGCGCGGCGGCGGTGGCCAAGATCGCATCGATGGCATTTCCTCCGGCAAGCAGCATGCGCATCCCAGCCTGGGCCGCCAGTGGGTGACTGGTGGCCACCGCGCCTCTCCCGCCCATCACCGGGCTCCGGCGAGACGCAAACGGCTGAGTGTAATCAAAAGGGTTCATAGAAATCCTCCATTCGGTCGTTCATCAACCGAGAATTCCCCAAGTCTTGGGCAAATCCTCCCGGTGTTTGTCGGTAAAACAAAGTCTTAGAATAGGATGCAAGCACACGGGTTATGCTATGCCCGTGATTATGGTGATTACGGTGGCCAAT
>JBLNCV010000186.1:0-4548 GCA_050260975.1 Syntrophothermus sp. | reverse complement strand
TCACGATTCCCGCCAATACCTATTCCGGCCAGACGGAGGAGGTCGCCACCCTGGCGGTGCGGGCGATGCTCATCGTCCGCAAGGATCTGGACGAGGGTCTGGTGTACAACCTCACCAAAGCGCTCTTTGAGAACCTGCCCGAACTGGCCAACGCCCACGCCAAGGGCAAGGAGATCAAGCTGGCCGACGCCCTGACCGGGGTCTCCACCCCGATTCACCCGGGAGCGGCCAGGTTCTACCGTGAAAAAGGATTGCTGAAGTAAGTTCGGAAAATTGCAGATGAAGGATCGAGGGCTTTTGGGAAAGGATGACCGAGCGGGGAAGCCTGCTCGGTCTTGCTTCGCGGTTGCCGGTGCGGCGGGGAGACTGCTCGGAGCGGGGCTCCTTGTATTGGGGATATACTTTGCTTACCGGGGCGGTTATCTTCCGGGAAGCCATGATGCGGCGCGCCTCTCCCCGGAGATGACCTTGCAAGTGAGCGGACTCAAGACCGGCCGGGTTTTATGGGAACAGCCGGTCGCGCCGGGCGAATGGTTTTCCATCGAATTTATGCATTCGGTGGCCCGCACCCCGGTGCGGGAGACCTTTGTGCTCAAGGATGACGGGCGGATTGCGCTGGTGGAGACGGTTTATTTCTCGCTGGGCGCGGGGTTGCCCTTTGAAGCCCACGGGGAAGAGCAATTTACCATTGGCGATGGAAGGATGCGTATCACCGGTTTTAACCGGGTCTTTCCCGAGATTATCCTGGGGGTCGGCCGTATCGCCAGGCATACCCTGATCTACCGGGGAAAGGCTTTGCCCCTGGCCCGGCTGGCCGCGCCGGGCACATCCCTCCGCATCGCTGTGATAGTCTCAAAGTAGAGGAGGTCAGGTAGTGGCGGACAAAGAAAATAAACCTGGCGGGACGGGCGCCGCGGACGCCGCGAATAATGCGGATGTCAATACGGTGGAGATCGTTGCCGATCCTGTAGATGTTGAAGAAATATTGGCCAAGTACGACAAGGAGTCGGCCTTCCGGCGCTTTTCCGGGTGGTTCGCCCGGGTGGTGGCGCTTATTGCGATTGCTTTTTCGCTTTTCCAGCTCTATACGGCCGCCTTCGGAGTGCTGGCCGCCCAGTTGCAACGGTCAATCCACCTGGGTTTTGCCCTGGTCCTGGTCTTCATCTTATACCCGGTGCACAGGGGGCGCCGGCGGAGGATGGACTGGTGGGACGTGGCGTTGGCCCTGCTGGGGTTGGTGGTGACCGGATACATTGTATGGAACCTGAACAGCCTGCTCTACCGCGCCGGGGATTATACCCGTTTGGACATGGTGATCGGCGGGATGGCCATTCTTTTGGTCCTGGAGGCTACCAGGCGCGTGGTAGGCTTGCCGATTGTGATTATCGCGGGTACGTTTCTCCTGTACAACTATTTCGGCCCGTACATGCCGGGCTTTTTGCAGCACCGGGGATTTTCGGTGGAGCGGATTATCAGCCACATGTACTTTACCACTGAGGGTATCATGGGCATTCCGCTGGGGGTCTCCTCCACATTTATCTTCCTGTTTATCCTCTTCGGGGCCTTTCTGGAGAAGACGGGCATCGGAAAGTTCTTCATCGATCTGGCCAACGCGGTGGCCGGTGGAGCGGCCGGCGGCCCGGCCAAGGTGGCGGTTTTGACCAGCGCCCTGGAAGGAACCGTTTCGGGCAGCTCCGTGGCCAACACGGTGGGCTCCGGGAGCTTGACCATTCCCATGATGAAGAGCCTTGGCTACCGCCCGGAATTCGCGGGTGCGGTGGAGGCGGCGGCTTCCACCGGCGGCCAGATTATGCCGCCGATTATGGGGGCGGCGGCGTTTCTCATGGCGGAGTTCATCGGGGTACCCTATCTTCAAATTGCCAAATCCGCGGTGTTGCCGGCCCTCCTGTATTTTGCCGGCATCTGGATTGTGGTGCACCTGGAGGCCAGAAAGACCGGCCTGCGTGGGTTGAATAAGGATGAACTGCCCAGGTTCGGCAAGATCATACGCGAGAGGGGACAGCTCTTCCTGCCGCTGGTGGGGATCATCTACTTTCTCGTGGAGGGCGCCACGCCGATTAAAGCGGCTTTATACGGGATCATTCTGGCGGTGGTGGCCAGCCTGATTAAAAAGGAGACCCGCATGAGCTTCAAGGATTTGTTGGGCGCCCTGGAACAGGGCGCGCGCAACGCGCTGGGGGTCGCTATCGCCACCGCCGCGGCCGGGATCATTGTGGGCACCGTGACCCTGAGCGGGCTGGGGTTGAAGATGGCCAACGGGCTGGTGGAGCTGGCGCACGGGCAGCTTCTGCCTACGCTGTTTTTCACGATGATTTCTTCGCTGATCCTGGGAATGGGGGCGCCGACCACAGCCAACTACGTGATCACCTCCACCATCGCCGCGCCGGCGTTGTTGAAACTGGGGGTACCGATCTTGGCCGCTCACATGTTTGTCTTCTATTTCGGCATTGTGGCGGACATCACCCCGCCGGTGGCGCTGGCGGCTTTTGCCGGCGCCGGGATTGCCAGGGCGAACCCGCTCAAGACCGGCGTCAACGCCACCAAACTGGCTATTGCAGCATTTCTCATCCCGTATTTCTTTGTCTATGCTCCGTCCCTGCTTCTGATCAATACCAGCCTGGCGGAGGCGCTGCGGGTGATCGCCGGCGCGCTTATCGGGATGGTGGGGGTGGGCGCGGCGGTGGAAGGGTGGCTGCTTACAGGGGCGTCGGCGCCGGAGCGGATTCTGCTCCTGGCGGGGGGGCTGATGCTCATAGATCCCGGCCTGTATACTGATCTGGCGGGACTGGTGATCCTCGCCGGGGTCTGGCTTTTCCAGATCCGGAAGAAACGGAGCCAGGCTGCTCTTTTGCAGGCCTGACTCTGCTATAACTTAAGCCTTTGAAAATGTGGCGGTAGTATCCAAGAGGCGCTGGTGCTCAGGACTGCCGCCCTGGTCTTTGCCCATGTTTGACAGAACATTTTTGGACTCTTCGGTGTTGCACACATGGAGCGGGAACTGTCAGAGATCTTTGGCGGCCGCAAGGTTGATCTACGCACCGCTGAGGACCTGAGCCGGTATTTCCGTCAGGACGTACTGAGGGAGGCGGAGGTCCAGTATGAGCAAGGATGACCAAATTCGTCTGCAACACATGCTGGATGCGGCGCGTGAAGCCTTGACGTTCACACAAAGCCGTACCCGGGCGGATCTGGACAAGGACCGCATGTTGGTCCTTGCAGTGTCAATACCCGTGGAGGAATGATGGTGCAAGCTACTATTTGGCCGTCTCATCAACTCGCCTATGAGGAGCCGAGCCGCCGAATTTTAAGTGTGAGGATCAAGGTCCGGAAGATGCATCCCGAGGTCTTAAGATTCTGTAGAGCCGAATACTCCCGGACACTACTTTCATGCAGTTTTCGAGGCGACGGAAGATCTTGCCCAGCGAATCAGGGACTTGGCCATTGTATATATCAATCCGAAGGGAGCTGGAATCGTGCTGCCGGAACGTTACTTTGCCGAGATGCGGAAGGTACTGGATAAGATCGAAAAGACGCAGATGGAGAATCTCAACCGGGCGGCGGATTTCATCGTGGAATCGGCGGCCCAGGGTGGATGCCTCCACATCCTGGACACGGGGCATATGCTCATGCACGAGGCCGTGGGGCGGGTGGGAGGCCTGATGATGATGACCCCGGTGCATATCTCGGTGGAAGTGAATAATCCGGCCAGGCCGCGTAAAGGCGTGAGCAAGAAGCGGGTTTTCCTGGATGAGATCGCCGGTTTTCCGGAGTTTGTCCTGGCCAAAAGCGAAATTTACCGTGGAGATGTGCTGATCGTGGGTTCCGTCTCGGGCAAGAATGTTCTGCCGGTGGAGGTGGCCATTCGGGCCAGGGAGCAGGGGGTAAAGGTGATCGCCGTCACTTCCGTGGAGTACTCAAGTTCGCTGAAGGCGGAACATCCCAGCGGCAAGCGGCTGTACGAGGTAGCGGATGTGGTGCTGGACAATGGCAGCATTGTCGGCGACGCCGTGGTGCCCGTGGAAGGCCTGGATGTCAAGATTTGCCCCACCTCGGGGATCGCGGCCGCATACCTGATCTGGGCGCTTACCGCGCAGGTGGTGGAAAAGATGCTGGCCAGAGGCATGAAGCCGAGCATTTACATGAGCAACCATCTGCCGGGCGCGGATGCCTACAACCGGCAGGCCCTGCAAGAGTATCAAGAGAAAGGGTACTAAAAAGGGCATTGCGAGGATATCAGGAGAAGGGATACAAGATGCCGGATAACGAACCAATTTCCCTGGCCAACAGCGTCCTCCGGATTTCCATTGACCATCGGACCGGCAGACCTTTGGAGCTTTTGTACCGGCCTGCGCAGGACGACTACTTGAAAGAACCTGTGTTGCCTGGGCAAGGGCCTTTGTGCGTGGTTTGCCTGAACACACAAAATGAAAAGGTGGCGCTCCTGCCTAAAGTAACCTACCGGGCGGAGGCGACTGGCTCCCGGATCGAAGTAGCCTATTCCTCGCTCTGGGACGGGGAACGGGAGGT
>JBLNCV010000185.1:0-4059 GCA_050260975.1 Syntrophothermus sp. | reverse complement strand
CATCTTAAACAAGCTCCTGGCTTCCGTCAGCGACACCAACACCAACACCAACACGGGTACTGATTCATCCACTTATGAAGCCCTGTGGCGGCTGGCGCGGGCGTACCGCTGGGAGGCCGAGAAGGCTCCGGCTTCCGGCGGCGAACGGATGAACCTGCTGGAGAAGGCCAAAAACTATGCGGAGAAGGCTACCAAAGCCAATGAACAAGGCGCGGACGGGCATTACTGGCTCGGAGTGATCATGGGACGCATTGGGGAAGAACGGGGCGTGCTCAATTCGCTCTTTTTGATCAAACCCATCAAACAGGAGATGGAGAAGGTGCTGGCCATTGACCCGAAGTATGCCGGCGCCCACCACGTACTGGGAGTTCTCTATCGGAAGGCGCCATCGCGCCCGTTGAGCATCGGGGACATCAAGAAAGCGTTGCAGGAAGCCACCCTGGCGGTCCAGTACGCCCCGGCGGACACCCTGTACCGGGTGGGCCTGGCGGAGGTGCATATTGCCTTGAAAGAGTACGATAAAGCCCGGAGCATCCTGGAAGAGGCCATCAAGATGCCTCCCACGCCGGGCGACGAGCCGGCCGGCGAGATGGACAAAGCCACCGCCAGGGAACTTTTGAAGCAAATTGAGAAGAAGTAAGCGCAAATTGAAAGATGGTAGGTCCATACGGAAATTGGCGTTTTCAGCCGTTTTGTTCCCGGTGCTGGTCCTGATCCTGGCTCTGGGCCTGGTGCTGGTTGCGGGGATCGCGGCCATTACCTATACCGATCTGAACATGGTGTTGCTTGCTCCCCTGAACGTCTCGGATCCTCCGAGGCCGGCGCAGGCGATTGCGGTGCTGAGCGGCGGTTTCAATGCGGATGGGAGTCTGGGCAGCAGCACCATTGAACGCATGGACCGGGGTATTGAACTCTTCCGGCAAGGTTATGCTCCGGCCATGATCCTCTCAGGCGGCGATCGGTATGCAGGCCGGCCGGAAGCCGAGGCGATGGCCGATTACGGGCGCCGGCACGGAATTCCGCCCGAAGTCATGCTTGTTGAAGGGCATTCTTTATCCACGGCCCAAAATGCGGCCAACATTGCCGCCATTGCCGGGGCGCACGGCTGGCGGACGGTGATCCTGGTAACCTCGCCCTATCATGCGCGCCGGGCGGTCTGGATGCTCCGCGACCAGGGGCTTGAGATGGGTGCCAGGGGCGCCGGGGTAAACGGGACTGAGCTGGACGTGATTAGCGCGCCGGCGGTTCGCAGTGAAGTCTACGGCGCAACCGGCTTGCAGCGCTTACGCGCCTTCCGCCTGATCACCCTGGAATACCTGAAACTTGTTAAATACCTCATATTACGCACATGACCTGTGCCGATATAATGTAACAGCACGATTGAGCGAGTATGGCCCCGCAAAGGTAGTGTTTGCCGGCTCGTAAACAGCAGAGTCTGGAGGAATGTTGATGCGCCAAAAAGGCACATGGCTCGTGCGGCAGGTGGAACGCCGGTTTTCCCGGAAGGTGCCGGCATTGACCCCTTTTTACGCTATAAGAGGTAAAAACGGGGGCGGGAACGGTAATCACGGCAACCGCAGCAAGGGCAACCACGTTGACCATGGCAACCATGGCGGCCATGGCAAGGAGCGGCCCACCGCCACCGGCGCCAACCTCGCTTTGCGGGATGGTTCGCGGGTGGTGGTCATCGGCGGGGGTATCGCCGGCAGCGCCTTTACCAGGAAGCTTCTCTGGCTGACGGCCAAAGAGGGGCTCAAGGTCGAAGTAATTCTTGTAAACAGCACCAGTTGCAACTATTGCGGCGGGCTGGTGACCGACTTGTCCATGGGCACGCTGGAGGTCCTTTACGGCATGGGCATTCCCCGAGACCTGATCTTGAGCCATATCGACAACTGTGTCTATGTGAATGCCGAAGGCAGCGAATCGGTGGAGGTCGACCTCCCGCTGGTCTCGGTCCTGCGGACGAGCCGCTTTGGATACCAGGGGTTTGACGATTCGTTCAAGGAACGGGTCCTCCTGGGCATGGAGGATCAGGCCAGCCGGTTGCGGATGGTGGAGCCCACCATTGTGACCGATGTCACGCCTGTTCCACCGCCGGGGCCGGGCCGCTTCCGGATTACTTTGAGCCGGCGGTCCAAGGACGGGCTGGAACGGGAAACTTTTGACGTGGACCTGGTGGTAATGGCTACCGGCCTGCGAAGCATCAACACCCCGATGTTCCGCAAGTTTCAGGAGATCACCGGGTACAAGGGTCCCGCCGTCATGGACGCCAGCGTGACCGAGGTGGATACCTCCCGCGCGGTCCACAACCGTTTGGAGCACCAGATTCTGCTGGTGGACCGGATCATCCCCCACTGTATGGTGGCCCTGATTCCCAAGGCCAAGAACTGGCTTACCGTAACCTCGCTGGAAAAGGTGCTTACGGTGGAGGATGTGGAGAAGGTCTTTGCCCACCCGGCCATCAAAGAATACATCGATCTGGCGGAACCAACCAAATCCCTGCGCTGTGGGCGGATCTGCCGCGCCAACGTGTTCACCGGGCATGCCGGGAATCTCTGCGGCGATGGGTGGGTGGTGCTGGGCGATCTCACCGGATACGGAAGGGTGCTCAAGGACGGGTATTTTGCCGCTCTGTACGGGGCGCGGTTGGCGGCGGCCACGGCGGTCTACCACGGGATCTCCGGAAGGGATTTTGAGCGTCATTATTGCAAGCCAATCCGCCGGATTGCCTGGGACAACCGGGTAGGAATGTTTCTCTTCAGGCTGAACAGCCGTCTGTCCACGAAAAAGTGGTTCAGGCGGTGGCTGTTGGCGACGCTGCGGCGGGAAAAACAGCGCAACCACTACGGCGGGCCGGTGCACTCGGCCATCCGGGCGCTGACTACCGGGGTGCTTTCTTATAAATGGATTACCGGCCTCTTTGTCATCGGCCTGGCGGGGTACCTGTTTCAGTGGCCCTGGACAGGCTGGAGGAACCGCCGGCGGGGTGAGCATAATTTCGCCCAGCCAGTGGACACGGGTATCAGTGCTGGAGCAGGTTCCAGCGTAGATAATAAACACATGGGGGAAGAGAAATGAAGATTCTTGGACTGATCGGATCGGCCAGGCGGCTGGGAAATACCGAGGCGCTGGTCAAGGAGGCGCTCCTGGGAGCGCAGGAAGCAGGGGGCGGGTCGCAGACCGGCGGCAGCTCCGAAACACGGGTCGAGGTAAGCCTCTTGCGGCTCACCGACTTGAATGTCAAGCCTTGCCGGGGGTGCATGAGCTGCGTCTTTGGAGACGGGACCTGCGCCATCAAGGATGACGACATGCCTTTTTTGCTGGATCTGATGTTGCAGGCGGACGGCCTGGTGATTGGCGCGCCGACCTACATCCTGTCGCCGGCGGCGATCATTAAGCTGATCACCGACCGGTTTTTGATGGTGGCGCCTCGAATCAAGGAAATCCGGGCGAAAAAGCGGTACGCGGCCACCATCAACGTGGCGGGGCTTTCGCCCTGGAATCCCTTTGGGACCAGCTTGTTAAACATGCTCGCTTTGGCTTTTCAGTTTGAACTGGTGGACAGCGTGACGGCCTTTTCGCCCGGGCCGGGAGAAACTTTGCTGGACGGCAAGAACATTGAGGCCGCTCATGCCGCTGGACGGCGGATAGTGGAGGGTGTGGCCGGCCGCGGGGCGGGGCGCCTTCCTGGCCCCGAAGGGGAGGGCGCCGCCCGGCCGGAATCCTACCGTGGCGCTTGCCCGGTCTGCGGCAACACATATTTTTCCATTTCGCGGGACGGCAAGGTGGCCTGCCCGATCTGTGAGGCAGAGGGCCGGCTGGTTGCCGGAGATGCGGACCGGGAGTGGCTGCCTGCGGGCGGCCTGGCGGTGGAATTTCCCGCGTCTGTCCGTGATACCAACCGGTGGGCGGAGGAGCCCCTTATCCGGCATGTTAACGATTGGATCATCGCCAGCAAGGATACCTACCGTGAGAAGCGGCCGGCGATCAAGGAACTTCTGCAAAAATACCAGCGTTTGAACGATTGGTGGATTAAAAAGGATTAAGGCCTCTTAAGAA
>JBLNCV010000184.1:0-4325 GCA_050260975.1 Syntrophothermus sp. | reverse complement strand
GACATGGCTCTCCTGGGCTGGACCGGCGACAATGGCGATCCGGACAACTTCCTGTACGTACTGCTGGACAAGGATAACGCCGTCAAGCCCAACGCCAACAACATCTCCTTCTACCGCAGCGAGCAGGTCCACAAGCTTCTCATCGAGGCCCAGACCGTCGCCGACATGAAGAAGCGGACCGCGCTCTATGAGAAGGCGCAGGAGATCATCCACAACGATGTGCCGATGGTAACCCTGGTGCACTCCACGCCGCCTCTGGCCGGCCGGAAGTACGTCAAGGGGTTCATCCCCCATCCGACGCAATCCGAGACCCTTGCCACGGTGTGGCTGGATAAGTAAGACTATATAACGCAAAGCAGGTGTAGAGGGGTGTCATGTCCCTCTACACCCGCGTGTTGCATCGAAATACGAGCCACGGAGGTTTTCTTAATGGGCAGGTACGTGGCCAAACGCTTATTGCTGGCCATTCCGATCTTGTTTGGCGTGTCGGTGATTGTTTTTCTCTTCATACGTCTGATCCCCGGCGATCCGGCCCAGATCATGTTAGGAGAAAAAGCCACTCCTCAGGCCCTGGCCGAGATCCGGCAGCAAATGGGCCTTGACCAGCCTCTCTACGTCCAATACGGCCGCTATGTGGCAAAACTCTTGCATGGTGACCTGGGCAGATCCATTACCAGCCACGTCCGGGTTACCGAGGAACTGGGCGCCCGCTTTCCAGCCACGGTGGAATTGACCATCGCCGCCATGTTTGTGGCGCTCCTGATAGGCATCCCCGCGGGAATCATCTCCGCCACTCGTCAATACTCCATCTTCGACAACGCCAGCATGTTTATAGCCCTGCTTGGAGTTTCCATGCCAGTCTTCTGGTTAGGACTCATGCTATTATGGTTCTTCTCATTTTATCTGGGATGGTTCCCCATGTCGGCACGGCTGGACGTAAGTATCGACCTTTCCCCCATCACAAACCTTTATGTGGTGGACAGCGTTCTAACGCGCAACTGGGCCGCCCTGGCCAACAGCCTGTGGCACCTGGCGCTGCCAGCGGTGGCCTTGGGCACCATTCCCATGGCCACTTTCGCCCGGATGACCCGCTCCAGCATGCTGGAAGTATTACGCCAGGACTACGTGCGCACCGCCCGGTCCAAGGGATTGGCCGAACGGCTGGTGATCATCAAACATTCCCTTAAAAACGCTCTAATTCCGGTGGTGACCGTGGTGGGTCTGGAATTCGGGCTGCTTTTGAGCGGCGCGGTCATGACCGAAACGATCTTTGCCTGGCCGGGCGTGGGAAAGCTGGCCTTTGACGCCATCATGCAGCGGGACTTCCCCCTTCTGCAAGGCATCCTGCTGTGGGTGTCCACCGCTTTCGTGCTTATCAATCTGGCGGTGGATCTGGTATACGCCTACCTCGACCCGCGGATCCATTATGAATAAGCACGCCGGCAAAACTTGCAACATTGAGATGCGTTAAAACACATCGAGACGAGATAGGAGAGGAACTGATGCTTTACCAGAGTTCTGGCGAAATGGATCATGCCGGGGGCGGCCCAGGAGCTACGCTGCCAGGCTTGTCCGCACCTTCCACCGGATCCACACCCCTGGGCGATAGTGTGGCGCCTCAGGCCACCAGCTTGCTTCGCGACGCCTGGCGCAGGTTATTGCGCAACCGCTCGGCGGTGGCGGGGATGATTGTGGTGGCTCTGCTCATCCTGGTGGCTGTCTTCGCGCCCTTTATCGCGCCGCACGACCCCCTGGCGCAGGATTTCGAAGAGCGGATTCAACCTCCGTCCGCCGTCCACCCGCTGGGAACGGATGATCTGGGACGGGACATCCTGAGCAGGATTATCTTCGGCAGCCGGATCTCGCTGGCCGCCGGCATTTTTTCCGTGGCTCTGGCGGTGGCGGCCGGGGTTTTGATCGGCGCTTTCGCCACCTATTACGGCGGCTTCTGGGACAACCTGGCCATGCGGCTTATGGACATCATGCTGGCTTTCCCGTCCATCCTACTGGCCATCGCTATCGTGGCGGTCCTGGGACCCGGCCTGACCAACGCCATGCTGGCCATCGGGATTATTTCCATTCCCAGATATGCCCGGGTGGTGCGTTCTTCAATTCTGTCGCTGCGGGAAAAGGAGTTTATCGAAGCGGCCCGTGCCCTGGGCGCCAGTGACCTGCAAGTCATCTTCAAACACCTGCTGCCCAATTCCATGGGCCCGCTGATTGTCCAGGCGACGCTGGGGGTGGCCACCGCAATCATCGAGGCGGCCAGTCTGAGCTTTCTCGGCCTGGGCGCGCAACCACCCACCCCCGAATGGGGAGCCATGCTCAACGGCGGCCGCCACCTGCTCCGCCAGGCGCCGTGGGTAACGGCCTTTCCGGGACTGGCCATTGTGGTGCTGGTGATGGGGGTCAACCTGTTCGGCGACGGCCTGCGGGACGCTCTTGACCCGAGGCTCAAACAGTAAGAGATAAGGCGGTGAGGTTGGTGGTTGAGCAAAAACAAGCTTTGGTGGAACCACATACTTCCCGGGAACGGGTATTCCGTGGAATGAAGCCATTCCCGATCTCCCTTGCTCTGGCCATGTCCCTGGTCCTGGCAACGATCCTCGTCCTTCCGGCGGTCTCCGGAGCGGCTGGCGCCCCTGCCGGCCAAGGACAAAGCATCAACCCTGGACAAAGCAACGGCAACAATGCCAGGCAGAGTGTCGGCCCCAGACAGGGAGGGACCCTGACCGTCGGGCGGTTGTCCGACTCCATCACCCTTGATCCCGCCAATGCCACCGATGCCGAGTCTTTCAAGGTCACACGCCAGATCTTTGAAAATCTGGTGCAATACAACGCCACCACCACCCAGGTGGCGCCCGGGTTGGCCGCCCGGTGGGAAACTTCCCGGGACGGCCTTACCTGGACCTTCCATCTGCGGAGGGGAGTGCGCTTTCACGATGGCGCTCCGCTTGACGCCGCCGCGGTGGTGGCCAACTTCCACCGGTGGATGAACCAGAAGGATCCCAACCATCTGGGGGACTTCGAATACTGGGGGTACATGTTCGGCGGCTTTCCCGGCCTGGTCCGATCCGTGGAAGCCGTGGCGCCCGATACCGTGAAACTCACCCTGCGCTATCCTTATGCCCCTCTGCTTTCCACGCTGGCCATGCCCCCCTTCGGCATCGCCAGCCCGGCGGCCTTTCAGAAGTACGGAGCCGATTTTGGCCGCAATCCGGTGGGAACCGGGCCTTTTGCCCTGGAGAAATGGCTGCCGGGGGAACGCATCATCCTCCGGGCCAACCCTGATTACTGGGGAACAAGGCGCCCGGAAAGGATCATTTACGAGGTAATAAGCGATCCATACAACCTGTTCCGTGAGTTTAGCACAGGCAATCTGGACATCATCGACAATCTCACGCCCGAACAGGCCGCCGTCGTCAAGCAGGATCCCCGCCTCAACCTTTACCTGCGCGAGGGGTTCAATATTGCCTTCCTGTCTCTTAACAATACCAGGAAGCCTTTTGATAACGTACTGGTGCGCCAGGCGATCAATCTTGCCATCAATAAAGAACGGATTGCCAACGAGATCTACGGCGGCCTGGCGGAGCCCGCTGACGGCCCGCTGCCCGAATCGGTCTGGGGCCGGAATGCGGCTCCTTATGTGGCTCCCTCTGTGGCTCCCTCTGTGGCTCCCTCTGTGGCTTCCTCTGTGGCTTCCTCTGCGGCTCCATCTACGGCTTCACCCAAGGGCACTTCACCAAAGAACGACCAGAGTTACCGCTTCGACCCACCGGCTTCCCGGGCTCTGCTCAAGAAGGCGGGCTATGAGAACGGCTTTGCCACCACCCTGTGGGTAATGCCCCTGGCACGGCCTTACCTGCCAAAACCAATTGCTGTCGCTGAAGCTATCCGCACCGATCTGGCCTCCGTAGGCATAGATGTACAGATTCGCGAACTTGACTGGGCCGACTTCCTGGAAAAGACCTCTCAGGGCGAGCACGAGATGGCCCTGATGGGGTGGACCGGCGAAAATGGCGACCCGGACAATTTCATCCATGCCCTGCTGGACTCCAGCAACATCAGTGGCGGCACCTTCGGCAACACCATGTTTTACAGGAACTCAAAGCTCCATAGCTTGCTCATGCAGGCCCGCTCCACACCGGATCAGTCGTCCCGATCCCGGATCTACCAAAAGGCGCAGACCATCATCCAGGCGGACGCTCCATGGGCGCCGCTGATCCACACCACCCCGGCCGTCGCCACGAATCGCGCCGTCAAAGGTTACGTCCCCCACCCCTCTGGTTACGACAGCCTGGCCGGTGTCTGGTTGGAAAGGTAAG
>JBLNCV010000183.1:0-11134 GCA_050260975.1 Syntrophothermus sp. | reverse complement strand
GACCTATTGGGGGGTCGTCTAAAGGTAGGACAGTGGACTCTGGATTCACGAGTGAGGGTTCGATTCCTTCCCCCCCAGCCAATTTGATCTTTAAGGCCCATGGTGCACCATGGGCCTTTTTATGAAGTTTTCCCTACGAACAGAGCTTTTGGAGGCCTATTTCCGCCGCCGTGCGCCATAACCGGCCGAAGCAGCAGGGCCGGTGGGCCGGGTGGAGCCGGCGGCGCCAGATTCATGGTTGTCCGTCTCAAGCACATCCGCCAGATTTTGCGACTCATCGGAATTCTGGGCCTCAAACGGGCGGGGATTGTAGATCATGCTGCCCGCCGTGTTGGCCAGGTAGTCTGAGGCGTAATCTGGAACATACCCCGAGTTACCGTCTCCCGCTTTATCTTCCGCGGCGTATTCCGAACCAAACTTTCGGAGGCCTTCTCGCAAATTTTTCTCCACTTGCTCCCTGGTCTTTTGCTTCACAGTCCATTCCCCTTTACGGTTTTACGATCAGCCTGCTCTTGCCGGATCCATCGCTTCACCGGATCCGCCGCTTTATCACCCTGGCCAAAATCCGGGCGATGATCTCCTTCTCCTCCCTGTTGGCTGTGGTCCAGAGCCTTTTTACAAACGCTCGTTCAATGGTGTTGATCTTCATAAAAAGGCCCGCCAGGTTGCCAAGGCCAACCAACCCTCTGGCCAACCGCTTTTCCGGCACGGCGCGCAACACAATCGCCCCCGCTTTTCGCGCCAAAACCCCGGGCAGCTTTAAAAGTGCCTTGACCCGCAAGGGCAAACCCTCCTCTCGAGATCTCTGGTGCCACAGGATTAACTTCCCCCCCTGGCTAAAAAAATAAACGCCCCGGACGGAGCGTCTTAAAACCACTTCTGGAAGATCATGCGGCGGCTCGCGGTATTCCTCCTTCAAACAACCACTCTCAAGCAACTATCAGGCCAGCAACTTTTTTGCCATACGTTCGCTTTCAAACAGCACCCTTTCTTCGTCGAGGGAGAGGACCCGGCCGTTTTCAAGCAGGATCCGCCCGTTGACGATCGTCATCTCCACATCCAGCCCATGTGCGGCATAAACCATGTTCGAATATGGATCATGCCAGGGCGCAAAGTGAGCCTGGCGCCAATTCAAAAGAACCAGGTCCGCGGCCAGGCCAGCCTCCAACCGCCCGGTGACGCCGGACAGCCCCAGGGCGGCCGCCCCCTCCCTGGTAGCCATGGCCACCACCTGCGACGCCGGCAATGAAGTGGGATCCGCCGTGACCAGCTTTTGTAAAAGCGCCGCCAGGCGCATCTCTTCAAACATGTCCAGATCGTTGTTGCTGGCTGCGCCATCGGTGCCTATCCCCACGCGGATGCCCTTTTCAAGCATTCGCCGCACCGGGGCCGCCCCGCTGGAGAGTTTCATGTTGCTGGTAGGATTGTGGGCCACCACAACCCCGTTGCGGGCCAGAATATCGAGATCCGGTTCGGAAACGTGGACGCAGTGCGCCGCCACCACTGGCCTGGTGAACAGTCCCACCTTCTCCAGCATGGCCACCTCGGAGATCCCGTAGCGTTTTTGAAACTCCTCTTCTTCCCCCCGGCCTTCGTCGATGTGTGTAAAAATACCCACATCCATCTGGTGCGCCGCCTCGACCACCTGCTCCAAAAACGCCGGGCTGCAGGTATACGGTGCGTGGGGAGCCAGGGCGGTGGTAATCCGCCCGTCGGCCTGCCCATGCCAGTTTCGGAAGAGCGCCCTGGCCTCGGAAAGCCGTTGCTCTCCCCCACCGGCGATATCCGTCAGACCGCGGGAAAGGCAGGCCCGCAAGCCACTCTCTTCCACCGCCCGGGCGGCGTCCTCCATGAAAAAGTAGAAGTCGGCGAAAGTGGTGGTTCCGGTCCGGATCATCTCCAGCGCCGCCAGCTTGGTGCCCCAGTTGACCGCTTCGCCGTCCAACTTGTCTTCCAGCGGGAAGACCTTGGTCTCCAGCCACTCCTTGATGGGCAGATCCTCCGCCACCCCGCGCAAGAGGGTCATGGCCGCGTGAGTGTGCGTATTGACCAGACCGGGCATGGCAAGTTTCCCCCGGCCGTCGATCACCCGGTCCGGGCGCCAACCCGCCGGTAGAGCCGGAGAGGGAGACGAAACGTCCACGCTGGCAATCCCGGTTGGCCTTCCCACATAGATCAACTTGCTTCCTTCAATGGCTATATCTCCCGGAGCATGAACGGTATTCCGGCTATCCATGGTCAAGACCGTGGCCCCGGCAATCAGAATTCGCGGCGCCGGGCTTAAGCTCTTATTTTGCTGTGTATCCTGCACCTGCATTCCCCCCTTGTTCCCATAGAATCCCGCGCATGCTGGACGGTGAGGTGACGCACCGGCTATGGACGGCCGGAGTGCGTTACTCGTGCCAGCTCTTGAGATACTGAGCCTGTTCGGGGGTGAGGCTGTCGATCCCGATCCCCATGGCCTTGAGCTTCAACCGCGCCACCCGCTCGTCGATCTCCACCGGCAACTTGTACACTTTGTTTTCCAGTTGGCCAAAGTGCGTGTCCACGTAATGAACAGCCATCGCCTGCAAAGCGAAGCTCATATCCATAATCTCCGCCGGGTGGCCGTCGGCGCAGGCCAGATTCACCAGGCGGCCCTCGCCGAGAAGGTAGAGGCGCCGGCCGTCCGGCATCACAAACTCCTCAATATTTGTCCGGACGACGCGCCTGGATTTGGCCATCTTTTGGAGGTCAATCTTGTTCACTTCCACGTCAAAGTGGCCGGCGTTGGAGAGAATCGCACCGTCTTTCATCACCTCGTAGTGCTCGCCCCGGATCACATCTTTACACCCGGTGACCGTGATAAAGAAGTCTCCGATCTTGGCCGCCTCCGCCATGGGCATTACTTGATATCCATCCATCTGCGCCTCCAGGGCCTTGATCGGGTCCACTTCGCAGATTACCACACTGGCCCCCAGCCCCTCGGCCCGCATCGCCACCCCGCGACCGCACCAGCCGTAACCCACCACCACCGCCACCTTGCCGGCCACAACCAGGTTGGTGGTGCGCATGATCCCGTCCCAGGTGGACTGCCCGGTACCGTAACGGTTGTCAAAGAGGTACTTGCATAAAGAGTCGTTCACCGCCACCATGGGGAATTTCAGGGCGCCTTCCCGTTCCATGGCCCTGAGCCGCAATACCCCGGTGGTCGTCTCCTCGCTCCCGCCCCGTACGTTTTTCAGCAGATCCTGGCGGGCGGTATGCAGCATATGGACCAGATCCCCGCCGTCATCGACGATCAAATCCGGCCCGAAGTCCAGAGTGCGGTTGAGATGCTCCCGATACTCCTCCGGCGTGGCGCCGTGCCAGGCGTTAACCGTGAGCCCGTCCTCCGCCAGCGCCGCGGCTATGGCGTCCTGGGTGGAAAGTGGGTTGCTGCCGGTGACAGCCATCTCCGCTCCCGCCGCTTGCAATACCTTGGCCAGATAAGCCGTCTTGGCCTCCAGATGAATGCTCAGGGCGATTTTTTTGCCCTTGAAGGGTTTGGTCTTCTCAAATTCCGCCCGGATCTCGTTTAAAACAGGCATGTGCTCCTTGACCCAGTCGATGCGCCGGTGTCCTTCCGGCGCCAGGCTCATGTCCCGGACCATCGACTTGCTTGCGGTGCTTGGCTTGCTCATTTTCCCTCTCCTCCAGCTCAGCTTCTGTGAGATCTTTCAAATGCATGGATTTCCAAACGTGAAAACCCGGCTCTCTCCTCAAGCTCCGCTGAAAAGAGCCGGCAGGCTCTCCGTGTATGGAGGCCGGACAATGCCTTTCTCGGTGATAATCCCCGAAACATAACCGCTGGGTGTCACGTCAAAAGCCGGGTTCAAGACGGCAATGCCGGCAGGCGCCACCTGGTGCCCGAAGATATGCGTGACCTCCTCTGGGGAGCGCTCTTCAATGGGGATCTGCTGGCCGCTCGTGATCGACATGTCGATGGTGGAAGTCGGAGCCGCCACGTAAAACGGGATGTTGTGCTCCCTGGCCAGAATAGCCAGGCCGTAAGTACCGATCTTGTTGGCTACGTCGCCGTTGGCCGCAATCCGGTCGGCACCCACCACCACCAGGTCCACCAGCCCCCGGCGCATGACATAAGCCGCCATGTTGTCGGTAATCAGCGTCACCGGAATCTCATCCTGCTGCAGTTCCCACGCCGTCAGGCGCGCCCCTTGCAAAAACGGCCGCGTCTCATCCGCATAGACATGGATCTCTTTGCCACCCTGGTGCGCAAAACGGATCACCGCCAGGGCCGTACCGAACTCCACTGTGGCCAGCGCCCCGGCATTGCAATGGGTGAGAATCCCCGCCTTTGGCGGGACCAGTTCGGCGCCAAACCGGCCGATTCGCTGGTTCGTCTCCACATCCTCGCGGGCGATGGCGAGGGCTTCCCGCTCCAGCGCCTCCTGGATCGCGGTAATTCCCGCCTCCTGATGCTCCCTGCCCGCCCGGCGCATCCGCTCGATGGCCCAGAAGAGGTTTACCGCGGTCGGCCGAGTTTTGGAGAGCGTGGTGAAGACACCTTCCAGGTGCACAAAGAAACCGGTGCGTGCCTCCTCCGGCGAAGCATCCCCGGGCAGGGAAAACTCCCGCGCGCCGATTGCCACGCCAAAAGCCGCCGCCGCACCGATGGCCGGCGCCCCCCGCACCACCATCTTGACGATGGCCTCCGCCACCTCTTTATAGCTCCGGCAGGCCACCACTTCCACCTGCAAGGGCAGCTTACGCTGGTCCACCAGGTAAAGAACCCCGTCTTTCCACTCCATGGTCTTCACCCGGCTGGTCGCCTCAGATGACAATTACGCCACACCTCCGCCCAAAGAGTCACTCGTCAATAATCGTCGTCCAATCAATAAGGGCTACTCGTTAATAATACCGGCCGTCCCGTGCAGGGCATGCTGACAGGCACAATCCCTGTTCGGAGGTAGAAGTTCCACAGTCCGCATCAGAAGCCGCTTCATGTTTTCGCCATTGGCGGCCATGATCTCCAGAACCTCCTCGTGGGTAAGAGCGGTCTTGGAGATCCCCGCGGCCCAGTTGGTGACCATGGCGATCACACCGTAACAGAGTTCGGCTTCCCTGGCCAAGACCACTTCGGGAACGTTGGTCATCCCCACCAGATCCCCGCCCAGGCTCTCAAACATCTTGATCTCCGCGGGGGTCTCAAACCGGGGCCCTTCCGTGCACACATAGCAACCACGATCATGAGCCTTGATCCCCAGCTCATCCGCCGCTTTCTTCAAGAGAGCCCGCAACTCCGGGCAATAAGGCTCTGTGTAATCAACATGCACCACCCCGGCCTTGCCCCCTTCAAAAAAGGTATAGATCCGGCTTTTCGTGAAGTCGATAAACTGATCCAACAGCACGTAGTCGCCGGGCTTCATCAGCTTGTTCAGGGAGCCCACCGCCGAGGTGGCAAAGACATTTTTCACCCCCAGCTTCTTTAACGCCCAGATGTTGGCCCGGTAGTTGATCTTGTGCGGAGGCAGGGCATGTCCTTCCCCGTGCCGTTGTAAAAAGGCGATCTCCCGGCCCTGATACTCGCCGGCCTTGAGGGTTACCTCGCCGTACGGGGTCTGAACCCGTTCGTCACGAATGTTGCTGAGAATTCTGGGGTCATAGACCCCCGTGCCGCCAATGATTGCGATCTCCAATGCTCTTCCCTTCCTATTCGATCAACAGTTTTCCTTCCCGGATTACCACTTCCCCGTCCACCACCAGGGTCGGCTTCAAAAGGACACCGTCCAGATGGCTGGCCACCTGCACCTTGCCGCCGAAATTGCTGTTGTTGCCAAGCGCCACATGGACCGTCCCCAGGACCTTCTCATCCTCCAGTACATTGCCGGTCAAGATCGCTTGGTCGTTGGTGCCGACCCCAAGCTCGGCGATGTTCCGGGCCGGCTGGCCTAAAGGATTGATGGCCTCTTCCAACCTGGCCGCGGGCATCCCTTCGATCCTGGTGGCATAACCGTTTTCCACCGTGATCCTTAGCGGGCTGTTTTGAAGCCCGGTTCCCACCATGGAGCCATCCACCACCAGCAGCCCATGCGCCGTCCCTTCCACCGGCGCAATGTACGCTTCGCCGGCCGGCAGATTTCCAAAAGAACCTCGGGCCCGGTAGATCCCGGTATCCGGTTCGGCGGTCCGCCCTGCCAGGGACATGGTCAGATCCGTTCCCGCCGGGGTGGTGATCCGCGCCTGGTTGCCCCTGGTCAAAATGGCCGCCACCGCTTCGCTGCGGCGGCCGATGCGCTCGTAATCCGCCGCCAGGGAACGGGCGATGATCTCCGCGGTAATGCCCGGCAGGCTCGCGATTCTGGACCCGGCCCGGCAGGCCTCGTGTCTGGCTCTGGTGTGCGACAAAGACTTGCTGGTGGGTATCAGGACCACATCGGCGTACTTCATGGCTTCGGCGATCACCGCCGGCGGCTCGGTGCCGCTGGTGGCTCGCGGGGCCATCTCCACCAGCATCGCTTCTCCTCCCAGCTTGCGGGCAGCCGTCAAAAACAGCTCACCCACCTGGCGCTGGGGCGTGTCCACCACCACCAGCACGCTCTCGCCGGATTTGAGCCCCATGCAGTCTTTCAAGGCCACCGTGGCCGCCTCCATGAGTTTCTCTTCTTGCGTGCCCAGTTTCGCATCTTTCATGCGCATCACCCCTGTTGGAAAATCAGCTTAACTGGTCGACCGCCGCGCGGATTTGCGCCAGCCCTGCCTCCACTTTCTCGCGGGAAGTGACGTAAGAAAGCCGGATATAATCCTGTGCTCCAAAAGCCGTGCCCGGTACCACCGCCACATGGCCCTCGGTGAGCAGGTACTCCGCCAGCGCCTCCGAACCGTCGATCACCGTGCCGCCCTTCGCCCGGCGCCCGAAAAGGCTGGAAACCCTGGCAAAGATGTAAAACGCTCCCTGGGGCAGGTGACACTCCACGCCGGGAATCCGGTTCAGGCCGGCGACCATCAGATCCCGGCGCACGGCAAACTCCCGGCGCATCTCCTCCACCGGCTCCTGGGTTCCCGTGAGCGCCGCCAGGCTGGCCATCTGCGCCATGGAAGCCGGATTGGAGGTACTGTGGCTCTGCAGATCGGCCATGGCCTTGATCAGCCGGCGGTCGCCGGCGGCGTAACCGATCCGCCAACCGGTCATGGCATACGTCTTGGAGACCCCGTTGACCACCAGCGTCCGGTTCCGGATCTCCGGCCCCAGAACCGCGATGGAGACGTGTTCCGTTTCCCCGTAAACCAGCTTCTCGTAGATTTCGTCGGAAATAACCACCAGATCCCTTGATACGGCCAATTCCGCCACCCGCTCCAGAATGGACCGCGGATATACCGCACCGGTGGGGTTGTTCGGGGAATTGAGCACCAGCACCTTCGACCGGGGAGTGAGCCGGGCGGCAATGGCCTCCACATCGGGGATGAAGCCGTTTTCCGCGCTGGTCTCCACCACCACCGGCGCCGCCCCGGCCAGCCTCACCTGCTCCGCGTAACTCACCCAGTAAGGCGCCAGGAGAATCACTTCATCGCCGGGGTTGCACAGAACCTGAAATGCGTTGTACAACGCATGCTTGGCGCCCACCGAGACGATTATTTCAAAGGGCTCATAGATTAAGCCGTTGTCCTTTTCGAGTTTGTCGCAAATGGCCTGCTTCAGCTCCGGGATCCCCGGCGTGGGGGTGTATTTGGTGAAACCTCGCCGGATGGCTTCTATTCCTTCCTGCTTGATATGCTGGGGCGTATCGAAGTCCGGTTCGCCGGCCCCGAAGCTAATCACCGGTATCCCCGCGGATTTCATCTGCTTCGCCCGGGCATCGATGCCCAGGGTTGGCGACGGGCTGATGGTCTTGACCCTTTCGGCAAGCTGCATGTAACTCCCCCCGAATCAATCGTTCATGGCAAAATCCTCGGCTACTTTGACTATCCGCAGTAGCGATTGCTCTATAAATATTAACTACTCCACAATATTAGCATTAGCTACTCCACGGTGACCGCGCTTTGCACCAGCAACGCCGGAAAATCCTTCCCCGGTTCCAGGCCCGTTTTTGTCCGGGGATCCCGGAGGTCTTCCAGGAAGTTGCCGGCAATCACCGCCTTGACCTTGCCGGTAATCTTACCGTTCTCCACGGCCAGCGCCTGACCGGCGGTAAGGGAGTAATTGCCGGATGCCGCATCCTGGGTGTGCAGCCCCAGGACGCTGTAGACCACCAGCCCTCTGGGTAGCTCCTTGACCAGTTCCGCCACGCTGGCGGTCTCGCCCAGATTCAATTCCAGGCTGGACAGGTCGGACAACAGTGGAGTGGGCGCCAGTCCGGCCTTCCTGGCGTACTTGACGTCCAGAAGCGGCGTCTGCAGGCGGCCATCCTTGATGAGCGGGAGCCGTCCCGCCGGCACTCCTTCCCTGGTGCACCGGTAGGACCCAGGCCGCAGGTCTTTGGTCACATCGAGAGTCAGACTGAGATCCGGCCGCATCGTTTGCTCGCGGGCAAGAAAATCATCGAGCCGGTAAGCCGCCTGGCCGTTGACCACATTATGCCCGGCCAGGCTGTGCACCAGGTACCTGTCCACCATACTTTCCACCACGCGGGAGGAGAGGAGCACCGGCATCGGCCCGGAAGCCAGGGAACCAGGGTTTTTGAGCTGGGCCGTGGTCTTCCCCACTTCCTCGATCAGGGCAGTGAGCTCTTCTTCAAGAGGGAGGCGCCGTTCGTGAAACGACTCCGAATAGGTATGATCCGCCGAGGCGTAGAAGCTGAAGAGCGTGTGCTCATACTCCACGGAAATCCCCCTGGAATTGAAGACGCTGCGCTGGATGCGCATCGCCGAGGCTTCCGCGTCCACAAACTCCACGCCATACGCCGGAAGCTCTTTCCTGATGCGGTCGAGAATCGCAAAGAGGTAGGGGTTGTCTTTATCCACCACCTCCGCCAGCCGGCCATCAAAAAGCCTGACCTTCGGCAACTCCGCGGGCGGCAGAATCTCGGCGCCGACTTCTTCGGTATAGGAGGCGCTGCGCCAGACCTCCATCCGCTCCGGCAGATTCGCCAGAACCTTGCTGTCAATCCTGGACACGCTGCGCCGGCCGTCGGCCCAGATCAGGTAGATCTCTCCGCTGGTCTGCCGCCGGAATGCCGGGGAAGCATAGGGGCCGCCCAGCTTGTTATCCTTTAAGCCCATTCCCACCGAATGAGCCTGGTTGAGTTCAAACCGCCATCCGTCCAAAGCCAGGTCAGTTCTGGGGGAATTCCGGCGGTACGCCTCCAGCGCCTCGGCCAGCGCGCCCGCACTAAAGTCCGCCGTCATGCTCATTCACCCCCGATGGTAATATCATTATGGCGATCGATGACCAGAAAAGCGTGGGCGCCGCCGCTTGAAGGCACGCCCTGGCCGGCCTTGCCGCAGGTCCCCATGGCATCGGTATGAACCGGACCGATCCCCGCCAGGATGGCATGAAGAGCGGAAAGCACCTTGCCGCTGAAGATGGCCGGCTGGTGTAGGACACAACGTTCACTCAGGGTGTAAATCCCCGTGCAATTGAAGACAAAGTCGCCGTGCCGGGGGTTGACCTGGCCGCCCACGTATCCGGTCAAATAAAGGGCTTCTTCTCCAGGCTGGATCAGGTGGTAACGCCGCAAGATCGCGTAGAGATCTTCCGGAGTGGCATCCTCAAAATCCTTGTTCAACGGGATGGGATCTTCCACCTGAATGCGGATATTGGACATCCGCGGGACGGGAATGTGGTAATAGGCCTCCGCCCGCCCCGCCCCCGTGACGGCCACACCGGCCTTCTCGGCGGAGAAGAGATCCGCCAGGGCCGCTTTCAGCCTGCCCCTGCTAACGATCTCCACCGTCCGCCGCGGCACGCCGTTGGCGCTCACCGGCTGGTAGGCGTAATCGCCCTCCAGCGGCCCGTCAATGATGGAAACAGTGGGAGCCGCCACCTCGTCGCCGGTGCGGAACCGGCCGTTTTGCCCCAGGATCGAGGTCTCCATGGCGTCCGATTCGGCGGCGTGGCCGAAGGCCTCATGCGCCAGCCCCTTGGCCAGCGCGTAATCGACGACCAGTTTATAGTGACCGCTTTTGATATGAGGCGCTGCCAGGAGATTGACAGCCAGATCAACCGCGGAAGCAGCCCGCCTGCTGAGCCTGGCCTGCACGGCATCGTCCAGCAACAGTTCCGGGCCGCCGCCGGAGACGCTGGTGCGCACCGTGGCGGTCCTTTTTCCTTCCCTGGCCACAATCAGGTGGTAGATGAACCCCCGCGGCATCCGGAAGACGGTATCCGTGCCGTCGCTGCGGATAACCCGCCAGTCCTCCTCCACCAGTTGAAAGATGGTCCGCACCGACAGGCGCTTGTTCAGGTCCTGCACCCGCCGGTTGATCTCCAGAACGCGCTTTTCCTGTTCCGCCAGTTCCAGGTAGTCAAAGGGATAACGCTGGCCGGGTAACACCCGATCCTTTGCCACCCCGGCCGCGGCAAAATTGATGGCGGAATGTTCCGCGCCGTAAGCCGCCGAGGCCCGCGCCAGCCCCGCCGCCCTTTGCACCAGCTCCGCCGCCGCCTCGGCGGTAAGCTCATCCGTGCTGGCAAAGCCACTGTAACCTTCCGGCGTGAAAACCTGCACCCCGACCCCGCTGGCCAGGTCGGCGGCCATCTGATCCGTGCGCCCGTTGATCACCGACACGGTGGTCTCCCGCTTGTCCTGAAAACGGCCGATGGCGTAAACCCCTTCTTTTTGGGCCTGCGCAAGAATTACCTCCGCCACTGCATCGTAGCGGTCGACCCGTAGATCCGGCCGTGCTGATCCTGATTTCTCCCCTGGTCTCTCCAATCAGGGCACCGTCCTTACGATTTTACAATGCAAAACTAGTTTTGCCCCAAAACACCCTGGCGTTATTACTTCTGAAAGCCTGGGGAAATTCCTGCCAGCAGGACAAAAAAGAAGTTGACCACCATTTGCTTGACACTAACACTTTATCTTATTTATCTTGACTTTTTGCATATACTAATTTATAATAGTGGAAAATGAATACAACCAAAGGCATTGACGGGAAGAAGTACATACTCGTCCGAAGCACAGAGAGAAGATGGATGGTGCGAATCTTCATGAGG
>JBLNCV010000182.1:0-2927 GCA_050260975.1 Syntrophothermus sp. | reverse complement strand
CAAATACGGCCCAAAAAATGCAAGGTCAGCAATATGCCAAAAAAAGCTGGCTGGAGCTTTGCGCGTTTTGGGTTGAAAACCTTGAATCAATGGGCTATAATTAACTAGGATTTGGCCATTTCTTTTAGGATTTTACAGGAAGTTCGTTTGCATGCGGCAAACCTTCTTCGCAATTCCCGCGAAAAGTACCTGTTCCTGCGAAAGATATCAGTAGCCAGAGATGCGTGGATCATATTTTTTCGGTTTTCGGGAAGGAGCGCGCCATGATCCAACTATACAATGTCAGCAAGACTTACAACACCGGGGTAATTGCGCTGTCCAATATTGACCTGCATATTCCCAAGGGGGATTTTGTCTTCCTGGTGGGCCCCAGCGGCGCCGGGAAATCAACCTTCATCAAGCTGATCATCGGCAGTGAGCTGGCCACCGAAGGCCAGGTCCTGGTAGGCGGCAAGAACGTCAGCCGCCTTAAACCCCACGAAATACCCCTCCTGCGTCGTAACACCGGCGTCATCTTTCAGGATTTCAAACTCCTGCCCGAAAAGACGGTATATGAAAATGTCTCTTTTGCTCTGGAGGTCATCGAGATCCCGCGCCGGGAGATCCGGCGGCGGGTGCCGGCGATCCTGGAACTGGTTGGGTTGCGGGATAAGGCGGAAATGATGCCGCACCAGCTTTCCGGGGGCGAGCAGCAACGAGTCTCCATGGCGCGCGCCATCGTCAATAACCCGCTTGTCCTGTTGGCGGACGAGCCCACCGGAAACCTCGACCCCGACACTTCCTGGGGGATCATGGAGCTTCTGAGCGAGATCAACCGGCGCGGCACAACGGTGATCATGGCTACCCACAACCGGGATATTGTCAACCGGATGAAACGCCGGGTCGTGGCCATCGAAAAGGGTATGATCATCCGGGACGAGAGAGAGGGGGCCTACGGCTATGCGAATTAGTACGGTGGGGCGGCTGGTCTTGCAAGGGGCCAGAAATTTTCGCCAGAACGGGCTGATGACCCTGGCCTCAGTAAGCATTACCTCTCTGTCTCTCATCATCCTGGGAGCCTTTTTCCTCCTGATCTTCAACCTGAACTACGTGGGCGGCGTGCTCGAAGGCCGGGTGGAGATCCGGGTCTTCCTGAAGGACGGGCTGGCCGCGGAGCAGAGGTCTTTCCTGGAGGATCAGATCAGGCATATTGAAACGGTGAAGTCTGTGGATTTCATCTCCCGGGAAAAGGCTCTGGAGCGGCTCAAAAATCAATTCGGGGGGCGGGGGGAGATCTTTAACTATATCAGCGGCAATCCCTTGCCGGACATGTTTGAGGTGCGGAACCGGGAACCGGGCCGGCTGACCTGGGTCGCGGAACAGGTGGCCAAGCTTCCGGGGGTGGAGAAGGTCTCTTACGGAAAGGAGTTTGTGGGCCGGCTCTTCGCCTTCACCCGCACGGTCTGGATCCTTACCAGTATTGCGGCGCTGCTCTTGAGCGTGGCGATCATCTTCATCATCACCAATACCATTCGGCTGACGGTCTTTGCCCGGCGGCGGGAGATCGAGATCATGAAACTGGTGGGCGCCACCGACTGGTTCATCCGTTGGCCGTTTCTTTTCGAGGGAATCTTCCTGGGGCTGGCCGGGGCGATTATTGCCACGCTGGTGGTGGATCAGAGTTATCTGATCCTGCTTAACAGGGCCCAGGTGTCTTTACCTTTTGTGCCTTTGATTAGCCACGACGCGATTTTGACCAGGATTACCGTTTTTCTGATGGGGACCGGGGCGTTAGTCGGCGCCATCGGCAGTCTTATTTCGGTCAAACGCTTCTTGCATGTGTAAAGGAGTGGCATGCAGATGAATTGGTTTCGCACAAGGCGATTGGCGGTTGTTCGGTTGACGGATGTCCGAGTAGCGGCCATTCGATGGGTGGTTGCTTTAGTGATCGGGGCGTTGTTCAGCTTACCGCTGCCTGCCGTTACCCGGGCGGAGAAGTCGGCTCCGCCGCCGGAGGCGCCAAAGGACCCCCTGGCGGAGATGCAGGACATCAATATGCAGATCTATTCCACCCAGATCAAGATTACCAGGAAAAAAAAGGAAGAGCAGAAGGTCCTGGCGGCGCTGGAACGTACCGAACAAGAGCTGGACCAGACCAGAGACCGGCTGGCGCGCATCGAACGGGATCTGCAAACCAGCATTCGCCAGGTGGCAGAAGCGGAACGGCGGCTTGCGGAGGCCGAGGCGGATCTCACCGTGGCCAACGGCGAGATGATGGAGGTTCAGAAACATTTTTCGGATCGAGTGCGGGCCATCTATGAGATGGGGGCCTTCAACTATGTGGAGTTGCTCTTCACTGCCGAGGATTTTACTGATTTTATGATCCGCCTGGAGCTGTTGCAAAGGATCCTGGAGTCGGATGTGCAGCTATTCCAGAGGGTCAAGGCGGAGAAGAACGTGGTGGAAGCCGAAAAGTCGAAGATTGAACAGCGCAAGGCCGAACTGGAACGTTACCGCGCCAGGATGGCCAGCCTCCGCGGGGATACGGTAAACGCCGTGGCCACCATGGAACAACTGCAGGCACAACGGGAGAAACAACTCTCCGCCATCCAGAATGAGCGAAAAATGTACGAAGCCGCCCTGGCCGAGGAGGAGGAGACTTCGAGGCAGTTGGAGACCTGGTTGCAGCGGCAAGGTGGCGGCCGGCAGGAAGGCGCTCCACCGTCCACGGGTTCTTTCCTGTGGCCGGTGACGGGATTTAAGATGACCTCTGGTTTTGAATGGCGTGTCCATCCGATCTTTCGGGTACGAAGCTTTCATACCGGTTTCGATCTGGCGGTTCCCTATGGCACGCCGATTCAGGCTGCCGCTGGCGGCCGGGTGATCTTTGTGGGCTGGAAGGGCGGTTACGGCAAGACGGTGATCATCGACCACGGCGGGGGAGTCAC
>JBLNCV010000181.1:0-6618 GCA_050260975.1 Syntrophothermus sp. | reverse complement strand
CCCAATAGGGCTTATTATAACGGTTGTTTTTGGTTAACGCTGCAAGGCTATTTGCTGGTGTATTTGGCCGTTTGTTTGGCCATCTCGTCGAGCCAGGCCTTGTCTTCCACGCCCCGCAAGTAAGGATTGAACAACTGCCCCACGCAAAAGAACACCAGCAATGCCCCCAGTACGGCGATTACCATGCCGGGATTAAACACGCCCCCGGCCCAGCCGGCCAGCGTGGCGCTGAACGGCCAGGTAAACTGCGCAATCAACCGGCGCACCGAAAAAACTCGTCCCTGAAGTTCGTGCGGTGTCTGGGTTTGCCAGATCGTCTGTGAATGCGCGTTCATTATTGGAAGCATGGCGTCCAGGATGAAAGCCATTGCGGCGGCGAGGTAGAGCGCCGTCGACAGCCCAAAAACGATCTGAGCCATCCCAGCGATGATCAACGCCACAACCACACCATAGACCCGCCTGGTCTTTAGGCCGCCCCACGCGCTGATAAAGAAACCGCCCACCACCCCGCCGATACTGCCCACAGTACTAAGCAAAGCCAAAGCCGTTTCAAACGTTAAACCGCGCGCGGACCAGTCACCGGCCAGGTTGAACTTCACAAGGAGAGGCTGGAGTACTCCCATCGGCGAAGATAACAAATTGGCGGCCGCAAAAGTACCGAGCAGCCATAGTAGTGGGCGGCGATGCCAGATGTACATTGCCCCTTCTTTTATGTCGGCCCAGATGCTCTTTTTCAACCTGCGGCCAGCAGCGCCAAGCTCAGCTCGTTTCGGCGATGGAATTGAGAGAAAAAGCAGGGTGACGCCTGCCACGAAAAATGTAATCGCGTCGATAGCTATTGCCAGGGGCGTGCCATCGGCGAGGCGGCCGAGGGCCGCGCCCATCGCTCCTGGTACCAGCCCCTGCCGGGCCAGCGCGGGCATAGAGATGATCATAGCGGCAATCGCAGGAGAAAGAACGCCGGAAAGCGACCACATCGTCTGCATCATGCCGTTGGCCCGCGGCAGCAGGTTTTCAGGCACGATCATGGCGTAGGAGCTGTCAAAGGCCGCGAAGTGAAACGTGGAGAAGGTGGAAAAGAGCGCCGTGAGGGTAAGCAGTATCCATAATTGCAGCGTATGTGTCATGAGCAACACTGTAAGCACAAAACCGAGGCAGCCGTTTAAAAGATCCATCGTAATCATGGTAAGTTTGCGGTCGTGCCTGTCGGCCCACGCCCCGGCGAGGGGGGCGAGGAACACCTCGGGCAGTGCAAAAGCCAGATTGATGGCCGCCAGCGCAAACGCCAACTCCGGTTTCTGTTCCGGTCCTGGGTACAAAACCTTGGCCAGCCAGATGTTGACGGTAAAAAGCGTGAGCGCACTGCCAAACACGGATATCGACTGCGTGACCCAGACGATCAGGAACGTTCGAAATCCATGCAGCGGTGGCTGATGGGACATGGTCTCCTCCCTCAAACTATCACGGCTTCTTGTGCACATCACAGTAATAGGTTGGGGCGAAGCTGTTGGGAACAACCGCGCCAGCGGAGTTGACCTCCTGCCCGGTATCCCGCTTGTACCACCTGGTGACCACCTGGCCGCGCGGGCAGGCGTCCGTGGCCAGAAGCCCATGATCGGTGCAGATCTCCAACTTGATCAGGTTGGCCACCGGCGGGCGGATACTGTTGCTGGTTGTAGGTTGCGCCGGTGGTTGCGATGTTTGCCCCGGCACAGATGGTCCCAACCCGACTGGCGAACCCGTACCATTTCTCAGAGCATTACCCTCGGGCGGCTTTTCTGTTCCCTTAGCTCCACCCGGAGAAGTACTCTGGTTATTCGGATTGGTGCCAGGGTTCGACGGGCTGGCCGGACTTACCGGCTTTCCCGCAGTTGTCTGGTTTTCCGGAGTTGTAGGATTTGCCGGCGAAGGATTGCCCCCGGCTCCAAAATCGTGATCGTGCGCATCACAATATTGAGTCGGCTCGGTGCCGCGCACAAAGACCTCTGTGCGGATGTTTATGCAGCGGTCGGTGGCCAACAGGCCGGTATCCACATCAATATTTGCTGTCACGATATCCGCCGGCACGGGGAAGTCCCGCACCGGGGTATCCGACAGGGCCTGGCTCATGAACGCCCCCCAGATTTGAGCCGAACGCCAACTGGCGAACTTTACGTCGCCGAAGATCAGTTTTTCTTTGGGGTTGTCATTGCCCATCCAGACCGATGCCACCAGATCTGGAGTGTAACCGACAAACCAGGCGTCTGTATACTCGGAGGTGGTGCCGGTCTTACCCGCCGCGGGACGGCCGATAGCTGCGTTTTGCCCCGTGCCGCGCGTGATAACACCCTTCAACATGTCGGTGATAATATACGAGGTCTGTTCACTGAGCACGATCTGTTTTTTGGCCCGGTTTTCTTCCAGGACGTTTCCATCACGGTCCTCGACCCGGACGATGGCGATGGGATCCACAAGGATCCCCTGGTTGGCAAGAACGCCGTAGGCCGCGGTAATCTCCAGCGGCGTGACCCCCCGGGTGATCCCGCCCAGGGCCAGGGAAAGGTTCCGGTCATTAAGAGTTCCCCTTTCCACCAGCGTGGTGATGCCCATCTTTTTGGCATATTCAATCACGGTGCCCGCGCCGATCTGATCCAACAGCTTGATGGCTACCACGTTTACAGACTGTTCAAGGGCATTGCGTAGCGTGATGGGGCCCCGGAATTTGCTATCGACGTTTTGCGGGGTCCAGATACTCCCGTCGGGCATGCTGTACTCCACCGGGGAGTCATCGATGATCTGGGCGGGGGTATACCCCCGGTCGATGGCCGCAATATATACGAATGGTTTCATGGCCGAACCAGGCTGGCGCACCGCCTGGACGGCCCGGTTGAACTTGTCCTCGCCGCGCCCGCCGACCATGGCCTTGATGTACCCGCTGTGGGGATCAATGGCGATTAGAGCGCCCTGAGGCTGCTGAAGCTTATTCTCATCCACTTTGCCCTTGGGAAGAAGGTCGAGGAGGGCCTTTTCCGCCGCCAGTTGCATCTTAAGATCCAGAGAAGTATAGACTTTGAGGCCTCCGCCATAGACCTGGGCTTCGCCATACTTGTCCAGAAGCCGTTGCACTACGTAATCTACAAAATAGGGGGCGTGCGCCCTTCCGGGTTTGAGGCCCACGACCGTAATCGGAGCCTTTTTGGCGTTTTCAGCCTGGTCGCGGGTGATATACCCGACATCGGCCATCACTTCGAGCACGGTATTACGCCGCCGGCGAGCCGCTTCCATGTTGATGTAGGGTGAATAATAGCCGGGCCCTCTTGTTACGCCGGCCAACAGAGCGGCTTCTGGTAGATTCAACTGCTTGACGGACTTGCCGAAGTACAACTGTGATGCGGCTTCCACTCCGTAAGCCCCGTGGCCGAAGTAGATCTCGTTCAGATAGGTCTCCAGAATCTCGTCTTTGGTGTATTTGCGCTCGATCTGGATGGCCCAGACCGCTTCTTTGATCTTTCGCATAAAGGTTTTTTCATTGGTAAGGAAGGCATTCTTGGCCAGTTGTTGCGTGATAGTGCTCCCGCCCTGGACCTTTTCGCCGTGAAGGATATCGGTAACCAGGGCTCGCAAGATGGCTAAAAAGTTCAGACCGTGATGCTCGTAAAATTTTTGATCTTCGATGGCGATTACCGCCGCCTGGAGGGTCTTGGGAATCTCCTCAAGGGGAACGGGCAAGCGATTTTCTTTGAAGATCCTGGCGACAACCTCATCATGGACGTCGTACAGGGTGGTGGTCATCTTCGGGTTAAACCGGACATCCTCAAGCCTTGGCGCGGTTTTGAGGGTCCCGGCGATGATGCCCACCGCCGAGCCAATCATGATGAAGACTAGCAGGATAGCAACATAGATCGCCATCCGTTTGGTCTTGGTATTCATTCGCCAAACTCCCCCTAAAGCTCTCAGGTCATACATGTCTATTATAGCACAGGATGGTGAATGTCGGTAGCTTTTTCTCTCGCCCGGCGATTAGAATTGATCTTCGCAGGGCATTGTGATACAATATGACAAAATGGATGGCGATGACGGGGAGAGTAAACGGCCCGGATGCCAAAGAGAGCCGGTGGCAGGTGCGAACCGGCGCAAGAGGCTGATTGAAGTACACCCCGAAGCCGCGGGCTGAACATCAGTAAGCCAGGAGAGCACTGATGATTGCTTGATAGGTTGCTTGGTTAAGTAGGCTTTGCCGGAAACCCCCGTTAACGGGTGCGGGCTGCCATATGGTCCTGGTTGTTTGGACCGAGTGGCAGTTTACATGAGCGAGCCGGGCTGTGCCCTGCTAAATTGGGTGGTACCGCGGGAAGAAACCTTCTCGTCCCTTCTGGGGCGGAAGGTTTTTTGTTGGCTGTTAAGCCTAAAGATAAAAAGATAATAACAAGGGGAGAACCAGGACAGGGGGTATGACGATGTCAAAAATAGACATCAAGGAGCAGTTGGAGATATTGAGGCGTGGCACGGTGGAGATTATCAACGAAGAAGAGCTGGCCAAAAAACTTGAGAAGTCGGCAAGAGAGGGCCGCCCCCTACGTGTCAAATTGGGGACGGATCCCAGCCGACCGGATATTCACCTGGGACATGCGGTGGTCTACCGGAAGTTGAAACAGTTTCAAGATCTCGGTCACGAGGTTTATTTTCTAATTGGGGATTTTACCGGGCGAATCGGCGACCCCAGCGGCCGATCGGCAACCCGCAAGGCGCTTTCCGAAGAGGAGGTCAAGGCCAACGCCCAGACTTATGCGGATCAGATCTTCAAGATCCTGGACCCGGCCAAGACCAAAATTGTCTTCAACAGCCAATGGCTGGCTCCGCTGAATTTTGCGGAGGTGATCAAGCTGGCGTCTCAGATGACGGTGGCCAGAATGCTGGAGCGGGACGACTTTGCCAGAAGGTTTGCCGAAAACAGGCCGATCAGCATTCATGAATTCTTTTATCCTTTGATGCAGGCCTATGATTCAGTGGCACTCGAGGCAGATGTGGAACTGGGCGGCACCGATCAAAAGTTTAACCTTCTTACCGGGCGCGATTTGCAAAGGGAATTCGGACAAGAACCCCAGGTGGCGATGATGATGCCCCTTTTGGTTGGAATTGATGGGGTGCAAAAGATGAGTAAGAGCTTGGATAACTATATTGCCATTGAGGATCCCCCGGCGGAGATGTATGGCAAGACCATGTCCGTTCCCGACAGCATTATGCTCAACTACTTTGAGCTGGCTACCGACGTGCCGATGGGGGAGATCCGGGAGTTCGAGGCCGGGTTGAAGGCGGGCACCATGCACCCACGAGATGTGAAGCGGCGGCTGGCCAGGGAGATTGTGGCCATCTACCATGGCCCGGCGGCGGCGCAGGAGGCGGAGGCTCAGTTCGACCTGATCTTTAAGAAGGGCGAGGTTCCGGCGGATATCCCGGTGGTGAAGGTACCGGCCAGCGAGATGGCCGGCGGACAGGTTTGGATTGTGAGGCTGGTGGTGCTAGCGGGGCTGGCCGGCAGTAACGGTGAGGCGCGGCGGCTCATCAGCCAGGGTGGAATCAAGCTTGACGGGAAGGTCGTACGGGATATGGATCTCCGGGTTGAAATTGGAGCGGGACGTGTTTTGCAGGCTGGTAAGCGGCGTTTTGCCAGGGTGGAGATGGCTTAGAAGGTAGTAGATACCGCTTCAAAGGGTAAAATTGCTTGAAAAGATGGATATGGCCTCCAAGATGGTATGCACCAGTCGCCCCCCATAAGCATATAGTAATTGAAGGGGGTAAAAAAGATGAGGTGGGGGAGAACAACTGGCATCTGGTTGGGGGGGCATCTATTATCCAGGACGCTTCTCATTCTCCTGGCGCTGCTGTTGTTTTTCTTATCCAGTGTAGTCTTTGTGGATCGCCGGTTGAAACCCACATTGCTACAAATTGCCGAAGCCAGGGCGCGGGTAATCGCCACCAGGGCCATTAATGGAGCGATTAATGAAAAAATGGTTCGCAGTATGCGCTACGAGGACCTGTATTCGATAAAAACCGACGCGCGGGGCAAGATTGTCTTTATGCAACCCAATACCGGAGAGATCAACCGGCTGGCCTCCGAGACCACCATCCAGGTGCAAGAGGCGCTTAAGAGCATCGCCGACGAGCGGATCCGCATTCCTTTAGGACAGGTTCTGGGAAGCCAGCTGTTCGCCAGCTTCGGACCGTGGATTCAGGTAAAGATTGTCCCAATTGGGACAGTGGAAACCTTTGTGCGTGATAAGTACGAGCAGGCGGGAATTAATCAGACCCGCCACAAATTATATATGGAAGTACAGGGGACCATCAAGATCGTGGTGCCCTTGATTACTGCAAATGTTGTGGTCCGGACGGAGGTGCCGATTACCGAGGGGGTTATTGTCGGAGAAGTACCGCAGGTTTACCTGGGGATTGACGGGGGTACGCTAAACCAGCTCAAAAACGGCAGTAAATGACCGGGAATATCTTGGTGCGCGTATCAGTTAGACCAGCTATAAAAAGTCAATAGGTTGCGCAAAATTTTTTGCTGGTAAAGTTTTGGAAGTCACACGCTGTCCGACCAGCTAAAAAAGGGTGCATTTAACAAAGGCCCAACTGATGCTG
>JBLNCV010000180.1:0-8660 GCA_050260975.1 Syntrophothermus sp. | reverse complement strand
CTGGGCTATCTCATCGTCTATGGCGGGCAGGTGTTCAACATGAGCCTGGTGATGAGTTCCCTGCTCATCCTCGTGGCGCTATCGACCGTGCTCTACTATCTGGTCTCGGCCTTTGAACGCTGGATCACCCGGGGCTGGAAATAACATTTTCTAGAAAAAACAGGCAAAACCCCCAAAAAAGCCAGCTTCTTCGAAACCCGAAGAAGCAGGCCGCCAAAAGTTGTATCAGTTGCACCGCCATTTGCCTCGTTAATCTTCTACTCTTGCTGCGGTTCCATCTCTTTACCTTTTGCAGGGTCACCAAGAATCACCGGTATGCTGTCCACAAGTTGCGCGCCACAGACCACACAAAACTCCTCATCATCGCGGTTGTCGGTCCCACAACGGTAACAGCGCACCGTGATCAACCCCTTTCAAAAAATTGCCTCTATCTTCCTTCTTCCTTCGTACGTTTCCACCCTTATCTTATCTCATCTTCTCTATCCGTTGCTTCTATCTGGTCTCCTACCTTCTTCCATTTTGGCCTTCTCCCAAGATCAATTCCACTGCCGTATGCGGATCCATCTCGCGGGCCGCCACTTTGGCAGCCAGTTCCTTGAGCATGCCGTTTTCGCGCACCGGGCCCAGGATCTCCCGCACAATCTGCTCCACGGCCGTTCCCACAATCTCCCGTTGGAACCTCTCCACCATGCGCTTGCGGCGCAACCCACTCTTCTCCAGAAAGGCCAAATGCCGGTCCAACTGGTCGCGTAGTTCCGAAATCCCAACGTCGTCGCGGGCCACCGTCTTGAGCACCGGCGGCCGCCAGGCAGTACAGGTATCGGAGATGTTCACCGTTCGGATGCCGGCGGCATTCGCGGCGCCGGTATCGGCAACACGAGTGGCGCCGACGGTATTAACTGCGCCCGCTTCGGACAGGCCATGATGCCCGGTGGGGTCGAAGTGCGCGGGATCGAATTGCCGCCCGTGGGCCGCTTCGCCCAGATCAAGCATCGCCTCCAGCTCGGCCACGGTCTGCTCAGTCCCCTCCCGGTCCGCCTTGTTCACCACAAAAATATCCCCGATCTCCAGAATACCAGCCTTGATGGCCTGGACCCCGTCGCCCAGCCCCGGCGCCAGCACCACCATCGTGGTGTCCACCAGTTCCATAATCTCCACCTCGGACTGGCCTGCCCCCACCGTCTCCACGATCACCACGTCCTTGCCCGAAGCGTCCAGGATCTTGATGATCTCCCCGGTGGTCAGAGCCACCCCGCCCAGATGCCCTCGAGTGGCCATGCTCCGGATGAACACCCCCGGATCCAGCCCAATCTCCGGCATCCTGACCCGGTCCCCGAGGATTGCCCCACCTGAAAACGGGCTGGTGGGGTCCACCGCCACCACCCCGACCGTCCGCCCGGCGGCCCGGTACGCGGCGGTCAACCGGTCCACCAGGGTGCTCTTGCCGACGCCGGGAGAACCGGTGATTCCCAACAGGTGCGCCCCGCCGGTATAAGCATGGAGCTTGCGCATAATTTCACGAGCCTCGGGCGCCCCATTCTCAACCAGGGTCATCAGCCGGCCCAACGTGCGCTTTTCGCCCCGCCGCACCCGGTCTACAATATCCTCAATAACATTTTCGCTGTACAAGTTATCCCATCCCAATGTCTTTATGTCACAACCAGTTACCCCTCCAAGTCAAAAGGGTTGCCGGCCACTAACTGAAAACTTACAACACCTGGCGCAGATCGCGCTTCACGTTGCTCCGCGTGTAATCCACAATGGTTTCCGTGGTCGTCCCCGGGCCGAAGACGGCGCTCACCCCGGCGGCCTGCAAATCCGGAACATCGTCCTCGGGAACAATCCCGCCGACGATGACCAGCACATCGTTCATGCCGTTTTCACGCAACAGCCGCGTGATCTTCGGCACCAGAGTGTCATGGGCGCCGGAAAGAATGCTCAGCCCCACCACATCCACATCCTCCTGAACCGCGGTGGCCACAATCTGTTCCGGCGTCTGATGCAGGCCGGTGTAAATAACCTCCATCCCGGCATCCCGGTAGGCTCTGGCCACCACCTTGGCTCCCCGATCATGCCCGTCCAATCCTGGTTTTGCTACCAGCACTCGAATTTTCCTGTCCATCCGGATCCCCCTGTTCGTTTAGCCTTGCGTCATGTACTTCGCCAATGCAATATCTCAATTATCATTCAAGCAGCAGCTAGAAGACCGCCCGCTCTCGGTACTCCCCGAAGACCTCGCGGAAGACCTGGATAATCTCCCCCAGGGTCGCGTAGGTCTTGACCGCCTCCAAGATAGGCGGCATCACGTTCTCGTCGCCTGTCGCCGCCTCTTTCAGCCGGCGCAAGGCGGCCTGCACCCGCCCGTTGTCCCGCTGGGAACGTACCTGTTGCAGGCGGCGGATCTGCCTGGCCTGCACCTCGGGATCCACCTTGAGCAGCTTAATCCGGGCCGGCTCGTCGATCACATACTTATTGACTCCCACCACCACCTGTTCGCCGCTTTCCACCTGCTTCTGGTACCGGTAAGCCGACTCGGCGATCTCCTTTTGGAAGAAGTTCTTGTCGATGGCGGCAATCACCCCGCCCAGGGCCTGAATCTTTTCAAAGTACTCCTCTGCTTCCTTCTCCATCCGGTCCGTCAAGGCCTCTACGAAGTAAGACCCGCCCAGGGGATCGATGGTGTTGGCCACGCCGCTCTCCTCGGCCACGATTTGCTGGGTCCTGAGCGCGACCCGCACCGCCTCCTCGGAAGGCAAGGCCAGGGCCTCATCCATGGAATTGGTGTGCAGGGACTGGGTCCCGCCCAAAACCGCCGCCAGGCACTGAATAGTGGTACGCACGATATTGTTTTCAGGTTGCTGCGCGGTGAGCGAGCACCCGGCGGTCTGCGTGTGGAAACGCATCAGCCACGAGCGCGGATCCCTGGCGCCGAACTTGTCCCGCATCCACCGGCTCCAGATCCGGCGGGCCGCCCGGTACTTGGCCACCTCCTCAAAGAGGTCGTTGTGGGCGTTAAAGAAGAATGAGAGCCGCGGCGCGAAGTCGTCCACAGCAAGACCCGCTTTAATCCCCGCCTCCACGTAGGCCAGCCCGTCGGCCAGGGTGAAAGCAAGTTCCTGAACCGCCGTGGCCCCCGCTTCCCGGATGTGGTAGCCGCTGATGCTGATCGTATTCCAACGCGGCACGTGCTTGGCCGCGAAGGCGAAGATGTCGGTGATCAGCCGCATGGACGGCTGCGGAGGAAAGATAAAAGATTTCTGGGCGATGTACTCCTTGAGAATATCGTTTTGAATCGTCCCCGAAATCTTATCCGACGAGACCCCCTGCTTCTCGGCGACCGCGATGTACATGGCCAAAAGGATGGATGCAGGCGCATTGATGGTCATCGAAGTACTTACTTTATCCAGAGGAATGCCGTCAAACAGGATCTCCATATCCGCCAGGGAATCAATGGCCACCCCCAGCTTGCCCACTTCGCCGTCCGCCCGCGGGTGATCCGAGTCGTAGCCCATGATGGTCGGCATGTCGAAGGCCACGCTCAGGCCGGTCTGCCCGTTGGCCAGCAGGTACTTGTACCGCTGGTTGGACTCCTCGGCGGTGCCAAACCCCGCAAACTGCCGCATGGTCCACAGCCGTCCACGGTACATGGTGGGATAGACGCCCCTGGTATAAGGGAACTCTCCCGGTTCCCCCAGTTTTGCCTGGTAGTCAAAGCCCGGCAGATCGTCCGGGCGGTAACAACTCTCGATCGGCATGCTGGATACCGTTATAAACCGCTCTTTACGCTCTTTACCGCTGGTCTGTTCGTCCTTTTTGTCCAAAACTTTTGACAATCACGCCACCACCTTCTTCGACTTGTCCCCGGGGCCCTGCCATTTATGCCGGTTTCTCCATCTTCTTGCGTTCCTCGTCCACCAGGACCCGCCGCAGAATCTTGCCCACCAGATTCTTGGGCAGTTCAGCCCGGAACTCAATCGCCCGCGGCACCTTATACCGCGCGAGCTTCTCCCGGCAGTATTCGATGAACTCTTCCTCCGTGGCAGTCACCCCATCCTTGAGGACCACATATGCTTTCACCATCTCGCCGCGATACGCATCCGGAACTCCCGCCACCACCACCTCCTTTACCTTCGGATGCTCGTAGAGGATCTCCTCCACATCGCGCGGATAGATGTTAAAGCCCCCGGAGATAATCATATCCTTCTTGCGATCTACGATCTGGAAGTAGCCGTCCTCATCCATGCGCGCAATGTCGCCGGTGTGCAGCCAGCCGTCGCGCAGGGCCATCTGCGTCTCTTCCGGCCTGTTCCAATAACCTTTCATGACCTGCGGCCCCCGGACAGCCAGTTCCCCAACCTCTCCCTGAGGCAGTTCCTCCTCGCCGGTCGCCAGGTCCACGATCTTGCAATCGGTGTCCGGGAACGGGATCCCAATGGTTCCGATCTTGCGATGGCCGAAGATCGGCGAGCAATGGGTGACTGGCGAAGCCTCGGTCAAACCGTAACCCTCCACAAGTTTGCCGCCGGTGAGCTCTTCAAATTTCTTTTGAACCTCCACCGGGAGCGGCGCGGAACCGCTGATGCAAGCCACAATCGATGAAAGATCGTACTTTTTCACATCCGGATGGTTGTTGATGGCCACATACATCGCCGGCGCCCCGGGAAAAAGGGTGGGACGGTATTTGTCGATGGTCTTCAGCACCTCGTCGATCTGAAACCGCGGCAGGATTACCAAAGTGGCCCCGATCAATGCCGCCAGGTTCATCGCCACCGTCATGCCGTAGACATGGAAGAAGGGAAGCACTCCCAGAAGAATGTCCTTGCCGCCCTCTTTGAGTTCGAACCACTCCCGCGACTGGAGGGTGTTGGCCACCAGATTCCGGTGGGTGAGCATGGTTCCCTTGGCAACGCCGGTAGTCCCGCCGGTATACTGGAGCAGCGCCAGATCCTCCACTGGGTCGATCTCAACCCTGGGCGGCGCGGGCTGGTGCTTGTGCAAAAGCTCCTTGAACCGGTAGACACCTTCCGCCGGTTCGACCTTTACGCGTTTTCCCTCCTTTTTAAGCTTTAACGGGTAAAGAAAATTTAACGGGAAAGGCATGAAATCTTCCAGACCGGTGACGATGATCCGCTTCAGGGCGGTCTTCTCCTGTACATTGCGGACCCGCTGGTAAAACAGATCCAGGACGATCATGGTCTGGGCGCCGGAGTCGTTCATCTGGTATTCGATCTCCCGCTCGACATACATCGGGCTCGTCTGGACCACCACGCCCCCGACCTTGAGGATCGCGTTATAAGCAATCAGACTCTGGGGGCAATTGGGCAGCATCAGCCCCACCCTTTCCCCTTTTTGAATTCCGAGGGCATGCAACGCCGTCGCCATCTGATCGACCATCCCCGCCAACTGTTTAAAACTGAGCGTGGCCCCGTAAAAAATGGTGGCAGCGCGGTTTGGAAAAGCTTTGGCCGAATCGTCCACAAACTGATACAAGGGGATCTCCGGATAATCGATGGAAGGTCGAATCGTTGCTGGATAATGCCTGAACCAGGGCCGCTCCAGATTAAACTCCTTACTCATAAGGCTCCCTCCTTTTAAGTCCTAACCGAGCTGCTTCAACTTTTCATAAAACCGGGATCGGCTCATGCCGAGTTGCCTGGCCGCCAAAGTTTTGTTACCACCTGCCTCTCTCAGCGCGGCCGCAATCATCTCGTACTCCACCCTGGCCACCGCTTCCCGGTATGTATGTCTCTCCGGGGCGCTCTGACTCCCGCTAGAGCCGATTGCCCCGCCTGTGGCAAGGATCTCTTCGGGCAGGTGCTCCACCCGGATCATCTCCCGCACATCCAGGTTCATGGCGCGCTCGATGACGTTTTCCAATTCCCGGATATTCCCCGGCCAGTCGTAACCCTGCAACAACTGCAAAGCGTCGGGATCGATGCCTTTTACGGCGGTCTTGAACATTTCATTATATTTGTGGATGAAAAAGTCCACCAAAGACAAGATGTCCTCCTTGCGCTCCCGCAAGGGCGGAATATGAAGACTGATCACGTTCAAACGGTAGTAAAGGTCTTCGCGGAATTGTCCCGCGGCGACCATTCTTATCAGATCTTTGTTGGAAGCGGCAATGATCCGGACGTCCACCCGGATGGTCTGCGTGCCGCCAACCCGTTCAAATTCCCGGTCCTGAAGGACCCGCAAAAGCTTGGCTTGCAAGCTGGGAGACATATCCCCCACCTCGTCCAGAAACAGGGTTCCGCCGTTGGCAAGTTCAAACTTCCCCGGTTTGCCGCCTTTCTTGGCCCCGGTGAAGGCTCCTTCCGCGTAACCGAAGAACTCTGATTCCAGAAGATTTTCGGGGATGGCGGCGCAGTTGGCTTTGATAAACGGTCCGGTGCGCCTCGGGCCGGCATTGTGGATGGCGTGGGCCAAAAGTTCCTTGCCGGTGCCGCTCTCACCCTGAAGCAGGATGGTGGAATTGCCGCGCGCCGCCTGCTGGGCCACCTTCTTGAGCTGAGACATGGACACGCTGGAAGATACGATATTGTCGAAAGTATACCGGGCCCCGCTGTTGCGGTGAAGTTCTTCCTTGTAATAGGCCACTTGCCTTTCCAGAGCGGTAAGCCGGCGAGCCTGCTCCTTGAGTTCCTGAAGCCCGCGAAAGACAACCTTTCCCACCGCTCCCACCACCCGGCCCTCCTTGATGATGGGGAAACGGGAGACGATCACCGAATTGCCACGGAGCGTAAGCACGTCGCAAATTTCAGCGACACCGGTCCTGGCCACGACATGCAGGCGGGAGTTTTCGATGACCTCATCGGCGGGCCGGCCAATTATCTCCTCCACGGCTATACCGAGAAATTCGGCCATGGATCGGTTGGCCATGGTAATGACACCGTTTTCGTCCACAACTACAATCCCGTCGTAAGCCAGTTCCATTACGGTCTCCAGAGTCTGGTAAAGCTTTTTGACCGCCTCAAGTTCCGTGGACAAAAAGTCGGTCTGGGTCAAAAGGCCGTTGATCACGTTCTGCTTGGTGAGCATGCCCACCGCCCGACCCTCCTCGGTGGTAACCACCGCCTGTCCCACACGGATATGCCGCACATCTTGGGAGAGCTTGCTGAACGACTCCCCTACCGGCACCGTCACCACATCCTTGGCCATGAAAGGCGCCACCGGTTCGTCCAGGGTCCGGCCATCGAGCAGGCAGGCAAAGAGACGCGATTTGGTGAAGATCCCGATCACCCGCATCTGATCATCCACCACCGGCGCGCCTTCCAGCCGGGTGGCATGAAAGATTCGGACCGCATCCCGGAGGGTGGCATCAGGTCGCAAAAAAGCAATCTGTTTGGACATGATCTCCTGGATTAGCAAGTCTGGAACCCCCTTACTGGAATGCCAGCTTCTTCATGAGCATAATATTCGTGCTGCTATGTAAAGATTCCTTCAAAAAACACCAACAATTTCAGATATTCTGTGGTGAGTGAAAGTGTACACAAGCACTATTAAATTTTTGACAAAGTTGAAACAGGATCTTTGGCAATTTTGGTGTATGAATATAAGGACCCGGTTACGAATACATATGGGCTGCAATACAAATACGCGATAGAGGTGGCATGATGGAAGAACAGACGGAAGAAAAGCGGCGGCAACTGAAGAAAGAACAGCGTCGGCAGGTTCTGGCGATCAGGAAGGAACTTCCCCCCGAGGAGATCGCCAAATACAGCGAGGAGATTCGGAAGCGGTTTCTGGCGCTCCCCCAGGTACAGGCGGCCCGGACCGTTATGGCTTACCTCGACACACGCAATGAAGTCCAGACCTTGGAATTGATTGCGGAGCTACTGAAGATGGGCAAGCGCGTGGGAGTTCCCATCACCCTTCTTGCCGAGCGCCGGCTGATTGTCTCCGAACTGGTGGATCTGGAAGAGGATTTGCAGACAGGTACCTTTGGCATCCGGGAACCGAAGCCGGGACGGGAACGCCCGCTCCCGACCGCAGAACTTGATCTGATCATCGTTCCCGGCGTGGCCTTCGACCCGGCGGGCGGGCGAATCGGCTATGGCGGCGGCTTCTACGACCGGTTCTTATTGGAAATGCAGCAAATGCAAGGACAGCAAAGGCCGGACGCGCCAACATCCGAGCAACCAGCGCCCCTGGTGGCCCTGGCTTTTGAGTTGCAAGTCCTGGAGCACGTGGTGCGGGAACCGCACGACTTTTTGATCGACTGGATTGTCACCGAGGAGAGGCTGATCAATTGCCGGCAAAATCGGCAGGGCGGAGCGGATTGACGCCAAAGCAACTTGCAGGAATCAGGACGTTCTGGACAGAATAAAAAAAAGATGATAGCTCCCTCCGAAGGGGAGGATGCGAGAATTGATCAGATCCGCCTTTTCTGAACTACTGGACAGTATTTTGAAAGAGGCCGTCAAGTTCTATGACGATCGCCTGGTTTCCCTAGCCGTCTTCGGGTCCGTTGGCCGTGGCACGCCCCGTCCGGATTCAGACGTCGATTTATTGCTTGTAGTAGATCCTCTACCCCCAGGCAGGATAAAACGTGTGCAAGAGTTTGCCGTTGTCGAGAATGGCCTGGAGGACTCCCTTAGAGCACTCAGAGCCAAAGGAATCGACACCTATCTTGCCCCAATCTTTAAGACCCCGGAAGA
>JBLNCV010000179.1:0-5601 GCA_050260975.1 Syntrophothermus sp. | reverse complement strand
CGTGAACATCGCCCTGATTACCGACTATGACGCCGGGCTGGAGGGGCAGCCGGAGATTGAGGCGGTCAGCCACGAGGCGGTGCTGAAGGTTTTCAACGAGAACAACGAGAAGCTGAAGAAGTTGCTCTACGAGATGATTGAACAGTTACCGGCGGAACGGGCGCATTGCACCTGCGGGGAGATTTTGAAGCATGCCCGGGGCTGAGGGGCGGTTGGAAGCAGAAGGCTGGCTCAACGAAAGTAAAGGCCGAGCCAAAGACTGGCGGCCGGCCTGTCTGGCCACCGGCATCGGGAGCCTGCCGCACCGGGATCCGGTGCGGGCCAGTGAAATAGTTCTGGATAACTTTCCCGAGATCCCATTCTGGCCGCAACTTCCCAAAAGGGACAGCCGCGAAAGCATGTACGCCATGTACAGCGAGGGCTTGCCGGGGGTGGTCCTGGCTTCCGAGGGCCGGGTCTATGTGGACACGACACTGGATCTGCTTCCGGGGGTGGAGGAGATCTTCAGCCGCGCCCTGGCAGGGAAGGTTGAGGAATTTGCCATCAGCCCGGATTATGCGGCGGGGTTTTTCGCCTTTGAGGAGGCGTTGCGCAACGCTGTTTCGGTGGGCGACCGGGGTATAAAGCGCTGGACGAGGGGAACACGTCCGGAAATGATCGCCGTGAAAGGCCAGGTGACTGGTCCGATCAGCTTTGGGTTTCAGGTCGCCGACGAGAACCGGCGCCCGCTCTTTTACCATGAATTGATGTCGGAGGCGGTGGTGCAGCTTCTCAAGTTCAAGGCCAGGTGGCAGGAGGAGCGCCTGAAGCGGCTGGCGGGCGCCGGTGGTGGCGGGTCGCATGCCATTGGTACCGTCATTTTTATCGACGAGCCCTATCTGGCTTCTTATGGCTCGGCCTTCGTCAGCTTGAACCGCGAGGATGCGACCCGGGTTGTCGGCGAGGTCATGGATGGTCTTTCCGGGCTCAAAGGGGTGCACTGTTGCGGCAACACCGAGTGGGAGATGTTGCTGGAGACGCCGCTGGACATTCTGTCCTTCGACGCCTTCAATTACGCGGAGAATCTGGCCCTTTACGCCGGGCGGATCAAGGATTTTCTGACCAGAGGCGGGGTCCTGGCGTGGGGGATCGTGCCCACCATCGCCGAGGATCTGGAGACCCATACGGTGGAGAGCCTGACGGAGCGGCTGGAGGCGGGGATGCGGCGCCTGGCGGAGAAGGGCGTTTCCTGGGACGACTTGCTGGCCTCAGCGTTGATCACGCCGTCCTGTGGCCTGGGGACACAGGACGAATCGACGGCGGAGCGGGCGCTGGCCCTGACCGCCGGGGTCTCCCGGGCGATGCGGGCCAAATACCGGTTATAGGTCGCCGTGCCGGTTGCGGGTCGCCGTCGGCGCAAGATTGCCCCTGAAAGGTGGCCTTCCCGAAGGTCGGGTCGCCGGGCCGCCAGGCCGTTCGCCGGGAAACCCGCGGCTGTCGGGTTCGGTTTCAGGGCATCCGGCGAATGGTCCGGCGCGGGGTGGTCTTTGCGGCGGTCCTTGCCGAGGTCCGGGCGTTATAGATCTTGTACAGGTGGATGAGCAGCGGCCCGAAGACCACGCCGAAGACAGCGTTGGAAATCGCGGCGGGTATGGCCCAATCCAGCAGGGCTATTGCCGCAGGCGCGCCCAGAAAGAGATCCACAATGCCCGCGAAGAACATTCCGATAAAGCTGCCCAGTACGGTAAACAGCGCGATATTGACGATGTCGGAGCCTTCGAGGCTCTTTTTCTTGTCAATATCGGCGTATAGCCACTGCAGGCCGGCGATCAGGCCGATGATGCCGGTGCCGACGTTCCAGTGGAGCCAGATCGAGCCCAGCGCCAGATCCAGGAGGAATCCTCCGAAGAGGCCCGCGGCAAAGCCCACTACCGGGCCGAACAGCGTGCCGAAGAAGATTAGAACGGCGGCGGCGGGTTTGATGATTACCGAACCGGTGGGGGCGAAGTAGCCGGCCAGCCCCACCAGAAAGTATAGAAGGGCGCCGGCGCTTGCCAGGACCAGGTCGTGCCTGTCGGGATGGAATAACTTCTCCCGCCTGGATAAATCGGAAACGGACAAATTGGAAAAGGTCATGGGACCTCCCCTCCTCTCACGGGCTCCGAAGGTTTGCCTGACGGGTTGCCCGGGGACTTTTGGCCTTTTGACGGGATCGCCGTGGGCCTTTGGCCTTGGGCTATTAAATGTTTATGCAAGTCCGCCGAAAATAACAACAAAATTGTTGGCCGCGGGGGCTTTCCCGGAGATGGCGGCCGGGTTATAATTAGGCTGGATGGACATCGCAAAATACGGGATGGACATCGCAAAGGTGGGCCGATGGTGTCGGAAAATTCAACGGAAATGTCGGAAGGCACGAAGGCGGCATCGGGAGAGGCGGGAGCAACCGGGACAAGCGGGCCGGCCGAACCAGCCGGCAGGAGGGTGCTCATCCTGACTGCGGCGTTCGGGGCCGGCCACGTGAAGGCGGCGGAGGCTTTAAAAGTGGCCTTGCGGGAATTGTCCCCGGCCACCGAGGTGGTGGTGGTGGACTTTTTGCGCTACTTCAACCGGTATGTGGCCCGGATAGCGGAGGAAGCCTATGTTACCGCCGCCCGGCGGGTTCCCAAGGCGTATGAATTTCTTTACGAATACGAGGAGCAACGCCCCTTCACCAGGTTGAAACGTTTGCAGAGCAGCATGGGCGTGGTCAAGCTGGCCAGGCTGGTGGATCAGGTTCGGCCGGAGGTAATCGTTTCCACGCATTTCTTCCCGGCGGGGGCGGTCTGGCGCTTGCAGGTCCGGCTGGCGAAGCAGGGGCGGCATCTCCCCAATGCGGTGGTCATGACCGACTATGTGCCGCACCCGATCTGGGTCTTTCCGGCGGTGGACGCCTTCTTTGTGGCCCATGACGCCATGCGCGACTATTTGCTGGAAATGGGCATCTCACCGGAGAAGATCCAGGTGACGGGCATCCCGATCAAGGGCGAATTCGGCCTGCCTCACTCCAGGGCCGATCTGATGAAAAAGCACGGCCTGGATCCCTCTCTGCCCATGGTGCTGGTGCTGAGCGGCGGGCGGGGCGTGGGGCCGTTTCCGCGTATTATGGAGGCCATGGAACGGGTCGAGGCGCCGGTGCAGCTGGCGGTAATCGCCGGCCGCAACGCCAGCCTGGAGACGCGCCTCAAAAAGATGGCACAGCAGATGCAGATGCCGGTAACGGTCCTGGGGTATGTGGAAAACGTCCACGAGTGGATGGCCATGGCCGATCTCCTGATCTCCAAGGCGGGGGGGCTGACGGTCTCGGAGGCGATGGCGGCCGGTTTGCCGATGTTGATTGTGAAGCCCATTCCCGGCCAGGAGGTGGGCAACATGGAGTTTCTGGTGGAGCGCGGTGTCGGCCGCTACATCAAAGAGATCGACGAACTGACCGGCATGGTGGAATCCTTGTTGCGCGCGCCAGAGACGCTCAAGCGGATGCGGGCGGCGGCCAGAGAGATCGCCCGACCGGATGCGGCCCGCCAGGCGGCACAGGTGATCTTGCGGCTGGGGAACAGGTGAACTTGCGGTTGAGGAAGTGGAAGTGATGGGCCGTCCCGCGCTGTTGAGCAGACCTGGATCCGATCAGGACGGGCTGAGGCTTCGTCGGCCAGTCAGCGTCCGGAATGGCTCCAGGGGCAGAGAACGGTTACGGAGGAGGCTGCCTCCAGGGCCGGGGGGCGGCCTGTGGCTCGGGCTGTGGCTCGGGCTGGCGGTCGGGGTCTTGATCTGGTTCGGCGCTTTTGAGCGGTTGGAACTGCTGAGCCTGGACGCGCGTTTTTTCCTGCGGGAGATCCTGACCCCGGCGTTCCCATCATCTGCTCCATCTGCTCCATCTGCGCCACGGCCGGCAGCCGCCACGCGCCCGGCTTTTTCGCCGCCCGAAGTGGTGATCGTCGCCATCGACGATGCTTCGCTGGTCAAACTTGGGCGGTGGCCCTGGCCGCGAAGCCTGCATGCGCGGTTGCTGGATCGCCTGCGGGAGGCGGGGGCGCGGGCGGTGGGGTTCGACTTGCTCTTTGATGAGCCGTCCCCGGACCAAAACGAAGATCAAATGCTGGCCACGGCGATCTCCCGGGCCGGGAAGGTGATCTTGCCGGTAAACGTGCAGCTGGTGGCGCGGCGGAAGCCTGGCTGGCGGCAGGCGGCTTCCGGCCGGACCGAGGTGTTTTCGGTCTCCAAGGAAGAGAGGCCCGTACCTCTCCTGGCCAGGGCGGCCAGGGGGCTGGGCCACATCGAGGTTATTCCCGATTCGGACGGGGTGGTGCGGCGCCTGCCCTGGAAGGCGGGGGGATACGCGCCGTTTGCGGCGGAGCTGGCCGGCGTGGCGGTGGTTGATGAGCCTTCTTCCGCTTCCGCGCCAAAAGCATTTTCCGCGTCAGAGGGATCCCCCACACAGGCCTTGCCTGTGCCTGAGGCGCCGTTGTTGCCCGTGTCTTCCCCCGTGGACGCCAACGGATATCTGCTGATCAATTTCCGGCTGGCGGGGGCGCCGGAGGAACGGGTGGCGCCGGCGGCCACACGGGTGGCAGGTGGGCCGCAGGTGACACAGGCGCCACAGATGGCGCGGCCAGCCTCCGAGACATCCGTTCTGTCGGCGGAAAGGATGTTCCCCACGATCCCCTACTGGGAGGTTTTAGCAGGCCGGGCGGCGCCGGACCTTTTGAAAGGCAAAGTGGTGCTGGTGGGGGTCACGGCGCGGGGGCTGGAGGCTGACTATCATATCACTTCCCTGACAGCCCTCGGGTATATTCCGGGCGTATTTATCCAGGCCAGCGCGGTTCGCACGCTTGCCGATTCAAGCTTTATCCGGCGCTGGCCGGGCCGGCCCCCGGCGGCGGTGGCCATCGCCGTGCTGTGGAGCGGCTTTTTGGGGCTGCTCCTTGCCCGCTGGCGGCCGCTGCCGGGCGCGGCGGCGATTTTCGGGCTGGCGGGCGCGGTGGTCGTGGCGGCGGTATATCTCTTCAATGGTTACGGGATCTGGCTGGAGGCCGCCGGACCTCTTCTTGCCCCCATGCCGCTGGCTTATGTGGCGGCTCTCTCGCGGCGCTACTTCTTTGCCGATCAGGAGAAGCGGCGGCTTCGGGAGCAGTTTTCCCGCTATGTCTCACCGCAGGTGGCGGAGGAGATCCTGGCACATCCGGAAGGGCTGGCCCTGGCCGGGCAAAAACGTCAGGTAACGATTCTCTTCGCGGATATCCGGGGGTTTACCGGTTATGCGGAGAAGGCGGAACCCACCGAGGTGGTGGCGCTGTTGAACCGCTATCTCGGCCGCATGACCTCCGCGGTGCTGGCCAACCATGGTTGTCTGGACTGGCTTTGTACAGTTACAAGGCACATTTGAGGTAACGCCCTCCCGTAAAATGCGGGTTTCAGGTCCCTAAGCGTAGGAAAAACGAGAAAATCTGTAGGCACAATAAATGGTGGATTTGTTCTTGCATATTCGGCACGTTTATGGTATAATGTGGTTACAATGTATATACGTACCACGAAGACCAAAACAAAAAACGGCATAGCCGAATATGTTCAGCTTGCCCATAACCAGCG
>JBLNCV010000178.1:0-17823 GCA_050260975.1 Syntrophothermus sp. | reverse complement strand
TCCTGCACGTCGCGCCGGTGAATGCGGATGCTGCCGCCTCCCAGCTCAATCCCGTTGAGCACCAGATCATAGGCCTTGGCCCTGGCGGCGCCCGGGTCGGACTGCATCCGATCGATATCCTCGTCCCGAGGCGAGGTGAAAGGATGGTGCTCGGCTACCCAGCGTTTCTCCTCCTCGCTGTAGTCAAAGAGCGGGAAATCGGTGACCCACACGAAGTTCAGTTTGTTCTGGTCGATGAGTCCCAGCCGCGCGCCAAGTTCCAGCCGCAAGTGGCCCAAAGCATCGGCAACAACCGCCGGATTGTCTGCCACAAAGAAGAGCAGATCCCCCTGCCTGGCTCCAAGCCTGCTCTTGAGCTGTTCCATTTCCGCATCGGTGAGAAATTTGGCGATGGGGGATTTCACCCCGTCCTCGGCAAAGGCGATCCAGGCCAAACCCTTCGCGCCAAAATCACCCACAAACCCGGTGAGATCATCGATCTCTCTGCGGGGCATCCCAGCACATCCGGTGGCATTGAGCCCTTTAACCTGGCCGCCTTTTTTGACGGTCTCGCTAAAGACCTTGAACTGGCTGCCGGCCACAATGTCGGAGACATCCTGCAATTCCATCCCAAAGCGAGTGTCCGGCTTGTCCGAACCATAGCGAGCCATGGCCTCGTCCCAGGTCAGACGCGGGAGCGGCAAGGAAATCTCCCGCCCAAGCGCACTATGAAAGACATGCGCCATCATCTCCTCCGCCAGGGTCAGGACATCTTCGGTTTCCACAAAGGACATCTCAATATCGATCTGGGTAAACTCCGGCTGCCGGTCGGCCCGGAGATCTTCATCCCGGAAGCACCGGACAATCTGGAAGTAACGCTCCATCCCGGAGACCATCAATAACTGTTTAAACAGTTGCGGCGACTGCGGCAGCGCGAAAAACTCCCCCGGGTGAACCCGGCTGGGCACCAGATAGTCTCTGGCCCCCTCCGGCGTGCTTCTAGTCAGCATCGGCGTCTCAATCTCCAGAAATCCACGGCTGTCCAGGAACCTGCGCACGGCCTGGGTCGCCTTGTGCCGCAGGACAAGGTTGGCCTGCATGTTGGGACGCCGCAGATCGAGGTAGCGGTATTTGAGCCGGACGGTTTCATCGACATCCACATTTTCCGCGATTGCAAAGGGTGGCGTCTTGGATTCGTTGAGGATCCGCAGCTCCGTGGCGTAAACCTCCAACTCACCGGTGGGCAGGTTGGGGTTTATGGTCCCCTCGGGCCGTGCCGCCACCTTTCCTCTCAGCGCCAGGACAAATTCGCTCCGCACTGCCTCGGCCCTGGTAAAGACCGTCCGGCCGGAATCGGGGGTGAATACAATCTGTACCAGGCCGCTCCGATCCCGCAAGTCCACAAAGATCAACCCGCCATGATCGCGCCGGCGCTGTACCCAACCCATCAGCACCACTTCACGCCCGATATCTTTAGCCCGCAACTGGCCACAGTAGTCGGTTCGCTTCATCCCTTGCATCGTCTCCGGCATAATATCTACCCCCTGTGTCAGTTCACCTGGGTGAACTAATAAGTCAAGATTGTTTTAAAAAATTTTCCAGGTATGGCACAACCTCTCCGAGAGGCACTTCGGTCTGTTCCCCGGTTGCCAGGGTTCTGATCACCGCCGCTCCTCTGGCAAGTTCCGTATCCCCGATAATCACAGCATATCTGGCGTGACTCTTGTCCGCCGCCTTGAGTTGCGCCCGCAGGCTCCTGCCCAGGTAATCCATCTCCGCCGGAATCCCGGCATGCCGTATTTCAGAAAGCAATGTCACCGTGGCCAGGGTCGCCGCCTCCCCCAGAGAGGCGAAAAACACCTCCACTCCCGCCTGATCCGGAGCAGCAACCCCCTGGCGCTCCATTGCCAGTAAAATCCGATCAATCCCCACCGCAAAACCGATACCGGGCGTAGGTTGGCCGCCAACCTCTTCCACCAGGCCGTCGTAGCGTCCCCCGCCTCCGAGGGCGTCCTGGGCGCCCAGGCTTGAACTCGAAAACTCAAAGACCGTCTTGGTATAGTAATCAAAACCGCGCACCAGCCGCGGATTTACCTCAAAGGCAATCCCAGCGGCTTTCAAGTAAACCTGTAACCGGTCAAAATGGTCGCGGCACTCCTCACACAAGGAGTCGTAGATCGTCGGAATATCCGTGGTGACCCGCCGGCAACTCTCCTCCTTGCAGTCCAACAAGCGCAAAGGATTTCGCTCGTAACGCCTCTGGCAACTTGGGCAAAGCTTTTCGACCCTGTCCCGCAGCGAATCCTTCAACAACTTCCGGTAGGCCGGCCGGCACTTCGGGCAGCCAATGGTGTTGATCTGCACCCGTACATCCTTGATACCCAGCGTTTCGTAGAGATGGACAGGCAGGGCAATAGTCTCCGCGTCAACCGCCGGATGCTGTGACCCAAAAACCTCCACCCCGAACTGGGAAAACTGCCGGTACCGCCCGGCTTGCGGCCGCTCATAGCGAAACATCGGACCCATGTAATACAGTTTGATGGGGTTGGCGCCCGCATACAGCTTATGTTCCAGGTAGGCCCTGACCACCGGCGCCGTGCCTTCCGGCCGCAAGGTGATGCTCCGGTCCCCCTTGTCTGTAAAAGTGTACATCTCTTTTTCTACGATATCTGTGGCTTCGCCGATACCCCGCACAAAAAGTTCGGTATGCTCAAAGATGGGGGTCCGGATCTCATGATACCCATAGATACGGCAAAGCGAGCGAATGCGCTCCTCAACCAGGTGCCATCGCTCGACATCGCCAGGCAAAATATCGTTGGTGCCCCGTGGGCCCGTTACCTGCACAGTGCATCTCTCCTAGTTCCGGCTTAGGCGGGGCAAGATCGGTCGCTGCCCGCCTAAGCCTTCCTCGGGTAAAAAGGTTTCCCACATCATCGTAGTGGGAACCCGAAATTCAGTTTAAACACGCCCAAACCGCGCGGCCAAGGTTACTGCTTGGGCGCCGGGGCCGGCGCGGACGGGCTGGTCTGCTGCTGGGGCTGCGCCGGTTGCTGAGCTTGCTTTTTGGCGGCCTCTTCCGCCGCTTTCTGTGCAGCCTTCTGAGCCTCTTCTTCCGCTTTCCGCTGGGCTTCCAGAGCTTTCTCAATGTTGGCCATCTTCTGTTCCTCGGCCTTTGCCAATTCAGGGCGGTTGAGTTCCTTGTAGATCTCCTTCAGGTTTAGATGCAGCATATAGTTATTCGGCTCAAGATCCGAGGTCTTCTGATAAGCCGCAACCGCCTTATCTATCTGCTTCTTCTCCCGGTACAGCTCGCCCAGGGAGAACTGCAAGGACGCATCCGAGGGCACCAGCTTGGCCGCCTGCTCTAGATTGCTGAGGGCCTTGTCATTGTCCTTCTTTTGCCGGTAGATCCTGGCCATATCGGCGTAAATATAGCCATTTTGCGGCTCGTCCTTTAAAGCCTTCTGGTACAGTTTCAGAGCCTGGTCATACTTGCCGTCGGCCATCGCCTTGTATGCGGCCAGGCGGTTGTCGTTGATCTTTACATCCGCCTTCTTTTTCTCTGCCTCAAACCATTTCTGGAGAGTTTCCTGCTTCTTTTGCTCAAGCAGCTGCGCTTCCAGTTGCTTTTTGACCTTGTCGAACTCGGGCCCCTTGGCCTCTTTTTTGGCTTCGACCTTGATAATATGGTATCCATATTTGGTCTTTACCGGCTGGCTGATCTCGCCAACTCCAAGTCCAAAAGCCATCTTCTCAAACTCAGGGACCATCTGGCCGTGCTTAAAGAAGTCCAGATCCCCTCCGTTTTTGGCAGAGCCGGGATCTTCGGAATATTTTTTGGCCAGTGTCGCAAAATCGGCGCCTTTAAGGAGCTGCTGCATGATCTCCTGAGCCCTGGCTTTAGCTTTGTCATCTCCATCCGCGCCATCCGGCACCCGGATCAAAATATGCCGCGCCCGCACCTCTTCATAGGCTTGACGCAAATCCGTATTGGTCACTTTAGCCGAGGACTGGATCTTTTCCAGGGTCTTTGGAATCATTAGCTGATCACGGATCTGCTGCTTTAGTTGACGCATGGACATCTTCTGTTCTTTAAGGGCGGCATTGAGTCTTTCTTTACCATAGTATTTCTCTATCTCGGCTAGTTGGGCATTTACCTCTTTGTCGGTGACCTTGACGCCCATTTTTCGGGACGCCTGAAGGATGATCTCCCCGTTGATCATCTTGTCAAGCACATAAGCCTGAAAAGCCTCAAGCTGGCCGGGCGGGATGGCGCCACCGGCGGATTCCTGCCTGGAGGCTTCCTGCTGGTATGCCTCCAAAAAATCCTGGCGATCGATCTTTTTACCGTTAACTACTGCCACCGGGCCGGCCTTCGCCCGGTCTCCCACCGCTGGCGCGCCAAAATAGACCAGCGTGCCCGCAAAAACAATCACCACAAAGATAATGACGCCTTTCATGCTTTTGCGCATTTTTGTAAAAATCATCTGGCTCCCCCTCCGGCTAATTCATTCGCCACAGTCACAGAAAAGCCCTCCCCCTTGCCTGTCCATCATTTAAAGCAGGCAATAGAGAGGTCCGCATCCTTCCAACCATGTGCCTATTTTAACTTACTTCCTATGAAATGTCAATCATACTTACTGGAAATGAAGGTCCAACCGTGCCACCTTTTCCAGAGTGCTGGCGGCGATTCCATCCGCATACATCGACGGGCATTTGGGGTTGGCCACACGCTCCACACGCCAGTCGCCGGGAGCAACCAGCTTGGTGATCCCTCCAGCTCCGAGGGCGATGATGGTCTGCCGTTCCTCCATCATCTGGATATTGTAGACGGACTCGGCGCCGGGCCGGGCATAGCCGACATTTTCCAGATTGCCGAAGATATGGCGCTGCCGGTAAAGGTAGTAAGGAATCATTCCCATCTCACCGGCGGCAACCCTGCCGGCCTCTACCATGGCCTCCGCTTCTTTAGCCTGCATGATCTCTTCTTTGGACAACTCCGCTCTCAAAGTCGAGGCGCGCTTCACGGCCAGGGAATGCACAGTCAGGTTCTCCGGCGCCAATTCCCGGATCTTCGCAAAAGTTTTCTCCACATCCGCCAGGCTCTCCCCGGGGAGGCCGACAATGGTGTCCATGTTTATCACCGCAAACCCCGCCTCCCTGGCCAGCGCGAAAGCTCGGTATATGTCGGCCACGCTGTGGCGCCTCCCGATACGCTCCAGGGTGGTGTCGTGCATGGATTGCGGGTTGATGCTCACCCGATCTACCCCGGCTTCCTTCAAAAGCCGGGTCTTCTCCCCGGTGAGCGTCTCGGGACGACCGGCCTCCACCGTGTATTCGACAAGGGAATCTTTGGCAGAATGGCCGCTTCCGCGAGTGGAAAGTCCACTCCCGCCTGAGAAACGTTTACTCCGGCGTCCCGGGCGAAGATACTTGTCCACTGCCTCAAACAGCCGGGCCAAATGCACCCCGGAAAGGACTGTCGGCGTGCCGCCGCCGATGTACAGGCTTTCCACCTCCAGCTCGGAACCTTGCAACCAGCGCCCTACCTCCCTGATCTCATAAAACAGGGCTTCCAGGTAGGGAGGGACCAAGTGGCCAAACTCGCGTAGAGGGTAGGCCGCAAAAGAGCAATATGCACATCTTGTGGGGCAAAAAGGGATCCCGACATAAATACTTACCCGCCGGAGAGCGGTCTTGGCGTCAGGTAAAAACTTACGCTGCCGTAAAGAAACTTCTGTAACCAGGCGAGCTTTTTCTTCTTCCAGTCCGTGGTGCTTTTGCAGGTCCGAAACGATCTCCTCTGGAATGAACCCCTTCTCCAAAAGGCGGTGTACAAGTTTCGTGGGCCGCACGCCTACCAGAATCCCCCAGGGGGACGGAACCAAACCCATGGCCTCGGTGATCACGCGCCGGACGCCCAACCGCACCAGTTCCTTGCGGCGTCGCAACCGATCTTCCTCTGTATACCGCGGATCCGTGATATCTTCGTCCACCAACCGCTCCTGGCGGGTTGTCCCATCCGGCGCCTGGAGAACGACGGTTGCCTCCAGGCCGCCTGTGCTCGGATGTGCCGCACCGGTAGACGTCGGCGCCAGGTAACAGAAAACGATCCAATAAGGGCGGGCTTCCTCTTCCAGCAGGCCGGCCTTGCTTTCTGACGAGCTGATCTCCGGCAAGGGAAGAACCTCCGCCTCGGGCTGCAAGGCCTGAATCGTGGAGATCATGACTGATAATACCTTTGGATCGTTTGCCGCCACAAAGAAGGTGGTGTGGGAAGCCGCTGATCCGTCCGCGGGAGGGAAGACCGCCAAATCCTTCACTCCTTACAGAAAAGGGTTGAGCGCCTTTTCATCGCCGATGGTGGTCATCGGGCCGTGCCCCGGATAGACGGGGGTTTCATCCGGCAGTACCAGGAGTTTCTGCCGGATGGAGTTAATCAGTGCCTCGCTGGATCCGCCCGGAAAGTCGGTTCTACCCACGGATTCAGCAAACAAGGTATCCCCGCTGAAGAGCGCTTCGCCGGCCAACAAGCAGATTCCGCCGGGAGTATGTCCGGGAGTGTGCAGTACCTGAACTGAAATATTGCCGACATTGATTACATCGCCGTCTGCCAGCTTCCGGTCGGCGGGAGGCCCCGTGACCAGCTCGGATTCTTCTCCCAGGAAATACGAGAGGTTTTGCTGGCTGTTGGTGAGCATCGGGGAGTCCGCCGCATGGATCAGGATCTCTGCGCCGGTGACCGCTTTCAGCGCCCGGTTGCCGGCGATATGGTCCACATGGCCGTGAGTGTTGATGATGTGTTTGAGCGTCAGGCCGAGGCGTTTGACCTCTCCCAGGATCGCCGAAGGATCGCCGCCCGGGTCAATCACCGCAGCTTCCCTGGTCTGATCGCATCCGATGATATAGCAATTGGCCCCCATGGGGCCCACAATGAGCTGTTTGAGAATCATCACTGCACCTCTGTCTCAGAATAGTTTCTTGCTGTCCAGAAGCAAGGTCACCGGGCCGTCATTAGCCAGCGCGACCTCCATGTGGGCTTGAAAACGGCCGGTAGCCACCTTGAGCCCATAATTGCCGAGCCTGGTCACAAAGTCCTGATAAAGCCCCTCGGCCTCCGACGGGGGCGCGGCATCGGTGAAACTCGGACGGCGCCCTTTGCGGCAATCGCCATATAAGGTGAACTGGGAAACCACCAGCATCTGGGCGCCAACCTCGGGCGCCGCCAGATTAAACTTCCCGTCTGCGTCTGCAAAGATCCGCAGGTTGGCAACCTTTTCGGCCAGGTATATACTGTCTTCCGTGGTGTCGGCTTGTCCCACCCCAAGAAAGATCACCAGGCCCGGTCCGATCTCACCGGTAACGTCACCATCTACTTTGCAGCGGCCCCAGGCCACCCGCTGCACCACCGCCCGCAATCGGATCACCTCTGAACTATTATCCCCCATGAATCCGTTCTCTGGCTTTGCTCCTCGGCGCCGACCCCGGTGCCGGCATCGTCGCCACCCGCCGACAACAATCTCCAGGCGGATTTATCCACCTGCACTCCGGCCAAAAAGGTTTCTGCTCCGCAAAAAATGAACCGGGGATTTCCAAGAAGCTCCAAAGGAACGCCCAATTCCAGGGTGTTGTCTTTTGCCGCAAATAAGACCCCGTTGGTGGGTCCCGACATCACCGCGCGCACGCTCGGACGCGGCAAAAATATGGAAAAAGCTCGGCGCGGCCGCGTTTTTTGTTTTCCGCTCTCCCGCACCGTAACCCGAGCCGGAGAACGCAGGATAAGATCAAATGTCCTGCCCGGCGTTCCGCCCAAATAACGCCCGCCAAAAGCCCGCAGGTGCACGATATAAGTTACCGCCGGGGATACCTTGCGCCGGACCTCCACTTTGAGATACAAATACCTCGTGTCCATGGCCGCAGCCAGGGACTTGAGATCCGCACTGCCCTCCAGGTTGCGGGCGATGGTATCCATCGTGGGATCCAGGATGGCCGCCCCGATCCCCTCCCAGTCCCGGCTATCGCCGTCCGCCTTGATCCGGCCGTTTGGCACCTCCGGCACCACAGCCGGTGGCAATACGCCGTACAACTCATTCTTGCGCGCAAAGCTCACCAGAAAACGGCGCATCAAGGCGATCTGGCTCTTGTATTTCAAGATCGCCTGATACTTGGTCTCCACTTCCTTCTCGTCCATCTCCACCCGCAACCAGCGGGTGCTCAGATCCGCCAGTTTGGTGGGCGGCAACAGTTCCCCGTTGAGGTTGAGCCCCTTGGGAAGCGGCCAATCCCCTCTGTGTACCAGGTATAAAAAAGACCGGACGGAAAAGGCAAAAGGTTCTCCTTCCTCCTTGAGTTCTTCCAGGGCGTAGACCACAAAATTGCGGGTTGCCCAGTGATCCGCATGGGCATCGTTGGGATGCGGCATGACCACAATTGTCGGCTGAAAAGATTGCATGATCTCCCGGAGATCCTTCACCACCGACAGCCCGGCATAGGGAGCATTCTTCTGGTAACTGTTCCGGTACGGCGAATGTTGCAGCCTGGTAAACCGGGAGGTGTACAAGTCCTCGTACTCCCAATTGGCGCCCCACATCGCCGCCAGCCCGCGATCCGGATAGCCCAGGAAGATTACGTTCTCTCTTTTCAGTCCCAGAAGCTTCAGAGCGGCCAGGGACTCCTTTTGCCTGATGTAAGCAAATTGAATGTACTTTTGCGGTGTCACCCGCAGGGTCTTAAACTCGTCCTGCGCTGCATAGGTAAACCCATCCCCGTTGGTCATCAAGACCACCAGGACCTGCGCCCCGGCCTCCACCGCCCTTTTGATCAGCCCGCCTGCTCCTAAAGTTTCATCGTCGGTATGAGGGGCAAAGACAATAACTCTATCCGAAGTTTGCGGTGAAAGCCGAGCCTTCAAAACCTTCTCCTCCAGGCCCGTCGAACGTGATCTCAACCATGGCTCGGCGAGAACAGCCGCAATGACAATGGCCACCATCAGCCCCATGAACAGCATCATCCTTCTCCCCAAAAGACGCCACCGGATCATCTTTGCGACACCCGGCGTTTCACAGATTCCACGATAGTATCCTCCAATGCCAGGCTACGTAAAAAGATTGGCGCCGCAAATCGCGACCTGATCAATGCCAAATGCCGGTTATGGCTGGCTTTTTCCGTCCACCGGTACTTATATGATTCATCGCCGCGCAAAAAGTCGAAGACCTTCAGATCCGCGCCGATAACCTCTTTAATAGCGTGATGCAGGAGTAAAGTACCTACGCTGGCCCGTTCCCAGCCGGGATCAAACCCGCCGGAATAGTAATAGGCCCGTCGTTCATCCTGGAAAGAATACAACGCCGCCACCGGGGCACCGTCAACCTTCAAGAGGTATAAGCCCAGCCGCCCGTGTTGTAAGAACCGCCGGGCAATAGAGAGGTGAAAGTTCCGGGACCTCCGGGTCAGGAAAGAACCCGGCAGTCCTTTCTTTAACCAGCGCGACTGGTGCAGCCGGAAGAACTCTCCCATGACTTCCTCGAGGTCCGCGGGTTCCTGCAACCGGCAGTACTCCACGGCATGTTCCCTCTCCAGCCGGCGCCCGTAATATTTCAGGTTATCCCTGAACTTCTTGCTGAGTAAAGCATGAAGCTCTTCAACCGTGGCTGGCAGTTCGAGGTAAGGGCAGACGCTTTGCGTCTGCTGATAAAGACTTAATCCGCGTGCGACAGCCATCTCCGGCAGCAATTGCGGAACGGATGAACTCTCCGGGATCTCCTGCAGGTCCAGGATCTCCCAACCCTTCTCCCGGCCATAAAAATGATCCAGAACCGCCTCCAGAACCTCTTTTTGATAACCATCCCTGATGATAAAGTCAAGATAATCGGTGCCACCAGTCCCCAGGAGCATAAACCGCCGGTACATGTGTATCACGGGCCGCATGAGAGGGACAATCCCCACCAGGCGCCCCTGGTCGTCTTCCACCAGAACTATATAAAGTTTGCGGCCTCGTCGGTGGTGCTCCCACCAGGTACTGGCCCAATCCCAGCTCTGGAAAACCGTGGCCGAAGGCGAACGCCTCACCAACTCATCCCACCCGGGCCCAAGTTTAAAGAATTCGTCTTCCTTTTGGACGACCTTTATGTGCATGAAACACGGTCATCTCCGTTGCAAGCCATCGCGCCACAGCTCATCTCCAGGCAAGGTCTGCGAACTGAGTCCAGGCAAAGATCCAAAAACCGCACCATAAAAGATCCGCCAGGGCCGACCAGGCTACATAAGAGAGTAATGGCATTCGCACCAGACCGGCGGTGAGGATCGTCGGAGTCCGGGTGATCCCGATGATCCTGCCGATAAACACCGCTTTTCCCCCCAGCCGGCCATACCTTTCCTTGATCCGGTCAAGATCTTCCAGTTTTACCCGGAAATACCGGCCGTAACGAGCAACCAGCGGACGCCCGCCAAATGCTCCCAGAGCATAACCACCCAGGTTCCCCAGTATATTGCCGGCCGCTGACACCAGTACAATGGTCTCTAACCGCATCTGGCCGATGGAGACCAGGTAACCCGCCGCCGCAAAGAGCACCTCTACCAGGATTGGCGCCCCGGTTCCCTCCAGGGCCAGCCCGATGAACAGCGCCGGGTAGCCCCAGCGGAGGACAAACTGGTATAGTGCGTCTCCGAATTGCACGACCTCGGCTCCCAAAACGATCCTCCTTCATTTTTCCTTTTAAAAACCTCCCCGGTGCTTTTTAAAAGGAAAAAACTAGACGGCCACTAGGTCGGGTTGGCTCGAAAGACGTTAAGGACACCATCCACCTTTTTGATCTTTTTCATAACTAATTCCATATGCTCAACATCCCGAATATCGACCACCAAATTAATGATCGCCATCCGGTTTTTGGTGGTCCGGGCGTTTACCGCGGCAATATTGGCTTTGGTTTCGGAGATGCTCGTCATGATATTGGTCAGGAGATTCGCCCGATCCACGGCTTCAATCTCGATCTCCACCGGGTAGGCGTTGCCCTCTCCTTCATTCCAGTAAACCTCGATGCGCCGGTCCGGAACATCGTGCAAATAAGCCACATTGGGGCAATCAACCCGGTGGATCGACACCCCGCGGCCGCGAGTGATATATCCGGTGATCTTATCCCCCGGTACGGGATTGCAACACTTGGAAACCTTCACCAGAAGGTTGCTCACTCCCGGCACCAGAATCCCATGGCTGCGACGGTCTGATGAACCGGCCTCCTGGCGTCGTTGCTGGTACTTTTCCCTGAGTTCCCGCTTCTTGAGCTCAAGTATCTTCTCATCGATTAGTTTACCCAGGACCTGCCGGGCCGTCACCCTCCCAAAACCCACACTGGCCAAAAGATCTTCCATGTTGGCAAAGCCGTACCGCTTGGCCACCTCGGCAAGTCTCTCAATCTTTAAGACCTCGGCGATGTCCAACCCGTGCTTGCGGACCTCTTTCTCCAGAAGTTCGCGGCCTTTTTCAGCGCTCTCCTCGCGCCGCTCCTCCTTGAGCCACTGGCGGATCTTGCTCCTGGCCCGGGAGGTCTTGACAAAGTTCAGCCAATCCTGGCTGGGCCCCTCGGCGGTCTTGGAGGTCAGAATCTCCACAAATTCGCCGTTATGCAGCTTGTAGTCCAGGGGAACGATCTTTCCGTTTACTTTGGCTCCGATGCAGCGGTGCCCGATATCTGTGTGCACTGCGTAGGCAAAATCCACGGGTGTGGAGCCGGAAGGGAGAGTCTTGACGTCGCCCTTCGGGGTAAAGACAAACACTTCATGGGTAAAAAGGTCAATCTTCAGCGTCTCCATGAAGTCATGGGCATCTTTCATCTCTTTTTGCCACTCCAGGATCTGCCTGAGCCAGGCGATCTTGGCCTCAAAGTCCTTATTCCCCTTGTTCCCTTCCTTATAGCGCCAGTGCGCGGCGATGCCGTATTCCGCCGTCCGGTGCATCTCCCAGGTCCGGATCTGGATCTCCAGCGGCTCGCCCTTGGGGCCGACCACCGTGGTGTGCAAGGACTGGTACATGTTGGATTTGGGCATCGCGATATAATCCTTGAACCGGCCGGGAATCGGTTTCCACAGGGTATGGACGATCCCCAGCACACCGTAACAGTCTTTCACCGAATCCACGACCACCCTGACCGCCATGAGATCGTAGATTTCGTTGAATTCCTTGCCCTGCTCCTTCATCTTGCGGTAGATACTGTAAAAATGTTTTGGGCGGCCCTGGATCTCCGCCCGCACGCCAAGTTCAGCCAGTTTTTCCCGCAGGGTGGCGATTACTCCCTCGATGTCCCCCTCACGCTCTTTGCGCTTTTTGGCCACCAGTTGGACAATATTGTAATATTCCTTTGGCTCGAGGTAGCGCAGGGCCTGGTCCTCCAATTCCCACTTGAGGACCCACATCCCAAGCCTGTGCGCAATAGGTGTATAGATTTCGAGGGTTTCATTGGCGATCTTGCGTTGGCGATCTTCGGGCAAGGGCTTGAGAGTACGCATGTTGTGCAGGCGATCGGCCAGTTTGATCAGGATCACTCGCAGATCCTCAGCCATCGCCAGAAACATCTTGCGAAGGTTTTCCACATGTTGCTCTTCTTTGGACTGATAGGGGATCTTGCTCAATTTGGTGACGCCGTCCACTAAAAGACAGATCTCCTTGCCGAATTGAGCCGTCAGTTCCTCTCTAGTGACACTGGTATCTTCAAGAACATCGTGCAAGATACCGGCGACAACGGTCTCTACATCCAGCCCAAGCTCCGCCAGGATCTCCGCCACTTCCACGGGATGGTCGATAAATTTCTCGCCCGAGTCGCGAAACTGCCCCTGGTGTGCTTTGGCAGCAAACTCATAAGCCTTGCGGATCAGATCCACTTTAGCGTTTGGATCCGATGCCAAAACCCTTTCAATTATCCTTTCGAGTTTCCCGGCGACCAAATTACCCCTTCTCCCGCCCAGACCGGTCATTCCGTGTAGGTAACCAAAGACAAGATGTCATACTTCGACAGTTTTTTGCGCCCACCTAAAAAAGCCAACTCGATTACAAACGCCAACCCGACGATCTCCCCCTTGAGCAGTTCCACCAGCTTGGCCGCGGCCCCAATGGTGCCGCCGGTGGCCAGGAGGTCATCCACCACCAAAACGCGTTGCCCCGGATTGATGGCATCCTTATGAATCTCCAGAGCATCGCTGCCGTATTCCAACTGATAGTCCACCCGGACTGTTTCCGCCGGCAATTTGCCAGGTTTACGCACCAGGACAAAGCCAGCGCCAAGCTCATAAGCCAGCGGCGCACCAAAGAGGAAGCCGCGCGATTCCACGCCCACCACCATCTCAATCTCTTTATTGCGGTAATAGTCCGCCATGGTGCGCACCGTGTAACGAAGCGCTTCAGCATCCTTGAGCAAGGTCGTAATGTCCTTGAACCCAATCCCCTTCTTCGGGAAATCCGGAATTTCGCGGATCTTCTTCGCCAGATCCATGTTTCTCCCCCCTCGATTCTATGTGTCGTTTCTAGTTGCCGGCGCCGGCGCGGGATGGGGCCGTGACCGGCTCCTTGAAAGCACCTGGATAGATCGGCCGGTTCACCATCCCAAGCAGAACATCGCAACCGGCGTTCAGAGCAAAGCGCTGGAATGCTTCAAACTCCTCCCGCTCTCTTACGCCCTCATTATACCTGATGGAGCTTTCCAAGTCCAGTTTCTTTTCTGGCGGGTGATAGAGATAGATCTGCCGATCCCCCCCATCCTGGCTGCGTTCAATAAGGCCCATCTCCGTAAAGATGCCCAGCGCCGTGGAGACCGTGGCCTCCGTGATAAAGCCGCTTTCTTGTTGATTGGCGGCATCGGCGATCTCCTGGTTGGTGGCGCACGTCACCCCGAGCCAGCCACCGTCGTTGAAAACATCTTCTCGCCCGTTCCTAGGCCCGGCCAGATCCCGCAAGGCAAGATAAATACGGCGCAGCATGGCCCGATCGGGCGCCCTGGCCGCCAGAATACGGCGGTTCAACTCCACATCATGCTCATTGAACAACAGGTGAATCCTGGCCGGGTTGCCATCCCGCCCGGCCCGGCCACTCTGCTGGTTGAAGTCCGTACTGTTAAAAGTGAGGTGGTAATGAACCACATCCCGGATGTCCGGGACATCAACCCCCTCCCCAAAAGCGCTGGTGGCGACCATCACTTTCAGCGCCCCCTGGCGGAAGAGATCTTCCAGCATGAGCCGTTGGCCGTTGTCCAGACCGGCATGATAAAAGGCGATCTCATCCTTGCGGGCCAGGTTCTCCCGGCGCAGGAGCCGTGCCAGTTCAATGGATTGCTCACGGCTGTTCACATAAATGATCGCCTTTTCCCCGGAGGCCACTATATTGCGTAGCACGTCCAACTTCTGGCGCTCTGAGACGGATCGGCGATCCACAATCGAAAGATTGCCGCGGACAAAAGGATCCACCACCACTTTGGTCAACTGCAGCATCCGGATGATTGCCGGAGCCACTTCATCGCCGGCGGTGGCGGTCACCGCCAGAGTCAATGGGCGCCCCAGCCTGGCGGCAAGCCGGTCCAAGCGAAGATAAGCCCCGCGGTTGGCATTGACCCGCCCGATGTGATGGCTTTCGTCCACGACAAAAAAGCCCAACCGGCCGGCCAGATCCGGGTGGCCCGCCAGGTGCGCCTCGGCAAATTCCGGAGTGGCCAGGATCATATCCACCTCGCCGGTAGCCAGGGCGGCCATCAACGCCTCCCGCTCTTTAGCCCGCAAAGAGCCGGTCGCCTTGTAAATTCGCATCCCCAACGGTTTCAGGCGGCGTCGTATCGCCTCGTACTGGTCGTTTACCAGGGCGCGAAGCGGGTAGACGATCAGGGTAATCTTTTGCTCGCGTAGCGCCTTCCAGGCCGCCACGGTCTGGAAGATCGCCGACTTGCCGCGGCCGGTGCCCAGGATCGCCAGGGTATTCTCCCCCGCAAGAAGAGCTTCAATCGCCTCCAACTGTTTGGGGCGGTAGTCATGGGCGCCCAGCAGGCATTGCCGGATGGCCGCGCGCACCTCTGATTCTTCAAGTCTTGAAAGTTCCCGCCGCCGGTGCTCGCAAGCCTGGTGTTCGATCAACTCCTCGACGGTAACCTCGCGCCGGATGAAAATATTCAAGCCGTAAGGTTTATCCTCGCTCCCACCGGTTACCGAGGCGGCCTGAGCCTTATACTCCATCCCCTTGTCCATTACCGCCGCCAGGTGCCGCGCCAGATCCGCCTTCAGATATCCAAGGGTGGCGCCCCCCGGCTCCAATACCTTTACCGCGTTGGGATCGTGGCTGTTCTCCGGCTCCCGCACCAGCGACAGCGGCTGGGCGGGAGGGATCCCGCGGATCTGCTCCTGCCGGCCCGCAAAAGTGACGCCTACCAATTTAGTATAGAATTCATCGGCATCCAGAATGTCCCTGTAGGGATCCTCCGCCTCCCCGGCCTCACTCTGTAAGAAAAGGGCATCAATCCGGGAAATTCCGGCTTCGTTAAGCCGGAGATCCTTTAATACCGCCTGCGGCAACCTCTTGCCGTTCCATTGGTTGATCTCCAGGGTAAAAGCGAGATCCACCGCCCCAAAATGGTTCTTTAAAAGCTCGATGGAACCGGACATATTAAAACCTATCCCGTCGATCTCCACCCCGGAACGTTGATCCCGCGCCCGCACCTTCAGGTGGGCGCCGCTGGCGCCGATCACCCGGCATTCCGTGAGCCAAACACTCTGGCAGGCCAGAACCGGCGCCGCGTTTTCCTGGCCATAAGGAGCCAGGAGACTCAAATGTCCCGCCAGTTCACAGGTAGCCTCCGACAGATCCACCATGGCGTCGATCTCCAGTTCCGGTTGCAGGTCATCCCACGAGATCAGCCTGTCTACCACTGCATTAATCGCTTGCCGGAAGGCTTCAATATCGACGGTCTTTAACGCCAGGCCTGCCGCCTGCGCGTGCCCGCCAAACTTCTCCAAGACGCCGCTGCATCCCGCCAACGCAGCATATAGGTCCAGCCCGGGCACGCTCCTCCCCGATCCATGGGCCTGATCCCCCTCGATGGTCAAGAGAATAGAAGGGCGGTTGTAGAGTTCGCTGATCTTTGAGGCTACAATACCGACTACCCCGCTATGCCAGCCTTCCCCCGCCAGAACGATCACCTTTTGGGCGGCGAGATCCACCTGTTCTTCCAGTTTTGCCAGTGCTTCTCCCTTGATGCGTTCCTCCAGGGTTTGGCGGGCCCGGTTCTCCCGGTCCAAAAGCCGCGCCAGTTCCAAAGCCTCCGCGTCCACGGTCGATTCCAAAAGCCGCACGCCCAACCGGGGATCCCCCAGCCTGCCGGCGGCATTGATCCGCGGAGCCAGCGCAAAACCCACATGCCCGGGCTCCAGTTCCTTGCCTTGCAACCCCGTTACCTGCAACAGGGCGCGCAGGCCGGGATTGCGGGTCTGGCCAAGGGCAGCCAGGCCGTATTTGACGATCACCCGGTTCTCCCCCGTCAAAGGCGCCACATCGGCAATGGTGCCGAAGCAAACCACATCCAGAAAGTCCATGGCCTGCCCGCCCAGGAGAGCCTGGGCCAGCTTGAAAGCCACGCCCACTCCGGCCAGTCCCGGCGACGGATAGGCGGAACCGGGCAGTTTGGGGTTGACCACGGCCGCAACTTCAGGCAATACCGCCGGAGGTTGGTGATGATCGGTGATTACCATTTCCATCCCCAGCCTAGCGGCAAAGGCCCCCTCCTCCACGGCGGCGATCCCGCAGTCCACCGTGATCACAAGCCGGACGCCCTCCGCCGCAGCCCTGGCCAGGGCCGCCTTGTTCACCCCGTAACCTTCCTCAAGACGGTTGGGGATATAATAATCCACCACGGCATCCAGACGGCGCAGAACCGTTAAAAGAAGATAGGTGCTGGTAATTCCGTCCGCATCGTAGTCACCGTAGACAAGAATCCTTTCCCGGGCGGCAATGGCCTTCTTGATTCGTTCCACGGCGGCGACCATGCCGGGCAAAAGATAGGGATCATGTAAATCCTGCAATCCGGAGTCAAGGAAAATCCTGGCCTTCTCCGGTGCATCAATTCCCCGGTTGGCAAGCACCTGGGCCACAATGCGCGAGAGGCCGAGTTCCGAGCAAAATCTGTCCACAAGAGCGGGATTTGGTTCGCGGATCTTCCATTTTAGGGATTTGGCAGGCATATTCTTCCTCCAGAGGAACTAATGCTCAAATTAATTCCACATGTTGAATTGGGAATCCTGCCAGTCTCCCGGAATAGAAAGAGCGCCTTCTGACACAGCAAGGCGCTCTTTTACCATAAATAATAATTCAGCCGAAAATCCGTTCCCTTTAGCTCCGTGGGCTTAATCCATATACAGCATCAACCGCAAGGCAGCAAGCACCGCCAGGATCAAAGCGATCACCAGGTGCTCCACAAGGCTTGAGACTCCATAGTTGTATCCGGCCAGCATGGTCATCATGGAGAGGACAAAATAGATGGTGGTGACGATCAACGCTACATTCAAAGCCCAGGCCAACCAGTTCCGCCCGCGGACGCCGGCGGTTTTGGCTGCTTCCCCTCCGGACAGATTCGCCGTTACTGGAGAGCCTGCCGCTCCTCCAACTCCTCCAGCGCCTCCAACCCCTTCTACCACCCTTGAAACTGGCAGCGGATAACTCAATTTCCTGGCGTAGATCACAGCGGCAAAAGCCAGCAGCACCGCCGCCATCCAGAGCAAGAAGAAGTGTTGCTTGCGACTCCGTTCCACGGCTTCGTCGCCTGCCTCTTTCAATGTCCTCGCGGTTGCCAGCGCGGGCTGGATCACCCCCTGCACCTTTTTGGC
>JBLNCV010000177.1:0-13961 GCA_050260975.1 Syntrophothermus sp. | reverse complement strand
GGCCATCCTGTATCCCTCCGGCTGATGGTTGTTGTCGCTAACTCCCATCTACCAGAGGCAGGGTGGCCCTTCCTCCTACTAGGTCGTTTCACCCATTTTACACACTATATCGGACGTCACTATTTAGTCTTCATAACAAGAGCCTCCCCTTAAGCCAATTTATAAGCCGCATTTAAGGAAATAAGTATGATTCCATGTCATACGTGCAGGCGACTTATTCTAACTGCTTTTCTGTTATAATTCCCTCCACTACCTTTACATTTTTAACCTTGTCCCTCTTAAGGCCAAATAGACATATTCGGGTTGCCATGTCACTTGTACCATTCCCTGGGACTGTGCGAATCATAAAGAGCTTTAATTTATCTCCGTTAAGTTCGGTTCCTTTCACGGTAAGTTCATTTGAGCCACTCCCCTCACTTTTGACATAAGCGTATATAAGACTATGCTTGAAAAATTCATCATTATAGTCTTGTAGTAATAAATCTTCGTATTTTGACTGTGCAGGGTGGTTTTTGAGGAATTCTTTCCAGTCAGATAAATTATCGATTAATACTAGTGTATCGTATTTGTAGGTTTCCTTCCACTGCGCACGATATTCTCCACTTACGATCTCTAATTCAATCGAAGGTTGTTCGGTAGGTGGTTCTTTGTCAGAAGCATTGTCAACAGCTTGTAAATGCTTTGTTTCAAGGGCTTTTAGCAGTTCTTTCAAGTCCCCGTGTTTTTCAAAAATCCACGTTTTACCGTAATCCTTGCTTGTCAGATAAATTGTTCCCAGAACATTATCCGCCCCATCCTTGCTCAGCAGTATCGGATAAAGCCCGTTTGCCCCATAAAACACTGGAGACAAAGGCGTCTTGCTATATTCATCAAATTCTTTAGGCAGTATAATAAAGAGCTTTTCCCAGGTCAGCCCTCCGTCCTGCGTCCGGCAAATGGCAGGCTGGAAATCAATCGATTCATACCTGAAGCTCAGGAAGCCGATATTTTCGTTGGCAAAGCCCGCGCCGGTCAGTACTCTGGCGTATGTGTCGTTTGCGTTGCCCAAAACTTCCGTCCAAGTCTTTCCGCCATCCGCCGTTTTATAGATATAATGATCTTCATTGCCCATCCCACGAAAACTACACAAGACTAGCCACCCATCGTTCTTCGTTATGAAGCCGACATATTTCCGGGAACCTCCCGCTTTTTCCGCAACAGTATAGGTGTTCCATGTTTTCCCCATGTCGCCGCTGATTAGCACCTGGACAGGCTCCCCGTTAAAACCGCCGTAGGCAATGGCTGTTATTTCTTTGGAAATGTAAAACCCTGTCTCATCTACTTTCATCCCCGAACCCTCGTTGCTGCCGCTTGGATACAAGGTCAAAGGCGCCTCGGCTGTGGTTTCGTGATTATAGGACAGGATGAGCTTTCCTCCCTTCAGATTATATGAGTTACCCGCGTCGAGAAGCGCGATGTTGTTTATCGCTTCCGCATTGTTTGCCCCAAAAGCTGCAAATGCCCCGGTAATACCAGCAACTATTATAATCACACTTAGTGCAATGGCACCCCTTCGTCTTTTGCTGCCTGTAAAGCGCTTCTGCATGTTCTTTTCACTCCTCAAAAGCATGTAGGCCATTTCGATTATCCGTAGTCATTGTCGATCAAAGCCTGGATACCCCAAGCCCGTCTTGGTATCTACTGAACTAACTGCCAGGTGGTACCCCCGTCCGTGGTCTGGAGCAGCTCAGTGCCCTTGCCGCCCACTGTCTCCAGCAGCAGCCAGCCCGTCTTTTCTGTCACAAAGTCTAGTTGCTGCACTTTCTCGCCCTTTTCCAGGGCCCGGGCCAGGTCGCCCCCTGGCGCGATGGCGGTCCAACTTCCACCACCGTCGTTGGTGTGGTACAGCGTTCCCCGGACCGGGGCCGCCAGTCCGGAAGCGCCGGGGTCATCCCGCCAGGCCCACCAGTTCACGGCGCTCTGGAACGAGGCTGGCCCGGTCCCCGGAAGCGAACCCCGCGCCTGCCAGGCGCGGCCGCCGTCGCCGGTGGTATAGAAAAGGGTGGCATAGTCGCTGGTTTTATAACTTCCAGGGATGAAGAGCACCGGCAGCACACCGTTCCGACCGCCGGCGGGGTAAAACTCAGGCGGCGCGTTGACGTCCAGTTTCCCGTTCGTCCGACCGGCGGGCAGGGGCAGGTCTTGCGGCCGCCAGGTACGGCCGCCGTCCGTGGTCATGTAAAGGGGATGGTCGGGAGAGAAGGCCGCGCCCTGCTGCCCGCAGATCCAGCCGGTAATGGAATCACGGAAGGAAAACGGTCCGGAAAAGGGCAGCCCGTTTTCAGCCGGGGAACCGTACGCCCTGGCCAGTTCGGACCAGTGCTCCCCGCCGTCTGTGGTCCGGTACAGCTCGCCCGGCCGGGAACTCATGCCGTGTTCCGGCTCTATTAATAACCAGCCGTTTACCGGGTCAATAAAATCCAGTTGGCCGCCGTAGACCAGGCCGCGGTTTTCCTGGCGGACGGTGGTCTCGGCCCAGGAGCGGCCGCCGTCCGCGGTGCGGAACACCGCCACGCCTTGTTCGTCCTTACTCCGGACAGACAGCCAGGCATGGTCCGCGTCGAGGAATTCTGTTCCTACCACCCAGGGATGGCCGGCCAGTCCGGGCGGTGTGACCGCCGCCCAGTGTTCCCCGCCGTCCTCCGTGCGCAGGATTTTCCCCCTGGCTAGGCCCCAGCCCTGGGTATCGTTCAGCATCTTAATTGAGCCGAGATCTCCCGGCGTACCAAGGGCAGCCAGGGAGGTGTCCGGCGCCAGCCATCGCCAGCCGGAGAGCACCTCCTGGAAATAGGCGGGCAGCGTTTCCCGGTCTTCCGGCACTTCGGTGGAAATATCGAAGGTAAAGCCGTTCCTGGTGGCGACGAAGTGGTACTCCGCCCAGCGCCTGGTGTCTGCCGCGGTCGATCTGGCCAGCCGGAACAGCATGCCCTCGCCCCCCAGGGCGGTGAACTGCTGCTTGGTGGAGCGGAGGGTACGGAAGTTGTTGGCCTCATCCGCCACAATCCCCCCGTTTGTACCCGCGGCCACCTTGACTGATAATTGTTGTTCATCTTGGCCGGTCAAGAAGAGGTGCGCCGTTGTGGAGACACCCTGGCCGTCCATGGTGCTCGATTGCCATCCGGCGGGAACGACAAGCTCGTAGCCGTATTTCCCGTTGGCCAAGGTCTTCCCGGTGGGACCCGTCTTGGCAGTTGCTTCTTGCCCCGCCGGGGCGGCCGGATCTGTATTTGCCGTGTCCGGGCCGCCAAAACCCGCCTGGAAAAGCAGAACCAGAAGCACCGCGTACAAAACAACAAATCTACCAGACAAATATTCTTTCGCTTTCACCAGCCTTGCACCCCTTACCTTGTCAAAGCTTTCTTTCCTATCCTCCCGCTCAATGTCCGCCCGGAACCGAGTTTTTTCTCTTTCCCCCGCTACTTGCTAGGGGCAGGAGCGGGAATAGCAAAAGCAGGCGTCCACAGGCCGCGCTGGCATTCTTGCATCCCCCATTCAAGGCAAAGTTCCCTCGATGATCACTCTCCGGGAATCGCCGTCCCAGGTGACGGAGGCTCCCAGGGCTTCGGCAAGAAAGCGGACAGGCACAAAGGTGCTTCCGGCCACCACCCTAGGCGGGGTATCAAGGTATACATCCCTGCCATTTATAGTGGCGGAGGACTTGCCGACCTCCAGGCGAACGGCGGATCGGCCTGGCCCTGTGACGGTCACGGTTTCCGTTGTGGCATCCCAGACAACTTCGGCCCCCAAACCTTCGGCGATCAGCCTTAAGGGCGCCATGACCCGGCCGCCCTCAAGAAACGGCGCGGCCTCCAGCGTCAGCACGCCGCTGCCAGCCGGACTGGTTTCGCCTCTCCGGCTGCCAATGGTAAGTACCAGCCGGAAGGGTATGGCTGGGGTAAGCTCGAAGCCGTCGGACAGGTTTCCCCCTGTCAGGGTCCCGCTGCAGAGAACGCTTCTGGGCAGCCGCGTAAGACCCGAACCCGGAGCAAGATCGATCAGGTCCGTGAAGTCCACGGCAAGCCAGAGGAGAAGCGCTTTTTCCGCGGGGCCGCCGGACGTCCGGGGATCGCTGATGATTAACGGTGCTGTTTCCAGCAGGGTAGTGGAAAACAACAGGCTGGTGCCGCCGGTGATCAGATCTGATATATAAATGTCCGCGTCATTTGGATTTTCTTCCTTTAAAGCCGACCAGACCACCAGGTTCTTGTACAGAGAGGCTTCATGGATGACGGCAGGCTGGCCGGTAATCCGGCGCTCCGTGCCCGAACGGATATCCATCACGTACAGGTGGCTGCGGTTGGCATCGGCCATAACCTTGTAAGCTAGGCGCTTCCCGTCAAAGGCCAGCACGCCTGCCGTTACTTTTTTCCCGCCCACCAGCTGGCGTTTTTCCCCGCTTGCCAGGTCCAGCAGGTACAGCCCCACCTGGACGCCTTCGTGTTCCCCTAGAATGTTCTCAGGCCATTGGGAGTAGGGAAGCAGGTTTCCGGCCGCCGGGCCGGCCGCCTGGCTGCCGGGGTCGGTAACCAGCGGCCTCTCTTTCCCCTCACTGATACTATAGGCGTAAAGGTCCGTAATCCCGCTGCTTCCCCAGGGCGCCAATGGGGCGTTCCGTTGGTCGTCCCAGACGACCAGCTCGCCGGTGATGGTTGGCCGGCGGGGGCTGGGCTGCTCGAAGATACGCGTAACCTTTTTCTGTTCCAAGTTGTACAGGTAAATGCCGGCCTCGGAGCCGTTGCGTGGGTCCTGGTTCCAGGCCAGGTAACCGTCAGCGGCGGTCAGATCCCGCTTATATCCCTGGCCGCCGATGAGCCAAGTTTCCCCACTCACCAGATCGGTAACCCTGATGCTTCTGGCTGAAGCGGTATCATGCTCGCGCGCGTCCGAGCCTATAGCCTCCCCGGCGGTGGCGTACTCAATCCAGGCCATCCACCGCCCGGTGGCCACAACGGAGGAATTGATCATGCCCCCCTGGACAGCGAAGGACTGCGACTGCTCCACCCGCCAAGAGCCGGTAACAGCAGCCGCCCCGGCGACGGGAGGCGTGATTAGCAACGGTAGCATCGCCAGCAGGACCATTACGCCAGCGATAGCCAATCTGTATATTTTCTTTTCCGCCTTTCCCCAACACACCGTAAAGCCTCCCTCGCATAAAGCAAGAGATATTTCAAAATATAGGCAGGGAATTGGCCAGCGTGGAGTAAAGACTGGAGTAAGGCAACGAATAGTAGTACAAAGTGTCCGACCCTGATCGTAACCGGATTTACCTGGGCAAACCGTCGCATACAAACCAGTTGTCACCATACAGCCGCACAGTCACCGTCATGGTCAGGGCAGCCCGGTATCCGGTGGGACTCTCACCGTATAGTCCGCCACGAACCGCCATCGGCCGTTGTCCAGTTCCGTTCCGGGTCTGATGGTATAGGCATCGATCTGCCGGCTGGAAGCCCCGATGCGCCATAGACTGCTCTCCATGTCCGCCCGGTACTGTTCCCGCAGTTCCGGGGCCAACAGGGCGAACTGCCAGGCGCCGTTTTTTGACTGCATGGCTCTCAGATAGGCCTCTGCCGCCTCCTCTGCGGTCCGGGGAGCCACCGCCTGTTCCAGCATGGCCACGCGCTGTTCGAGGGAAGCAACCTCCGGTAAATCCACCCTTACCGTATCCGTTGCCCCCTCCCAGGCCACGCTGGCCCCCAGCGCCTCGGCCAACGCCCTTACCGGAGCCACCACCCGGCCTTGCACCATTTGCGGTTCCACATCCGGCTGGATCATTCGGCCGTTAACAACAAGGTGCATGGCGTTTCCCGCCCAGGCCGAACCCGCCAGCGTGGCCGCCAGGATTATTGTTCCGCCGGCCACCAACAACTTCCGCCGCATCCAATCCATTTCCCTGGCCCCCAATTGATCTCTTTTATATTAGACGGCTAACGCCTGGGTATGGTTCCAATAGAAGGCCTAAATATGTCGATTTTTACCAAAGAGTCCTGCGGGATTACCCAGCCAACTGTAGCCAGCGGGACAGCTCATGCATCGCGCGGCTGAGTGCCGGTACAGGTCCTGTTCTGTCTCGCCAGCCACCGGCGCCAATTCAGCTAATTTGAGGCCTATGACATACCGCCAGACCACAGTCGCCCGCTCCAGGGGCTTGAGGGTGAGGAGGGCGGCCTGCAACAGTCCATCGGATTTTCTTATCATGGAAACCTGAGAGGCGGGTTGGGGGGCCTTCCTGCTTAGCTGGGCTGAAGGCAGACGTCTTCACGGGTGAAGAGACAACCCTCCTCCGCCCTTCACCATCTAGATACCTGAGGCGGCCTGTAGGTTCCACGGTTCATGCGTATTCCTGGAATCCAAGAAGTTGATCCCTAAGCTGAGTGCGGGCTCGTGATAGGCGAGACTTGACGGTCCCGCGGTGAATACCGTAGTGCGAGGCAATTTCGTCAACTCTTCTCCCATGCACATAGTGACTCACAAACACCTCCCTCAGATTCTGGGGCAGTCTCTCGATAGCAGAAAGAACGTCTTCTAGGCTCTCCCGTCTCATACACAGCGCCTCAGGCGAGCATCGGGTGGCAGCACAAGAATCAGCCACCTCCACAGGCATCTCTCTTCTCCGCTTCTGCAGCATGCGTTTGGCGATATTCACAGATATGCGACACAGCCACTTGTAGCTCTTGGCACAGTCCCGTAACTGATTGTACCGACTGAATGCCCTCAAGAATGCCTCCTGAACGGCCTCTTCTGCGAGAGACCAATCACGGCACACTCCATATGTGTAGTGCCGCAGTTCTTTACAATGCTCAACGTAGAGGGCATGAAGGGGGTGGCTTTCATCGAAGGTCGCCGGACAACTCCTCACCACTCGATAGCCTCCGCAATCAACAAAAGGCCGCTCATCTCCACTAGACTCCCACAACAGTGCGTGCAGTTCTGCACGGTGTGAGGGAACGACTGACTGAAGATGACTGTGGGAGGTGCTATATCTTCCACATACTAGATGCCCAAGAGGGCCATTTGGTTCCAATGGGTGCGTATTCCGGCATGCCGTTCATCGACTCCGGCCTGCCATGTCTCCTTAGTCCAAGAGTTTCGTCCTCACGGTCAGCAAGGGCCCGGCCAGTCCATTCGTAGCGACGGCATAGGGCTCATGTTATCGGTCACAGCACGCTGGGCTGGCCGTCACCCATCCCAGTTGAGGACACTCGATGGAAGACGATCTGCATCTGCACGACGGACACGCCCTCGACAATGACCATACCGAGATTGCACACTCCCCGATCGCAGTCTCGACTCATCGACATGACAGGCATACTGGGCCTCCCTGGCAGCATCGGAGTGCACATAGCCAGACCCAGACTACTGCGGACCATCTCTTTATCATAGACGAGACCTTCCGAACAACGGCAGAGTGAAGACCAAATGGGGCGGATCTCGAAGAGGTTCGACCAGATCACTGGCGCTTACCTGAGCCTCCAGAGACTGCCCCCAGAGTGCTAACATCTCTCAGATCTGCTTCCCCGCGTTAACACAGCAGAGCCGTCGAGCCGTGATGGCCATGTTCGGTCTAGAGTTCACTCCAGCCGGGGATCACTTTCTCGAACTCCTCCTGGAAGGCCGGGCGGCGCTGGTTCTGCGCCTTGATCTTCCTTGCGAACTCAACCCATTTGTCGGGTGTCTTGAACACGTCGAGCCACATATGACGGACCTTCATCACCACTTTCGCCAGCCGGGCGTATACCGCGCGCGGACGATTCTCGCCGAGCTCCCGTAATCCGCTCATGTAGAAAGCCATTATCTTGTCGGGGCATTTGTTCTCGAGCTTCGCAGCCACTCCAAGTATGTATTTGTCTTCGTACTCGTCGTTGGGATACCATGTCTTCGATGTGAGTTCCGCTACCCGGTCGAACTCCTTGCGAGCCATGTAGATCTGGACCCTGTCTTCCAGGTGACCGCGCTCCAGAGCCGCGAGTATCCTCGGCTCGTAATCGGCCCACTCTTCGTTGCCGCAGATTTTGCGGAAAGCCCTGTATGCTTTGAGACTCAGGTCATCCATCAGCCGCGCGAATTGCATCTCAAGATACGCCTGGCGATCCCCTGACTCCAGAGCACGTTCAGCCAGAAAACTTCCGAGTTCATCCATCCGCCCTGTCGCTTTTTGCATACCCTCGCTGGCTACTTCCAGAGCCTTTTCACGTTCGCCGTTCTCCCAATAGAACATAACCAGGTCATAGTAGTCCAATCCATATTTCATATGGCTCCCGCGAAGGGTGAGGTATTTCTCTTTGTCTCCGATCCGCCGGTAAATGCGCATGGCATGGTCCAGCGGCCATTCCCGGTCGAGGGTTTCCAGTCGTTCCGCCAGGTCTCGAAGATCATCGTCATTGTAGCAGGCGGCGTAGGCCACCTCATAAAGGGAATCTTCCACTCCGGCATTGTTACTGCTGATGTAGCGCAGCAGATTGTCGAGTAGCGCCCTTCGAGACATGTGTGGCGTATTCCCTCGCTCGAGGATATCGCTGACTTCGTTCAGGAGCCCTGCAACGTGGTCCTGCTTGTCGTAATCGCCTCCCCCGTATGCGTCCAGCTCAGCCAGATCTGGTTCCAACTCGTCCCAGAGCGCGAATACTTTTTTAGCGTCGACAGCGCTCTCTTTGGCTGCCGGCAGGAGGCCCCTTTCCTGGAGAAACTCGAGGCACTCACGCCGCGCGTCCGGACGCGCGGCTACAAGGCGTGCCACCAATTCTCGCAGAGTCTCGGCGCCCGCACCCTGCAGCAGGCCGGCGAAATCACCTACATCCTCCAGGAGTGGCGCTTTCGAGGTGCCGCAACTGAGGTCCCGTTTCCTGCCCACTTACACCAACCCTTCCTCTTCTCCGGCTGACTGACCAACTGAATATTCAATGGCCTTGTAGCCTTTGAGCCGCTTCTTGTACATTCGGGCCAGCACCGGCACGTGAACGTCGACGTAATCGTAAATGTGAACCGCATCCTTGTCATGATGCAGGCGATGGAGTCGTCCTGCGTATTGCTGGAGCGTACCACGCCACGCGACAGGCATGGCAAGGAAAAGGGTGTCGAGCCTGGCATCGTCGAACCCTTCACCGATGTAACGGCCGGTCGCTATGATAATCCTCTCCTCGCTATCCGCGATGGCCCTGATCTGTTCCGCTATCACTCGCCTCTGCTTTGCCCTCATCCCGCCGCGCAATACGATGACGTTGCGGATCAAGGGTCTTAACCGCTCGGCGAAGAATTCTACGTGATCGGCCCGCTCGGTCAGCACCAAAGGTGACCGCCCAGCCTCAAGGGCTGCCAGTATGTCGGAGAGGATCAAGTCGTTCCGCCTCGCATCAACGGCCAAAGCTGCGTAGACTTCCTGGATACCAGGCTCAACTGCTCCCGCCGCCAGCCTGAACTCCGTCTTCCTCACAACTACAACATGGTCAAAAGGCCTTGATGCCGCCTGTTCCCTGAGGTTTTGGCGGAAACGGATCGGGCCACACTGCATGATCACGATCGGGTGATGACCATCTCTGCGGGTTGGCGTCGCGGTAAGCCCTGCGATATGCCGCGCCTTTACCTGCTTCAGTACCTGCTCGAAACTGAATGCCGACAGGTGATGGCATTCGTCCCCGATAACCTGCCCGTACTCCGCCACCAGATCCGCAACCCTGCCCTTGCGATTCAGGCTCTGGATGAGCCCGATATCGATTAGATCTGTTACCTTCCATTTTCCCCCTCCGATTTCGCCGATAGACTCCCCCGGCACGTCGAGGAACTCAATGAGGCGCTCTCTCCACTGGTCCAACAAATGCCTGCGGTGGACCAGAACGAGCGTGTTGACCTTTCGAGCGGCGATAAGCCACGCGCCTACGACTGTCTTGCCAAATGCAGTGCCGGCACACAAAATTCCCATGTCGTGCGAAAGCATTGCACCGGCTGCTTCCTGCTGAGAAGGCCGCAGAACACCGCGGAAAGTCACTCCTATGGGCCTGCCGCAAAATCGCTTGTCTTCGACCTCCACGTGAACACCGTACGTGTTGAAGAGGTCCAGAACATCATCGAGGCAACCCCTCGGAAGACCTATGTGCCGTGGGAAGTCCTCCGCGCAGGATATCACCCGGGGTTTACCAAAGACAGGCAAGCGCATCGCTTGCGCCTTGTAGAATTCCGGGTTTTGAAACGCAGCGAGGCGCACCAGCCGATTCAATAGTGCAGGTGGAAGGCCTTCTTTTTCGACATAGATGAGGTTACTGTAGGCGAGTCGCACCCTCTCGGGCAACGGCCCCTTTATAGGGTCCTGCCTTGTTTGCCTCGAGGGTGGCAACGTCCACGGGTCCTCTCCACCGTCTTCCTCTGCCAGGCTTATTCTCACCCCCATGATGCTCCCCCTACGTGCAGTCTCCTTGACAACTGCCTCAATCTCCTCTGGGCGCATCCTTCTGATGGTCGACAGGTATTCCCACTGGTCGGAATGAGGGCGGAAACCATTGTCGAGGAAGAGGGTATTACCTTTCAGGCTGGGGCTACGCTGCAACGGAAGGGCAATCAGGTTCCCAAACCCGCCCTTGGGCATAGTATCTTGGTTGGGGAAAAGCCGGTCGTAGGAATCGAGCCCCACCTGGTGCCTGCGTTCCATCGTCGTTGTCAGCAAGGCACAGCCGAGCTTTCGAGCCAGATGAGCCGGAACCAAGCAGTCGAAGAAAATCCACAGGTGGGCCCCGTTGCCTGAACGGGATCGCTCGATGGAAACAGGCACGCATATTTCCTCACAAGTACGCCTGAAAGTAGCACAGTCCTCCCGCCACGAACTCTTGTCAAAATCGATGGCCAAGAACCAGCAGGTCTCATCGGGCAGTAAGGGATAGACCCCAATAGTACGTCGTCCGACAAGATGATCGGCGATTACCTGGTCCGTGATGGGTACGAACTCTCTGTATTCACATTCGGCGCACTTCACCCTGGGTTTTCCACAAACCCCCTGCTCCCACTCCCTCCGGCACACGGGAGAATACCCCGTCCTGCCATCTCTGGCCTCCCAGCGAACAGCATACACGTCTTCGCGGCCGCGAAAAAGGCTACGGAACAGGGCTATTTGACGGTCGGAGGCTCTAGCAGGTGGCACGGGGCAAACCGCATCCGGCTCCTGCCCACCGGACGCCAGCAGAGGTGTCGTTGGCCTGGTAACAGATCGATGGCCTAAAAGAACCTTCAACCTGGCGTTTTCTTCCCGCAGCCTGGCGCATTCAGCCAGTGCTGTCTCAAGTTGCTGTCGAAGGTCTTCGTCCCGCCGAGCGCTCTTCCGATTGTCCTCATGTGTTTGCCACATGTTAACGTCACCTGGTGCGGAGTCCCCAACTGTCGACGCGGCACTGCAAAGCTACTCTAGACTATCCGCATCCCCGTGCGCATTACCTCCCGCGCCAGCGGGTTCTTCTCTGTGAACTCGGATGTCAAGAACGGATGCGGTTCTATGCGCATATCCACCTCGCGACGCAGCTTCATGAGAGTGAAGGTGTCCTCGATGACGTCGCCGGTCAAGCCGTCGGCCACCACCGCAATATCAATGTCACTGTCGTCGTCATGGTCGCCCGTCGAGTAAGAGCCATAGACATAGAGACGGGATAGCCGTATCTTACGCCGCAGCACCTCTGCGTATTTCCCGGCGATCTCATAGATCAGCTTTTGAGTTTGCTGAGCAGCCATGTTCTCAACTCCTCGATTTCCCTCAGGCGTTCGGCGGTGTATGTAGGTGTGCACTTCCTATAGAATGATTGCTTGTAATCTGGGTACCGGGCATTGATGTTGAAGGTTGTGATCAGGTCCAAAAGATCCTTTTGTCGACCATTTGTCTCAACTCCGGCCTTTTCCGCCAGCAGTAGCAGGTCGTGAGAACGAGGGATACTGCCGCCCTCTCCCTGCCTGAAGACTAAGAGTGCCTTGAGCAGCTTCTCTATGACGAGGTGACCCATGAACAGCGACCAGTGGAAGTCATGGCTGGCGTAGAGATGCTTCATGGTTTCATAGTCCCTTTCAGCCATGTCAAGCCAGTAGGACAGCATGTCATCCTTCTCCAAGTCTTCTCATCCACCCTTCGTGGAGATCGCTCCCGGACCGGAATGCTGTGTCTTCCCCATCAGTGCACGGAGATGACCGGCCTTGAGGCCGGAACCGGGTTCTGACTGGTTCCTGCACGCTAGTATTTGACTAACGGCCCTTTTCCCCTGCCCGTTCCCCGGGACCGGCCCTAAGGCGATCCGCTCCCGCCAACCAGTAGCCATCGTTGAACCGCTCATGCTAAGATGACACTGGTGGAATGGCAACGCATGGATAGGTCTACCCCCGGCCGGTTACACTCAGCCTGCCAGCGACGACGGACCGGCTGCAAACCCGCTCCTCTGACTTCACTGAGTAATGTGGGGCTGCGTGGTCTCGGTGAGAAACCGATCAGGACACGCAGGGGAATCCATAAAAGAGCCGATGATGCTGAGAAGCTCGGAGGACCCTAATCCGTCGCGGGTAAACGGATACCAGCCGGCAGGACCGGCCTCCACTCACCAACAGTCAGGTAAACCACTATCGCCCCTCATAGCAACATGCTTCCCCGCGTTAACACAGCAGATCCCCTGTTCATGACCGGCGCGGTGGCAGTAGGAATGTTTCACGACATCCGCGTGGGGTTCGTCATCGTCACGGCCCACTACATATCAGCCATCATGGTCGGCCTGATCCTGGGCCTCTCCGGCCGCGGGCGGGATGTCACAGCCCCGCTCGAGGCCGCGACCCGCGGCAGCATCATAGTCCGCGCCTTCCGCGCGATGAGCCAGGCCAGGCGTAGGGACGGCAGGCCCCTCGGTAAGATAATGGGAGACGCGGTGAGGGAATCGGTGAACTCACTCCTGCTCGTGGGGGGCTTCATCATCCTCTTCTCGGTCGTTGTGAGAATCCTGGAGATGGTTGGCGTCGTGGGCGCTGTGTCCTCGGTCTTTACCCTGACCCTCAAGCCCTTGGGCTGGAACGTCTCCACAGTACCCGCCTTGACCAGCGGCCTCTTCGAGATAACCATGGGGACACAGGCCGCCAGCCAGGCCCCAGCCCCCCTTGTGGCCAGGGTGATGGCCGCCAGCGCCGTCATAGCGTGGAGCGGCCTCTCGGTACACGCCCAGGTGTCCGCCGTCACGCAGGGGACGGACATCCGGATGGGCACCTACGTCGTAGCCCGGGTGCTTCACGCCGCCCTGGCGGCTATCTGTACGGCGTTTGTCATGGGGCCCGGCGAATCCGCGATGGCGAGGGTCGTTCCGGCGCTCTCCCCGGCGTCCTCCCCTGCACTCACAACCGCCTTCGCGCCATCCGCCGGACCGATATCCCTAGCGCAGTGGGCCCAGAGGCTCCAATACTTCGGCCTGCGATTCGGATGTTGCTGCCTGATCCTGCTGCTGGGTTCATTCATCCTATCCGCGGCGCGGCTCCCCGCGTTCACCGTCGCCTGTGTACGCCGCCCAACGAGGCGTCCATCCGGGCGGCCGCCCGGGCGTCGGCCCCCCTGGCCGGGTGGTCGTTGAGACTCAACATCTCGCCCTGTCACAGAAGCTAGACTATCCGTATCCCCGTACGCATTACCTCGCGCGCCACTGGGTTCTCCTCCCTGAACTCGGACGGCAAGAACGGATGCGGTTTGATACGGATATCCACCTGGCGACGCAACTTCATCAGAGTAAAGGTGTCCTCGATAATGTCACCGGTGAAGCCGTCAGCCACTACCGCAATGTCAATGTCACTATCTGCCCCAATTCGTAGCCATCCTGTTGCCTCAAAATAAAAGGTAGATGAACGGGATTCGTTGACTCGTAATAAGAATGTAGTCATTGGATCGTGGCCTCCGTTGCGCATGGAGTTCGGGTGACGCTCACTGGCAAGGACAT
>JBLNCV010000176.1:0-4507 GCA_050260975.1 Syntrophothermus sp. | reverse complement strand
CCCTGGAGGGGCGTCCAATGCAGGGCCTCTTTCACGACGAGGTCAAGGCGATCGTCGCCGAAATGGCGGAACAAGCGTCCATCAAACCGGTGGATGCCCACATCGATAAAAAAACCGGCGTGATTGTGGCTGAAAAGGCCGGCTACCGGGTGGACGTCGAGGAGACGGTGGTACGGGTGATGGCCGCCCGTCCCAACACCAAGGTCAGTTTTGTGCGGGTCAAGGTGGAGCCGGCGGTTACCGCCTCCCTGCTGGCCAGTCTGACCCAGGAGATTGGTTCATACGCCACCTGGCTGATTGGGAGCTGGGAACGGGCGGAGAATATCCGCTTGGCCACAGAAGCCATCGATAATACGGTTGTCTTGCCCGGCCAGGTCTTTTCATTCAACGGTGTGGTGGGATTGCGAACGGCGGAACGAGGTTACAAGCCCGCCCCCATCTTTGTTGGCGAGGCCGTGGTCCCGGGCCTGGGCGGGGGGATCTGCCAGGTTTCGTCCACGCTCTACAATGCGGTTCTCGAAGGGAGCCTGGAGGTGGTCGAACGGCATCCCCACGGTTTGCCGGTAAGCTATGTACCGCCGGGGCGCGACGCCACAGTGGCCTACCCCTATGCAGACTTCAAGTTTCGTAATGACCGGACCACGCCCGTAATGATCAAAGCCGTCACTGATGGCGCCAGAATGAGTGTGAAGATCTATGGGGTTCCGGAAGGTGGTTGAGCCACCGCCGCCACTATGCTATAATAACGGTGTTGTTTATTCCCAATGGTCGGGGTGGCGGAATGGCGGCAAGAAGCGCTTTGGCAACCAATCTTGAACCGGACGCTGCAAAAATCGGCAGGAACGCAACGCTGAAGACACTCAAAGAGGCGCTTTATTACCTGTCCTTTCCCTTTGGTTTCCTTTCTTTTGCGTTGCCAATCTACGGGGAAAAGGTGGGAGCCTCGCCGTTTCAGATCGGTTTGCTGTTTTCGGCCTTTTCCATGATGACCCTGGTTGTGCGGCCAATTCTTGGCAATCTGTTGGACAAGGTCGGACGGCGCCCGTTTTTTGTCGGGGGTGTGGCAGCTTATGCTCTGACGGATTTCGTCTTTGCCATGTTCCAGAGCTACCCCGGGATGGTGCTGGCGCGGGTGGTGCAGGGTGTCGCCTTCGCGTTCCTCTGGCTGACGGTTTACGCCATCATTTCGGACTTGAGCCTGGATGGGGAGCGCGGCTTAAACTACGGCAAGGTGATCGAGGCGCAAAACCGGGGCCAGATCAATGGGGCCTTGCTGGGCTTTATCCTGATCTGGACCTTTGAAGCCCGATTCCTTCTCGGTTTCAGGATTGCCTTCCTGATCTACTTTGCCTTTGGCGCGTATGCGTTGCGGCGGGGCTGGCGGATCCAGGAGACTCTGGGTGCGTATTTCGGCAAACCCGCCGTTAACCGCTGGCAAAAAGCGGCGGACCAGATCTCCAGTGACTATTTTAAGCTTTTGCTGGTCACTTTTTTGACCTCGATCTCTTATGGAATGTTGGCGCCGATCATCATCATCTATCTCCGGCAGCGGATGGGCGGGAATCTGATCCTGTTGGCCGCCTCGTATGTGCCGGCCGCGGTGGTGTGGAGCTTTTTGCCGTCGCGTTTCGGGCGGCTCTCCGACCGTTTTGGCCGCAAATACTTCATGGTGACGGGTCTGACGGCGGGAGCGGCGGTGGTCGCTTTGATTCCCCGGGCTGGTTCCTTCTGGTTTTTAACCGGGTTGTGGGTGCTGGCGGCGGCCGCCCTGACGCTGGCACTTCCTATTCAGCAGGCCATGGTTGCGGATCTGACCAGGGATAATGTGCGGGGGCGGGCTTACGGCTACTATGCCCTGGCCAACGATGCGGGCAACGTTGTGGGACCTGCTGTCGGCACATGGTTGTATGGCCGGGGACAAGCCTATCCTTTCTACTTGAACGGCCTTGTGTTGCTTTTGGCGGGTCTGGTGGTCCTTTTCTTCTCGCGGGGGAACGGCCACCGGTCCGGTAATGCAGGATATTACCGTGGCTCTGGTGAATATATTAAGTAGCACGAATGATGAGGTGAGCCTTGTGGCCTTCTCATTGCAGGTTAAAGAAGAGCTGGCCCGGGTGATTCCAAAAGATTCATGCTGTCAATTGGCTGAATTGTCCGCTCTAATTCACATGGACGGGGCGGTTCAGATTCATGGGCAGGCGGCGCTGACTTTGGAGATTATAACCGAGAATGCGGCGGCGGCCCGGAAGATCCTCGTGCTGGTGAAGAACCTCTTTCATCCGGAGACCCAGATCCTGGTGCACAAGAAGCGGCGTCTTCGCAAGAACAATGTCTATATGATCCGGATTCCAGCCGGGGCCGAAGTACGGGAGATTCTCTTGAAGCTGGGGCTGGTGGACGAGGATTTCTCCTTTGTGCCAGGAATCAGTCCGGCCCTGGTGCACAAAAAATGTTGCCGGCGGGCTTATTTACGGGGCGTGTTTTTGGGAAAAGGTTCAATCACCGACCCGGAGAAGACTTATCATCTGGAATTTGACGTCGGGAATCCGGCCTACGCGGAAGATCTGAACCGCCTCTTGCACAGCCTGGGCGTCCCGGCCAGGGTGAGCGAGCGGAAAAAGGAATACGTGGTCTATGTCAAGGAGGGCGAGCAGATCGGGCAGCTTCTCACATTGATGGGGGCCCACACCGCCCTTCTGGATTTTGAAAATGTGCGGGTGGTCAAGGGGATGCGCAATGAGGTAAACCGGCGGGTCAATTGCGAGACCGCAAACCTTGACAAGACCGTGAATGCGGCAATGCAGCAGATGGAAAATATCCGGCTCATCGACGAGCTGATGGGTATCAATAAGCTCCCCGCCAACCTGCGGGAGGTCGCCCGGCTGCGGATGGGCCACCCGGATGCGAGCTTGCAGGAACTGGGGGAGATGCTTGTGCCGCCGGCAAGCAAGTCCGGTGTGAACTACAGGATGCGGCGGATCGGCCGGATTGCGGAGCGGCTTCGCACCAAAGCCGAGCCCGGCCAGCAGTAGTTGCAGCGTCAAGAAACGAGGGATGCGAGGCCGCAGGGAGTGAGGCGGCCGAAGTTTATTGACGTTGCAGGGTAAAGGCCGAGAGGGGTGGGACACATGCGGCTTGAACAAGGCCTTTCTCTCCAACAGACCCAAAAGCTGGTGTTAACCGCGGAATTACGGCAGGCGATCACCATCCTGCAACTTTCCGCGGTAGAGTTGACGGAACTGGTGGAGAAGGAACTTCTGGAAAACCCTGTTCTGGATTGTAAAGATACCGTTTGTCCGGAAACGCCCGAAGCCGGCGGAGGGGCGGAAGAAGCCGGAGGGGTGGATGGAGAGGACGGAATAGATGGAGTAGACGGTGAACGTATCGATGCGGCGGGCCGGTTTGCGGAAGGCGCGAGGCGTAAAGAGCGCAAGGAACGGGCGGAACGGTTGGAATTTGATCCCGCATGGCAAGAGTATTTTGCCGACCGTAGCGACCTGGGGATCCCGCGGGAGGCGTTTTCCGCCAGCGAACGGAATAATTACGAGAATTTTGTAGCCTGGGAACCTTCTTTGCAGGAGCATCTGATGTCGCAGTTGCGGCTTTCTTGCTCGGACGGGTTGGACCGGATCGTCGGCACGTACCTGATCGGAAGTATCGACCGGGACGGCTACCTGCGTTGCACCATCGAGGAAGCGTCGGAACAGACCAGGGCTTCCAAAGAAAGGGTAACCAGGGTCCTGGGGATCATTCAGGGTTTTGACCCGCCGGGAGTGGCGGCGCGGAGCGTACAGGAATGCTTGAAGCTGCAACTCAGCCGGCAAGGAAAACTGGAAGACCGCGCGGCCAGGTTAATCGACGAGTTCCTGCCGGAACTGGCGGAAGGCAAGCTGACACGGGTGGCCGAGAAGATGGAATGCACCTGCCAGGAGGTGCAGGCGATCTATGATCAGATTCGCAGCCTTGACCCCAAACCCGGCCGTAACTTTGGCGGGGGGCAGGAGATCCGTTATATCATTCCTGATGTGGTTGTGGAAAAAGTTGGCGCCGACTATGCGATTGTGGTTTCGGATGTCAGCGCTCCGCGCCTGTCCATCAACCCATTCTACCAGGGGCTGCTGGCGAAGCGCAACGTTGAGGATGCCGCTTTGCGATTTGTTCATGACAAGTTTAATTCGGCTCTGTGGCTGATCCGGAGCATTGAACAGCGGAGGCAGACCATCTACCGCGTGACGGAAAGCATCATCAAAAAGCAGCGGGCGTTCCTGGAGAAAGGGGTTAAGTTTCTTCAGCCCATGACCCTGCGGGATGTGGCCGAGGATATCGGGGTCCACGAGTCCACCGTGAGCCGCGCCACGGCGGGCAAATATGTCCAGACTCCCCAGGGGATCTTCGAACTGAAATTTTTCTTCACCAGCGGCGTAGAAAGCAGTTTCGGCACCTCCGCCTCTTCAAAGAGCGTAAAAGCGATGATCGCCGAACTGATTCGGGCGGAGGATCCCCGGCA
>JBLNCV010000175.1:0-3395 GCA_050260975.1 Syntrophothermus sp. | reverse complement strand
TGGCCGCCCGCAGGCGGATCTCCTCCAGCAGGTCGTCCACCTGCCCCTTGACGGGCTTGACGATAATCTCCGGATCCACCAGGCCGGTCGGCCGGATGATCTGTTCCACCACCTGCTGGCTATGCCGGTATTCGTACTCTGCCGGGGTGGCCGAGACAAAGATCACCTGGTTGATGTGCTTCTCCCATTCCTGGAAGGTCAGCGGCCGGTTGTCGATCGCCGACGGCAGGCGAAACCCGTACTCCACAAGCATCTCCTTCCGGGACCGGTCCCCCGCGTACATGCCGCCCAGCTGGGGCAGTGTCACGTGCGACTCGTCGATCACCATGAGAAAATCCCCCGGGAAATAGTCGATCAGGGTGGCCGGAGCCTCGCCGGGCAGCCGTCCGGTGAGGTGGCGGGAGTAGTTCTCCACCCCCTGGCAGTAGCCTACCTCCCGGAGCATCTCCAGGTCGTAGCGGGTGCGCTGTTCCAGCCGCTGTGCCTCCAGGAGCTTCCCCTTGTCCTTCAGTTCCTTGAGCCGCTCTTCCAGCTCCTCCTCAATGGAAACCAGCGCCCGCTTCATCTTCTCCTCGGAGGTGATGTAATGGGTGGCCGGATAGATGGTGATGGTCTCCTTCTCCCCCAGGATCTCGCCGGTCAGGGTGTCCACCTCGACGATCCGTTCCACCTCGTCGCCAAAGAGTTCGATCCTGATGGCATTTTCTCCGTAAACAGGGATGATCTCGATTACGTCGCCCCGTACCCGGAAGGTGCCCCGGGTAAAGCCCACATCGTTACGGGTATACTGGATGCCCACCAGCCGCCGCAGGATCTTGTCCCGGTCCCGGAAATCCCCGTGCTTAAGCGAAAGGGTCATCCCCTGGTAGTCTTCCGGCGAACCCAGGCCGTAGATGCACGACACACTGGCCACAATGATCACGTCTCGCCGCTCAAAGAGGGCACTCGTGGCCGCATGGCGCAGCCGGTCGATCTCGTCGTTGATCATCGCGTCCTTCTCGATGTAGGTATCCGTGGACGGGATGTAAGCCTCCGGCTGGTAGTAGTCGTAATAGCTCACGAAATAGTGCACCGCGTTGTTGGGGAAAAACTCCTTGAACTCGCTGCACAGTTGGGCGGCCAGGGTCTTATTGTGCGCGATGACCAGCGTCGGCTTCTGGACGTTCTGAATCACATTGGCAATGGTATAGGTCTTTCCGCTGCCGGTCACCCCCAGCAAGGTCTGGTGCTTGTACCCTTTTAACAGACCCTCGGTCAGCCGGGCAATCGCCTTGGGCTGGTCGCCGCTGGGCTTGTATTCGGAAACCAACTGGAACTCCGGCATATTTATTCCTCCACCGGTTTACAATGAGCAATCAATGAATAATCCACCGGTTGGCAAATCGGTGCCCGACCGGTGCATCATGCCACGTCCGGCGTTTAGATTGCGCGGCAGTCTCATCTTTTTATTATAGCACATTTCCACCACAAGCATCATTTCAGAACAAGTATTCGCTAAAAATTGGCGGGTTCCTGCTGCCTGGCAGAAATTCTGTTTGTTAAACGCCAGGGCAAAGGTAAACTATCTGAAATTAGTCTTCCTTCGCGAGGGGGTCGATATGTTCACTTGATCAATAAATGATGTTGTACGCCAGTGTACAACATCACTTATTGATCAAAAACAGCATATATCCCTGCCTTGAACGGCCCGTGCTCACCTAACAACCCGTGCCAGCGCGTACGCCAGAAACCCGGCCGCCGTGGCGAAGGCGGCGCCGGTCTTCACCTTGCCGCTTTGCGCGTCGATGGTCTCGCAGGCGATTCCGTTGTCCATCTCCGCATTCAGAAGCAGTGAAAGCGGGTCATGAATCACCCTGGAAAGCGGGCCGGAACCCTCGGCACGCAGAGCCAGCAGATCGCTGCACAGGGCCATCGGCCAGGGATGAGGCGCATGGGCGCACGCCACCGCCGGGAAACGGACGTCAGCGCGATAGTAAGGGTTCTCCCCGGAGTGAATCCATCTGGCGGTATTTAAATAGATTGTGTCTGCTCCGTCGCAGAACCCGTAATGCGGTAAAAGCATCAGGCTCCCCGGTGGGTCGTCGTAAAGCTCGAAACCGCCGGCTAGATCCACGCTCCAGGCAAACATCTTGCCAAAGGGGCCCTCCACCACACAGTAACGATACACAGCCTCTTTCACGCGGCGCGCCGCTTCCTCCGCCGCGATGGACTTTTGCAGAAGGCCCATCCGGCCATAGACCACGGACAATACCCGCAGCGCCTTCCACACCAGAACGTTGTCGTAAGTCAGATATGGATAGCGCACCGGATCGTCGGAAGGGTCCAGAAAGGTGTCAAACAAATACTCCGACGGGTGTCTGTGCTCCCACAGGTCTTTCTCCAATATGGCCACCCCTTTGCCCATGGCTGGCTCGTTGAGCAGCTCGAAGTCACCGGTTGCCTCCAGGTATTCGCCCAGGGCCACCAGGTAAGCGGCAAGCTGATCGAGTTCAAAACCGGGGTAGAGCAGCACGCCGTCGATGTAGTGGCTATGAATCCCCGCGTTGCGCAGGTGCCTGCCAAAGCCGATGATCAGCATCTCCCGAGCCAGCGCCCGGTCGGTGAGCAGGACCGCCGGAAAGCTCCACAGGAAAGAGTCGCGCGGCCAAAAGGCGGCACTCACGTAGTAAAGCGGGCTGCGCGACGTCACCAGCACCATCTCCTCCGTGTCAATCGTCCGGCCGTGCGCGTAAAAATAGCTGAAGAACAGGTTGAGGTTCGCAAGGCGCGCGTACCCCGCCGGGTCCACCTGTGCCGCGGGGGCTGCCTGCGCCGCCGACCCTGCCTGAGCGTGTGCCGCCAGCCCTGCCTGGGCGTGCGCCTCCGGCACCGCCTGGACGTGCGCTGTCGGCCCCGCGCCCGCAGAAACTGCACTATCCGGCGAGGCGTGAACAAGCGGCACAATGGCGTGTGACGCCAGCCACTTCCTGGTCCCGGCCAAGAGTTTCTCCCAGCCGTGCCGTCTCATGTCGAAAAGATTTGTCCCGGCCCCGTCCCCCTCGATGTTGGCCGCCACATAAAAGGCCAGAGCCACCCGATCTCCTGGCGCAAGAGTGTACTCCTTGCCGAGAATATAGTTAATCCGGTCCGTTCCGTTGTTCTGGCAGCTTACTTCACGGTTGGCCAGGCCCTGGCCCACCCCCCAGATACAGGTGTCCAGTTCTTCCGAGGCACCAATGGCCAACGCGGCGACCCCTACGCTGGGACGAAGTTCGAGAGTGAGTCCCTGCGTCCACTTGTTATACCAGGCGTAGTGGCGCGCGTGGATCCTCTTGGAGGTATAGATGGTTCGCCTGGTCTCCACCCAGCTTCCCCGCAGCCCGACGAAGATCCGCCGCGCCTGTGGCTGGCTGGCG
>JBLNCV010000174.1:0-3011 GCA_050260975.1 Syntrophothermus sp. | reverse complement strand
TGATCATCCGCCAGGTGCCGACGCGCGGCAGAGCAAGTCCGGCTATCGCCCCCGACAGCGGCAAGGTGGACCTTATTATCGTCCGGAGGATGCTGAACACACGACCGCGCAATTCCACCGGAATGAGCCGCATGCGCACTGTCTGCGCCCAGATATTTACCGTTGCCGCGAATCCCCCGCTGATTACCAACGCCAGCTGTGCAAGAAGCAGGCTCGGCGTAAAAAGGAGCAACAGAAAGCTGGCGCCCGCCAGGAGAAGCGACGTGCTTATCGACCGGCCCAGAGGATAGCGCCAGTTAATCGCCCCGAGGATCACGGAACTGGCCAGCTCTCCCATCGATAGGCTGGCCATCAGCAACCCAAACCCTTTAGCCCCCTCGTGGAGGATCTCCTTTGAATAAAGCGGGAGCAAAACGCCATAAGCCCCTTCTCCGAGGTTGACGATCATGAACAACCAGGTGATTGAGAAGATGATCGGTGTATGAAGGATAAACCGGAAGCCCTCAGAGATTGACACTTTCCGTGGCGGGGCCTTCCTGGCGCCGACGCTCTCTTCCTTCTCCCCGACCTTTCTGGTTCCTGCCCTTGCAACGCCGGCATCCCGGGGCACCCGCATCCCCAGCAGGCACAATACAAGAACGCCATATGAGGCCGCGTCGATAAAGAGCAGGTTGGCCGAACCGATCACTCCGATCAAGAGGCCGGCCAGCGTCCGCCCAACAATATCGCTCAGACCCCAGCTCACGGATTCCAGGGCGTTGGCAGTTGGCAAATGGTCCTTTTTCACCAGAGAAGGAACCAGAGCCGGCCCGCCCGCCAGACTGAGCATCATCAGGCTACCGAAGATCCCCGCCACCAGGTACACGTGCCAGAGCTGGAGCAACCCCAGGTGAAACAGAACGGGCACGCTGAACATGGCCAACCCGCGAATCAGATTGTCGATCAGCATTACAAGCCGCCTATCGAAGCAATCCAGCAAGACCCCGGCCACCAGTCCCCCGATAATCGTGGGCGCCGTGTAGAAAAAGAGCAGCAAGCCCATGGCCTCCGTGGAGCCGGTAAGCTCCAGAACGAACCACAGCAACGCCACCCACGTCAGGCCGTCACCGAGTTGAGACACGGTGAAGCCAGACCACAAAAGTAAAAAGTCCCGGTTGCGAAAGAGCTCAAGGTACTTTTTCATCGCATGCCACCTTCCCCAGTTTGTTACTCCATCCAGCCCGCTCGTATATTTTCAGAATCCGGTGACACTTAAGGGCAAACCGCCTGCGGAACTCCCCCGGCTCCAAAAGCTCGCCTCCGCCCCACCCCCCCGTATTTCTTTCCCCACCGACCATGACCTGCATTGCCCTGCATTCTTGAACCGCCGTTTTCAGCCTTCTATCCGCGAAAGTTAGGAGCCCTTTTTTCGGCGAAGGCCCTGAGACCCTCGGCAAAATAAGGCGTCACGGCGCATCGCATCAAGGCTTGTCTTTCCTTCTCAAGATGGATAGGGTATTTAGAAACAAACTTCGCAAGAATTCCATGGGTCGTTTGCCTTCCAAATCAAGATTTTTTGACTGGTACCTCGATTATAAATCAAAATTTATTGATTTGTCAATCTCTGTTTTAAATTTTTCAAAGAGTGGCTTTTGGTCCAGTCGCTCTTGCACCATCAAAGAGATTTGATATATAATCGAAAAGGGAATCGAGAGGGGTATTTAGCATGCGTGAAAACACTGTTCAGGATGGCCTCAGTACCGAGCAACTGCTTGACATTAGCAAGGCGCTGGGCGATCCCAAGCGAATTGAGATGCTTCGAATACTGGCTCAGATTCGGGACGCGTCTTGCTGTGCATCAGCTTCAAATGATGCGCCCGAAGGAGGAATTTGTGTTTGCGAAGTCGTCAAGCAGACCGGGCTTATCCAATCGCTCGTGTCATATCATATGAAAATTTTAAAAGAGGCAGGCCTCGTGCGGGAGCAAGTTTGCGGCAAGTGGAACTATTATAGCCTTGACCGTGACACGGTACATGGTTACCTCAAAACATTGTCGAAACTTCTGTTGTCGACTCGTAACGTTGGGTAGTGTAAAATTGTAGTAGGTGATCGAGAGGTCGACATAGAAAAGAGACCTCGTCGTTTTAGGGAGGAGTTTTCCGAATATGGAGGTCTTGACCCGGGTAAAAAGAGGGGTTGGACATGATATATCCAGGCCGCTGGTAACCGGGATTAATGCCAGCCCTCGATCTTCCGGCAATTCAGCAGCCGCACTGGGCAGAGATCGAGGGTTTATAATTTAGTCAGCCAATATTGCGTTCGATCGAAGGAGGGATTCAAGACCATGTTTCGCAAACTGGTGACGCCGCAAGGGGGCACCATGTACTTTTTTTCGGCGGCAAAGGGGGATGGGCAAGAGCACCATCTCCGCCGCGACCGCTGTGTGGCTGGCCGGGGAAGGTTTTAAGCCCCTGTGGTCTCCACAGATCTCCAGAGGAGCCTGAACGACATCTTTGGAACCGAGATCGGCTACCGGATGACTCCCATCCAGGAGCAGCGCACCAGGGAGACCATGGAGCTGCTCACCAATAAAAGGGCGAGGGGCTCCTGCTTCATCTGGCGAAAATCACTAACGGTAAAGGACTGAGGTTAGATATGACTACACAAATGGACCCCATAAGAGCGACGCGTCTCTTGGAGAAATGGATTAATTTTTATGGCATGGATGACCTCCGCCCTTTCAAAAAAAGTCCTGCGAGAACCACCAGTGGTACCAGTCGAAGCCAGGGGTGATCCACGATTGCTCGAGCAGGCCCAAATTAAGGGCCTGGAACGTGGTACCCCTGGCCGGCACTCCGTCCGCTTCTTCAAAAAAAAACCACATTTGCAGGGCAATAGAAAAGGCGATAGGTAAAGGAGGGCATATTTGGGCCTACTTCTTCTCCACAATCACGATCTTGGGCAGCGGGATGCCCGTGGCCCGAGTGGCCAGATCCCCGATGCGGGCCGCCGAACTCTCATTGACAGCGTTG
>JBLNCV010000173.1:0-15975 GCA_050260975.1 Syntrophothermus sp. | reverse complement strand
TACATTGTGGAAACTCGCCGAGGCGGTGGAGGTTATATCCGGATTATGCAATTGACCTGGCAGCCCGCTGAAGAATTGGCCGAGATTATCCAGCAGGAGATCGGCGAAAGTTTGGGCCAGCGGGAGGCTGAGCACCTTCTGTTAAGGCTGGTGGATGCCCGGCTCATCAGCAACCGGGAGGCCGCCATGGTCAGGGCGGCTTTGGAGCAGGAGGTTGAAAAGATCAGCGTACCTTTCCGGGATGTACTTCGGGCGATGGTTTTGCGGGCGATCTTGACGGTACTTTTGGAGCCTAGGGGGTAGAAATTATGCTATGCGATCGGTGTCAAAAACGGCCGGCTACTTTTTACCTTACCAGAGTGGTAAACGGTGTGAAGACGGAGATGCGGCTGTGCCAGGAGTGTGCGGCGGAGACCGGCCAGTTGGGGCTGTTGAGTGACCAGCTGCATTTTATGACGGCGCCGCAATTTACTTTTCAAAATTTTCTGGCGGGGCTCCTGGACTATGGACCGGATTTTGAGCAAGAAGCAGAGGTGCCCGCTCAGGGCGGCGCCCACTGCCATAACTGTGGCATGACTCCAAATACTTTCCGGGAGACGGGGCTTTTTGGATGCAGCGAATGCTACACAGATTTTGATCGATCCCTGGACGATCTACTGAGGAAGATTCAGGGTAGTACCCAGCATACGGGAAAGGTACCCTTGCGGGCCGGCGGAACCGTCAAAACGCAAAAACAGATTGATTCGCTCAGGAAAGAACTCCAGGAAGCGATTCAGCATGAACAGTACGAACGGGCCGCCGCGCTGCGCGACCAGATCAGGGTTCTGGAAAGCCAGAAGGGGAAGGAGAAGTGAGCCGCATGTCTTTTGGAGAAATGTTGAGACGGACATTGAGCGAGTGGATGAAACCCGACGGGCCTGAGGCCGACATCGCGCTCAGCAGCAGGATCAGGCTGGCGCGGAATCTGCCCAGGATTCCCTTCCCGCGGTTTGCGGCCAAATCCCAGCTTGAAGAGGTACTTAACGCCGTGGAGCGGGTTACGGCAAAGAGCGATGTGGTAGGGCATCTCGACTTCATCCGTTTGGGTAATCTTTCTCCGCTGGAACGCGCGGTACTGGTGGAAAAACACCTGATCAGCCCGCAGCATGCGGAAGATCCTGAATACAAAGCGGTGGCCCTGCGTAACGAGGAGATTATCAGTGTCATGGTCAACGAGGAGGACCATTTGCGGATTCAGGTGTTGCAGCCGGGGCTTTCGCTGGATAAGGCCTGGGAACTGGCCAATAAGGTGGACGATTTTTATGAGTCCGAACTTGATTTTGCTTTCTCGGAAACGCGTGGGTATTTAACCGCGTGTCCCACCAATGTCGGCACCGGAATGCGCGCTTCGGCGATGCTTCATCTTCCGGCCCTGGTCATGACCGACCAGATGAAACGGGTAATCGCGGCCAGCTCTCAGATCGGCCTTGCGGTGCGTGGTTTCTACGGGGAAGGGACCGAGGCGATTGGGAATATGTTTCAAATTTCCAACCAGGTAACCCTGGGCCATTCGGAAGGGGAGATTATCCGCCATTTGACGGCTGCCGCCCGGCAGATCATCGAGCAGGAGCGTAATGCCCGGGCCGCCTTGTTCCATGATGTACGGCTGCCGCTGGAAGACCGGATTTATCGGGCTTACGGGTTGTTATCCAACGCCAGGAATCTGACGAGCGAAGAGGCGATGCGTCTTTTATCGGATGTAAGGCTGGGAGTTGATCTGGGGCTGATCAAGGAGATTGGCATTCCCCTGCTAAACGAACTTTTGGTGGCGATCCGCCCTGCATCACTTCAAAAATTGGTGGGGGGGAGCTTGACTCCTGAGGCCAGAGATGTTCAACGGGCCGCTTTGATCCGGGAAAAGATTCGATCGACGCAGCAGAAGACTTCATGAAAGCTTTATGGGTTAGGGCAGGACAGTACTGGGGATTCTAAAAGAAAGTACGGAGAGGGTGAAGAAGATGTTTGGAAGATTTACGGAACGTGCGGAGAAAGTAATCGTCTTATCGCAGGAAGAGGCCAGGCGGCTTGGCCACAATGTGGTGGGAACGGAGCATATCCTGCTTGGTTTGGTGCGCGAAGGAGAAGGAATTGCCGCCAAGGCGTTACAAAGTCTGAATATCCGTCTGGAGGATGTCCGGGCCGAGGTTGAAAAGGTGATTGGCCAGGGAGATGCGCCCACCACCGGGAAGATCGGCTTTACACCCAGAGCCAAGCGAGTGATGGAACTGGCTTTAGATGAGGCCAGGCAACTGGGGCACAGTTATATTGGGACAGAGCATATCCTGCTCGGGCTGATCCGCGAAGAGGAGGGCGTGGCGGCCCAGGTACTCCGCAATCTGGGAGCGGACTGGCAAAAGATTCGGGCTCAGGTGGCTGAGCTCCTTGGCGGAGGCATGCCCGGAAACGGCACGGGCGGGGGTCAACCCGCGCAAGGCAGGCGGCGGTCCAATACGCCGACCCTGGATCAGTTTGGGCGTGATCTTACCGAACTGGCCAGACAGGGCAAGCTGGATCCGGTGATCGGCCGTGCCAAGGAGATTGAACGGGTGATCCAGGTCTTGAGCCGACGGACCAAAAATAACCCGGTCCTGATCGGGGAGCCGGGCGTGGGGAAGACGGCTATCGCCGAAGGCCTGGCGCAGAAGATTGTGAATGGGGATGTGCCGGAGGTACTCAACGGGAAGCGCGTGGTAACTCTGGACATGGGGGCCCTGGTAGCCGGCTCCAAGTTCCGGGGGGAATTTGAAGAACGGCTTAAGAAGGTCATGGAGGAGATCCGGCAGGCCGGCGACGTGATCCTGTTCATCGACGAACTCCATACCATTATCGGCGCTGGAGCCGCCGAAGGCGCGATAGACGCCTCGAACATCTTAAAGCCTGCGCTGGCGCGGGGAGAACTGCAAAGCATCGGCGCAACCACGCTGGATGAATACCGCAAGCACGTGGAAAAAGATCCCGCTTTGGAACGGCGCTTCCAGCCCATCATGGTGGGGGAACCCACCGTGGAGGAGAGCATCGCGATCCTGGAAGGTTTGCGGGACAGGTATGAAGCCCATCACCGGGTGAAGATCACCGACGAGGCGATTGACGCTGCTGTCCGGCTGTCGGATCGTTATGTGAGCGACCGGTTTTTACCGGACAAAGCCATTGACCTGATCGACGAAGCTGGTTCCCGCGTCCGGCTGAAGGGGATGGTGGCCCCGCCGGAGCTCAAGGAGCTTGAGGAGAAGATTGAAGAGGCCCGGATGGAAAAAGAGGCGGCCATCAAGAATGAGGAATTTGAGAAAGCCGCCAAGCTCCGGGATAAGGAGCAGTCGATGCGGGAAGAACTGGCGACCCGCAAAAGCGACTGGGAACAGAAGCGGGGGCTGGAGCACGGAATCGTGGACGCGGAGGAGATCGCCCAGATTGTCTCCAGTTGGACCGGCATTCCTGTGGCTAAGCTTTCCGAGGGAGAAACCGAACGGTTGCTCAAACTCGAGGAGGTCCTGCATCAGCGGGTAATCGGCCAGGAGGAGGCGATCAAGGCCGTGGCCAGAGCGGTGCGGCGGGCCAGGGCCGGGCTGAAGAACCCCAAGCGTCCAGTTGGTTCCTTTATCTTCCTTGGGCCGACCGGCGTCGGGAAGACCGAATTGGCCAGAGCTCTTGCCGAGGCGCTCTTCGGCGATGAGGACGCCATGATCAGGCTGGACATGTCCGAATACATGGAGCGGCACACGGTTTCCCGGCTGGTGGGTTCACCGCCGGGTTATGTAGGATATGAAGAAGGCGGGCAACTCACAGAGAAGGTTCGCCGCAAACCATATTCGGTGGTTCTCTTTGATGAGGTGGAAAAGGCGCATCCGGAGGTATTCAACGTGCTCTTGCAGGTGCTGGAGGACGGGCGCCTCACGGATGCCAAGGGCAGAACGGTGGACTTTCGCAACACGGTGCTGATCATGACCTCCAACGTGGGCGCTCAGGATATCAAGCGCACCGGAAACCTTGGTTTCCGGACTGAGTCGGAGGAGCAGGCCACCTACGACCGGATGAAAGAGCATGTGCTCGAGGAACTGAAGCACACCTTCAGGCCCGAGTTTCTCAACCGGATTGACGAGATTATCGTCTTCCACCCGCTCACCGATCATGAGATCGCCCAAATTGTGGATCTCATGCTGGCCGACTTGAAGAAGCACATGAAGGAGGTTGGGTTGGAGGTCGAGGTTTCTGCGGCGGCAAAGGATTTGCTGGCCAGGAAAGGCTTCGATCCCGAGTACGGCGCCCGGCCGTTACGCAGGGCCATTCAAAGGATGATCGAAGACAGGCTTGCGGAAGCGATGCTAGAAGGAAGGTTTAAATCCGGCTCAAGTGTCATGGTAGATGTAGGCGAGGACGAGCAACTGGCCTTTTCCGAACGAGGCCTCGTTGGCAGCCACCACGAACAGTAAGAGCCACGGCAAGTAATTTCAAAAGTACATTGAGTAAATGGTTTCCTCTGAAATAGTCGCCCCTGTTGCGACATTACTCCAAGCGTCTTTTGGCTGGCGAGGAGTTCTGAAGCAATGGGGGCGACTTTTCAGGGGAAACTTACTTACTTGTAAAGACCTCTCCACAATGCTATAATGGCACTAGATAAATGCGCGGGACGGACCAAGAGCGCATAATGTCGAGAAAGAAGGACACGTTTTGGGGCCAAAGCGTGAAGCGGTGTTTGTATGCCAGGAATGCGGTCATGAAAGCCTAAAGTGGTTAGGCCGGTGCCCGTCTTGCCAGGCCTGGAACAGCCTGGTGGAAGAGGTTCGCTCGGCGAGAGGCGGAGCTTTGGGTTCTCCAGATACGGTTGGATCCGGCTTGAGAGGGCGATTTCCGGGAGGGGAACCTGTGCCCGTTGGGCAGGCACAGCCCCGGGAGGAGCAGCGGTTTTCCACGTCCATCGGCGAACTTGACAGGGTTTTGGGCGGGGGTGTGGTCCGGGGTTCGGTGGTCCTGGTGGGAGGCGATCCGGGAATCGGCAAATCCACCCTTCTTTTACAAGCATCCCACGGGGTAAGTTCTCGACAGGGCCGCGTCCTGTATGTCTCCGGCGAGGAATCGATCGATCAGGTCAAATTAAGAGCTGACAGGCTTGGAGCCATCTCCGACTGTCTGTTTATCGCGGCCCATACCGAACTGGGGATCATTGGGGATTACATAAGATCCCTTACGCCGATGCTGGTAATCATCGACTCAATCCAGACCATGTATCATCCGGAGGTGCCATCCGCGCCTGGCAGCGTGGGACAGGTGCGCGAGTGCACGGCGGAGCTCGTGAGATTTGCCAAGACTTACGGGGTATCGGTGGTGGTGGTCGGGCATGTGACCAAAGCCGGTACTTTGGCGGGCCCCAGAGTTTTGGAGCATATGGTGGATACGGTTTTGTACTTTGAGGGTGAACAGCACAACAGTTACCGTGTCCTGCGGGCGGTCAAAAATCGCTTCGGCTCCACGAATGAAATAGGAGTCTTTGAAATGCGCGACAAGGGCCTCAAGGAAGTGGCCAATCCTTCGGAACTTTTTCTGTCCCAACGGCCGGTTGGGGCGCCCGGCTCGGTGGTTGTGGCCAGCATGGAGGGGACGCGGCCCTTATTGGTGGAGGTTCAGGCTCTGGTGGGGGCCACCAATTTCATGGGCACCCCGCGCCGTCTGGCAACCGGGGTGGACTATAACCGAGTTTCGATCATTTTGGCTGTTCTGGAAAAACGGGCGGGGTTGGGCCTTGGCACGCAGGATGTGTACGTGAATGTGGCAGGCGGGGTGCGCCTGGAAGAGCCGGCGGCGGATCTGGGGATTGCCATTGCCGCGGCGTCCAGCTTTCGGAATGTTCCGTGCGACCCCCGGACGGTGGTACTGGGAGAATTGGGACTGGCCGGGGAAGTGCGGGGGGTGTCGCGGGTCGAGCCAAGGCTCCAGGAAGCCGCAAAATTGGGCTTTCAGAGATGTCTCGTGCCCCGAAATAATTTAAAGGGTTTAGGAAAACTTGAAGGGACGGAAATCATTGGTGTCGAAAGTATTGGTGAAGCGCTGGAGGTTGCGCTGTTACGATAAGTGAGGGCTGGGCATGAAGGAAGAGAAGAGCGGAGAGAACAGGATTCTTAAGATGCTCCGGATGCTGGCGCCCGGAACGTTGCTTAACGAAGGGCTGGAAAATGTGTTGCGAGCCCGGACGGGTGCGCTGATTGTCATTGGCGACTCGGAGGCGGTAATGAAGATTGTGGACGGAGGCTTCAAGATTGACTGCGAGATGCATCCATCCAATCTGTACGAGTTGGCCAAGATGGACGGCGCCATTATCCTGAGCAGCGATGCCAAACGAATCCTGTATGCCAATACACATTTGACGCCAGACCCGCTTATCCCGTCGTTTGAAACCGGCACCCGGCACCGTACGGCGGAACGAGTGGCTGTTCAAACCGACGAATTGGTAATCGCCATCTCGCAACGCCGGAATGTGATCACCCTTTATAAGGGAAAAGACAAGTATATCATGCGTGACATCGGTGTAGTGCTGGCCAAGGCCAATCAGGCGCTTCAAACACTGGAAAAGTATAAGAGCGTGCTGGAGCGGGCGTTGATTAATCTGACCGCCATGGAATTTGAGGACCTGGCCACGGCTTTTGACGTGGCCACGGTAATCCAGAGGTCCCAGATGGTGGCCAGGATCGCCACCGAAATCGAAAGGCACATTTGCGAACTTGGCGTTGAGGGCCGCCTGGTGAGCATGCAGTTGGAAGAATTGATGGTTGATATTGAGGATGAGGGCCTGCTGGTGATCCGGGACTACTTGAACACCGGCGGAGAAGAGCGTCCGGAAGAGGTTTGGGACGAACTTGCCACCTGGACTTCGGAAGATCTGCTGGATCTGACGTTGATTAGCCGTGCCCTGGGGCATGGCAGCAGCATGAATACTCTTGATCTGTCTGTCACACCCAAGGGTTACCGGATTTTGGCCAAGATTCCCCGGTTGCCCATGCCGGTGATCGAGAATCTGGTGGGGAAATTTGGGAACCTTCCGAAGATCTTCGATGCTTCCATTGATGAACTTGACGGCGTGGAGGGGATCGGCGAGGTTCGGGCCAGAGCCATCAAAGAAGGCTTGCGCCGCCTCAGGGAACAGACTCTCCTTGATCGTCACCTTTGAATATAGCCTCGATTAAGCCACGTCAAGAAACGAAGCAGACCGACGTTTCTTGACGTGGCTTCACGAGAGGTGGTAGACTCCCAGTGCGGAAATCCGGGCATGTTCTTTCTCCAGGATGTCTTCCATGTCGAGCCCCAGGAGCGAACAGATGGCCGCGATGTAAAAAAGGGTACTTCCCAACTCGGTTTCCACGAACTCCTGGCAGCTATCGCACAGCTTGCCTTCGAGATGGCTATGCATAAAGTTCTTGAGTTCACCGTAAGAAGAGACGTCGGCGGGGATTGCCTGGCGGGAGGCTTCAATCTGCAGGCACCCGCAGTTGGTCACGGACTTGGCAATGGCCCGGTTCACGCGGGCGGCTGATTCCTGAAACTTGGAGATTACGTCGAGGATGCTTTTATGGCGAATCAGGTATTCGGAGACGGTAGCCTGAAATTTGTCGCAGCTTGGGTCTTCCATAAGGTTGGTCTCCCCCTTCCTCTCTTATCTCATCTCATATTATAAGTGTCCATTAAAAGCTTTGTCAAGGCGGCGCCAACTCCAGGAACGTGAGTTCGCTTTTGAGGGGTGATCCGATTGACAAAAAGCACTATTCATGGTAGAATATCTGGGAAAGTTTGTGGAAAAGTTGTAGGTGACGGGGGAAGAAATGGGGGGACTGTTGGCATGTTCAATATCGGCGACAAAGTCGTTTACCCGATGCACGGCGCCGGTGTGATTGAGGCCATCGAAGAGAAAGAAGTGCTGGGGGAACGCGAAAAATATTACATAATGAAGCTCCCCATTGGTGAGATGAAGGTGATGATACCGATGCGCAATGTGCGGGAGGTGGGTCTCAGGCAAGTAATAACCAAAGACGAGGTGGACAAGGTTTTTGAGGTCCTCAAAGGCGCCAAAACCAAGATGTCGACCAACTGGAATCGCCGCTACCGGGCCAACATGGAGAAGATTAAGAGCGGCGATATCTTTGAGGTGGCCGAGGTAGTTCGCAACCTGAGTTTGCGCGAAAAAGAGAAAGGTCTATCCACTGGCGAACGGAAGATGCTGGAGAGTTCCCGCCAAATATTGATTAGCGAGATCGTCCTGGCGAAAAACGCCGATGAGATGCAAATCAAAGAACTACTGGCCAAATACCTGGAACAGGCGTCCGGGTAACAGGATAAAATTGAACTTGTTTGGTGAAGACTACCTGTGAAAGGAGGTGAATGAAGGATGGCGGAAAAGATCTTTCGCCTGGCCTTTTTGATCTTCGGCGCGGCGGTAGGTTACCAGACGGCCTCTTATGCCCTGCTTCTGGGCTTAAATGTTAGTTCGGCGGGTTTGGACTCTGGACGATTTCATCTTTTGCTGGTGGCGGTAGGGGCTCTCGCGGGATTGCTGCTCACGCCCATCGTTTTATGGGTGGTGAGGCAGGCGGTTTCCTTGGTGGTCACGAACCTTCACAAGACTCCAACCTCCGATATCGTAGCGGGGGCGGTCGGCCTGATTGTTTCTCTCATCATCGCTATTCTGCTTACCCTGGCGTTTCCTCGCAACATCCCGGTGGTTGGCGATTACCTTCCAATCATCTTTACCGTTTTTATGGGTTATGCCGGGATGACTGTGGCTGTGAAGAAGAAAGAGGAATTATTAAATTTGTTTAGCCTGGTGCCCAGATCCGTGGAAAAAGTGGTAAGCAGCCGGGAAAAAGCAAACAAGCCCGCGGTACGCTTGCCTGTCAAGTTGTTGGATACCAGCGTGATCATCGACGGCCGGATCTTTGACATCTGCAAGAGCGGGTTCATTGAGGGCGCGCTTGTTATTCCCCGTTTCGTGCTCGAGGAGTTGCAACATATAGCCGACTCCTCGGACCTGTTGAAACGCAACCGGGGGCGCCGGGGTCTGGATGTTTTGAATAAAATGCAGAAAGAACTCAATATCAGCATACAGATTATCGAAAAAGATTTCGATGACATGACCGAGGTAGACAGCAAGTTGGTCCGGCTTGCCAAGAGCATGGGGGGCAAGGTGGTTACCAACGACTTCAACCTCAACAAGGTCTGCGAGCTGCAAGGAGTACCGGTCTTAAATATCAACGAGCTGGCAAATGCGGTGAAACCCATTGTGTTGCCCGGCGAGGAGATGGTCGTACAGGTTATCAAGGATGGCAAGGAACTTGGCCAGGGCGTGGCTTACCTTGATGATGGGACCATGATCGTTGTCGATGGCGGCCGTCGCTATATCGGCGAAACCATCGGGGTTCTGGTGACCAGTGTCCTGCAAACAGCCGCCGGAAGGATGATCTTTGCCAAACCCAAGCCCCTGGAAAGGGCGTTGTAGTTATCGGTGATATGGGACAAGACCCAACGGTCACCTGCTCTGAACAGGGTAGGTGACCGGCTTTGCGATGGGGGCGGGCGAGTTCATGTCTGTAAGCGCCATAGTGGCCGCGGCGGGAGAAGGGAAGCGGATGGGCAGCCTCGGCAATAAGCAACTCCTGCTGCTGGCAGGAAAGCCTGTGCTGGCACATACCTTGGAAGTGTTGGAGTCTTCGGAGTTGGTGGACGAGGTGGTCCTCCTGGCCCCCGAGACACTGGTGGAATCCTACCGAACCAGAGTGGTAGATGCCTTTGGTTTTCGGAAGGTTCGTGACATTATTCCCGGCGGCCGGGAGCGGCAGGATTCAGTTTGGAAAGGTCTTGAGGCGATAGATCCGGAGGGGGATCTGGTTTTGATTCATGATGGCGCCAGGCCGTTTGTGACTGGGGACTTGATCCGCCGGGTGGTGGATGCGGCCCGCTCCTTTGGGGCAGCTGGGGCGGCGGTGCCCGTTAAGGATACTGTCAAACGGGTGGGGCCCGATATGGTGATCCTGGAAACACCGCCGCGTGATTGCCTGTGGCTGATGCAAACGCCGCAGGTCTTTTCATGCCGCCTGCTGGCCAGAGCCTACCGGGAGGCATTGGAGGCGGGATTCCGTGGAACAGATGACAGCATGCTGGTAGAACGTCTTGGCGTGCCGGTACATGTAGTCCCCGGGTCCTACGAGAACATCAAGATCACTACGCCGGGCGATCTTGTCGTCGCGGAGGCGATCCTGGCGGAGCGGGAGAAGAGGTCGGGCGATGGTTCGGGCCGGGATAGGTTATGACGTGCATCGCCTGGTGGCAGGGAGGAAGCTGGTACTGGGCGGGGTGGAGATTCCTTTCGAGTACGGGTTGCTTGGCCACTCGGATGCGGATGTTCTTTTGCATGCCATAGCTGATGCTTTACTGGGAGCGGCCGGCATGGGGGATATCGGGCGGTGGTTTCCGGATACAGACCCCCGTTTTGCCGGGATATCCAGCCTGGTTTTGCTGGGCGAAGTAAACCGGCGGTTGGTTGAAGCCGGTTACCGGGTAAATAATGTAGACTCGATAGTGGCGGCCCAGCGGCCGAAGTTGGCTCCTTACCTGGCCCAGATGCAGGAAAAGATTAGCAGTTGTCTGGCGGTGGCTCCCGGCCAGGTCAATATCAAGGCCACTACCGAAGAGGGCCTGGGTTTTACCGGAACGGGTGAGGGAATGGCGGCTTACGCGACGGTGACGATATTTAGGCAGGCAGGGCAAAGGTAATCTTTTCAAAAGAAGAGTAGATGGTGGGGGAGTTACATGCTGGTCAGAGAGATGATGCAAACTGCGTTTTTGGTGGTGGATGCCGGTACGGAGATTGCCGAGGTCCAGCGCCTGATGGTCAGCCAGAATCACAGCAGAGTGGTGGTTACCGAAGGCGATAAGGTCGTGGGGATCGTGACCGACAGTGATCTTCTCAGGGGCCACAGGCCGGATGTGCCTGTCCGGGACGTGATGAGCAAGGAATTGATCAAGGTATACGATAACCAGACGGTACGGGAGGCTGGCCACCGTCTGCTCGATCATAAGATCGACGGTTTGCCGGTTTTTTCCAGGGAGGAGAAGCTGGTGGGGTTGCTCACCTCCCGGGATATCCTCAAGGGCTACCTTCGGGATGAAGACAAAAACCGGCTGACGGTGGAAAGTTCAGCAATCTACCTTTCCATGACCCGGAGCCGGGAGTACGAGTATTACTGGTTGGAGAAGATTCAGGGTTACGGCTACAAGGCGGCGATCACCCAGGTAGGGGCCGGGTCGGAGAAACTGGCCATCAAGCTCCGCGAAAGTACCATTGCCGCTGCGATTGCCCGCGGAGTCATCGCCGAGGACGCCCGTGAGAAGCTGGGGGTTTCCAATGCGGTGCGGGATGCATATGTGCAACTGGAAATGATCAACCCCGGACTCGGTGGGGGGTTTAAGATCGCTGCCGTACGGGGGGAAGGCCGGGTGGCGGTGGCCATCTTCGGTCATTTTGGCCATGCCCTGGTGGATGGTCCCGAGCAACTGGCGGTCGGTTTCAGCATTGTTTGATTATGATTCCGCTGCAAAAAGTCTCGAACTCGCTTGCTTTGGTATCGGCTCGAGCTAGTCGCCGTCGGGACGACTTTTTGCAGTGGAATCAATCGAGTTTGGTTTCTTGACTTTATCAGCCAAGTTGGCATATAATATTGTTACAGATTTTTAGACCTAAAAACGCAATTAACGGCCATGACGGGGAGAGTAGCCGTTCGAAGGCGTCCGCGTACCGCCAGAGAGGGATTGCCACCGGCTGAAAGCAGTCCTGCGGCATTTGAGCGGCAAAATGCACCCCTGAGCCGGTGGCCCAACATACGGTTGCTGGAATGTTATTTTCCCGACCGGCTTCCGGTGTAAGTAAGCTTATCCGGTGGCATCCGTTATATGCCGGCACAGTTCGTGCAGCGACGAATAACGCAGCACCGGACTTGTGCATGAGGGGCGGGACTTGATGATACGATCAGGCGCGCCCAAGCAGGGTGGAACCACGAGTAGACCTCGTCTCTGTATACAGGAGACGAGGTTATGTTATTTTTGAAGAGGGACGCAGAGGAGGGAGCAGGAGATGTTTGAAGGAATCAAAAGTGAGATTCGGGCGGTGATGGAGAGAGACCCGGCCGCTAAAAGTGTTTTAGAGGTGATCTTGTGTTATCCGGGATTTCACGCACTGTTATTTCACCGGGTGGCCCACTGGTTTTACCGGCGGCGTCGGTTTATTGTCGCGCGGCTGATCTCCCAGTTGGCCCGGTGGATTACCGGGATTGAGATCCACCCGGGCGCCAGGATCGGCCGGGGCTTGTTTATCGATCATGGCATGGCCGTGGTGATCGGCGAAACAGCTGAGATCGGCGACAATGTGACGATCTACCAGGGGGCCACCCTGGGCGGCACCGGCAAAGAGAAGGGAAAACGCCACCCCACCATCGGCGATAATGTGGTTATCTCCGCGGGCGCCAAGGTGTTGGGTTCCTTTAAAGTGGGCGACTATGCAAAGATTGGCGCCGGGGCGGTGGTCCTCAGGGAGGTCCCGCCCGGCGCTACGGTGGTGGGAGTCCCGGGCCGGGTGGTCATGCAGAACGGCCGGCGGGTGGCCGGTGAAGTGGATCTGGACCATGGCAACCTGCCTGACCCGGAAGCGAACATGTTTGAATGCATGCTGCGGAATATCAAACAATTGGAAGAGAAGGTGGAGAGTCTAGAGCAGGAACTGGCCCTGCTTAGAGCCGAGCACGAGCAAAAGGTTGGCAATCGGGAGGCTGTTTAATTGGGAATTCGAGTTTATAATACTTTGACCCGGCGAAAAGAAGATCTGGTGACCCGAGATCCCGGAAAGACGAGCATCTATGTCTGCGGAGTCACTCCCTATAGCGATACCCATATCGGGCATCTGGTCCCTGCCATCTTTTGGGATGTGATCCGGAAATACCTGAAGTACCGGGGATACCAGGTGCATTTCATTCAAAATTTTACCGATGTGGACGACAAGATCATTGCCAGGGCCAATAAAGAAGAGAGGAATGCCGCGGAGATCGCCGAAAGGTATATTGCCGACTACCTGACGGTTTTGGGAATGTTGGGGCTGGAACCTGCCGACCGGTACGTAAAGGTCACCCAGGAGATGGAGCAAATTATCAGAGTGATTGAGGGGTTGGTACAAAAGGGTTATGCCTATCAGGCGGGTGGCGATGTTTTTTACGCGGTGGATAAGTTCCCCGGCTACGGCAAGCTCTCCGGGCGGACGCCGGAGGAATTGGAAGCAGGGGCGCGGGTCGAGATCAGCCCTCTTAAGAGGAACCCGATGGATTTTGCTCTATGGAAGGCGGCCAAGCCCGGGGAGCCGGCGTGGGACAGCCCGTGGGGTAAAGGCCGTCCAGGCTGGCATATCGAGTGCTCAGCGATGTCTTTGAAGTACCTGGGCAGCGGGTTTGATATGCACGGCGGCGGGCTGGATCTGATCTTCCCGCACCACGAAAACGAGATTGCCCAGTCAGAGGCTTACACCGGCGAGCCTTTCGCCCGCTACTGGGTTCATACCGGGCTGGTCACGGTTGGCGGCGAAAAGATGTCCAAGTCGCTGGGCAATACTCTGGCGGCACGGGAACTGATCCAGCAATGGGGGCCGGAAGTGGTGAAGTTTTTCCTGCTCACTAACCATTACCGCAGCACCTTCAATTTCAGCGCCGAAGAGCTGGAAAACGCCAGCCGGGGCCTGGCGCGACTGGTACGGGTGGTGGAGGCGGTGCAGGCCCTGGCGGATCGTACGGCGGCGACCGACGAAGCGACCGGAGGCCGGGTACCGGAGCTGGATGACGCGCTGGCCGAGGTTGAAGAAAAGTTCCGGTCGGCAATGGACGATGATTTTAATACCGCTCTGGCCATTGCTTCCCTGCACGATTTCGCACGGGAGATCAACCGCGTGATCAACGCCCCGTCCTTCCGCCTGACCCAGGAGACACAGAGCCAGCTTCGGAAGGTGCTGAAGGTGTTTGATGAATTGGCGGGCAAGGCGGGGATTCTGGGGATTCTGCCGCAGAGAGCGCAAGCAGGGGGGGCCGGGTCTCAGGATGTGGCACTTTTGGAAGGGTTGGTGGAACTTATCCTGGATATCCGACATTCCGCCAAACAGGCCAGGGACTGGGGCACTGCAGATCGGATACGGGACACGCTTAAGAAACTGGGCATTACTGTGGAGGACACCCCGCAGGGCCCCCGTTGGAGGAGATCGTGACTTGAAGTCTCCAGAGCGACTTTCCCCCCTGGTACTGGCTTATATTGGGGATGCGGTCTTTGAGTTGCATGTGCGCGAGAAACTGGTGAATAACGTCCAGGAACCAGTGCAGGCTTTGCACGAACAGGCCGTCAACCTGGTGCAGGCCAAGGCCCAGGCCGGGATTCTCCGGCGGCTCGAACCATTCCTGACCGACGTGGAAAGGGATATCGTGCGGCGGGGGAGGAACGCCAAGTCCGGTTTTGTGCCGAGACACGCCGATGTGCAGGATTACCGGTACAGTACCGGTTTTGAAGCTCTTATCGGTTTTCTTTATCTGGGAGGGCATAAGGAGAGGCTCAGCGAGATCCTGGAACTTGCTACGGCTGGGATAACGGGGGTAGCGGGCGGCGAGCCGCCGGGACCAGAGCTGAAATGACAATTTGTGGGGTGTATTTTTCCACGGAGGTGTATCCTGTTATGAAAGTTGAGATTCTGAATTATACTCCCGATTTTCTAAAAACCATCTGGTGCGCGGCCAGGACCTGCTATAGCTCGCTTACCCCGCACGAACTCTGGCGAAGTGATCCCACCGAGGAAGAGATGTTGAGGATTGCCCGGCATATCTTTTTTTCGCAGCATATGAGCGTGGTGGAACACTGTGTCATTACCTTTGCCGTCTCCGGGGTGTCCCGGACGCTTCTAGCACAGTATTCACGGCATCGGGTGGGGGTAAGCCTCTCGGTCCAATCCCAACGTTATGTTTCGGAACGTTCGGGCCTCAATGGCCAGCAGATCTTTGGAGCTGTTGTTCCTGCTTCCATCCGGAAAAGTCCGGATGCTCTGGCGGAATATCAGAAGCAGCTCCAGGATATTCAAAGAAGCTACGACCGCCTTTGCGATCTGGGGGTGCCAAAGGAGGATGCGCGGTTCGTCCTGCCGGGAGGCACGGAAACCAATTTTGTAACCACCGTAAACCTGCGTTCGTTGCTTGACCTTTACCAGAAACGGGTGGTGGTCCCCGGAGCCCAGTGGGAGATCCGCGAGATGGTGCAGACCATGGTGGACCTGGTGGTGGACAGATTTCCCTGGCTGGAGGAATTTCTGGAGCCCCCGAAGGGAACTTTAAAGTAAGGAGGGATCCCTATTGAGCAGGCGTACCGGCGCCGGGGCAAGGCCGGAATTGGGAGAGAAGCGGGCGGACGGCGCTGACGATGGCCGGCTCGAGGGGCGAAATCCGGTTCTTGAAGCGCTTCGTGCCGGAAGGCCAATCAACAAGCTGTTGGTGGCTGAGGGGAGTAAGGATGGCTCTATCCGGGAGATTCTTGCTTTGGCCAGGCAGCGGCGGTTGATCATCCAGGAGGTTGATAGAAAGCGCCTGGATGAGTTGGCGGGTTCCCGGGCGCACCAGGGCGTGCTTGCTTTTGTAGCTCCCAAACCATACGTGGAGATTGAGGCTCTGCTGGCTGGGGCACAGGCCAGAGGAGAATCTCCCTTTCTCCTGATCTTGGATGAGTTGGAGGACCCACAGAATTTTGGTTCTATTCTGCGAACGGCAGAAGCTGCTGGGGTTCATGGAGTGGTCATTCCACGGCGGCGGGCGGTGGGGTTGACGGCAGCAGTAGGGAAAGCTTCCGCCGGAGCCATGGAATACATGCCGGTGGCCCGCGTGGCGAATATCGCCCAGA
>JBLNCV010000172.1:0-5748 GCA_050260975.1 Syntrophothermus sp. | reverse complement strand
AGGGGTTGCTGATAAAGGAAGCTTCGGTCAGAATGGCCGGCATGCTGGTGTATTTCAAGACATAGAAACCGGCGGTCCGGGCGCCGCGGTCGGGCAATCCCAGGGCCTGAAGCAGCCTGGCGTGCACTTTATCGCGAAGGTCGAAGCTTGCGGAACTGGCGTAGTAGTAAGCATAAGTTTCGGTGCCGTTCACGCTCGGGTCGGTTGACGCGTTGTGGTGGACCGAGATGAAGCGGTTGGCGCCCCAGTTGTTGGCCATGTTCACGCGGGTTGCCAGGTCGACATACACATCGGTGGTGCGGGTCATCTGGACGGTCGCGCCGCCGTACTCAACCAGGCAGTTTTTGAGAACGGTACCGACTCGCAGGTTGACGGCCTTTTCGGTGAGGCCGGTCGGCCCGACGGCGCCGGGGTCACTCCCGCCGTGGCCGGGATCCACGGTGATCTTTACGCCGGTCAACCCACCGGTGGCCGTCACAGGCGAAACCATTGCGAAGACAAGGGCGAAAGCTACAACTACGAGCGTTACAAACTGTGCCTTTTTCATACCAAAACCTCCTTAGTCCCTTATTGGCCTTTCCCTGGTTTAGACCTGTCCCCTGTACTCTGTTACTTGATAACCACCCCCCTTTAAGTGCCGGAATCAGAACCGATAATCCAGGCTGAGCGAAGTAGTGGCCCGATTGGTGCCGGCAAAGAACCAGTGCCGGTAGGAAACTTCGAGCTCCGTATTTTGCCGGATGGCTTTGGTGGTTTTCAGCAAAATGTTGCCTTCCCAAGGATTCACCGCGGCCCGGGCAATAGTTGTTTCAACGTCAAAGACCTGAGTGGGGTTGATCAATCTGGAGTAGTTTACTTGCAACCCGGTACTGCCTCGGGGGAGGTCGATCTCGCCATTGGCCTGGCCAAGGTTGCTGGCCATGGGAGTAAAATCTGATGAAAGGCTGCCGACATTGATATTCAGCAGATAGTCCTTTCCTTGCAGGAGGTCGATGCTTAACAGACCTGCACCCACCCATCCGGGAAAAGCGTAGTCATCCGTGGAGCTGGCTTTAAACCCGGCTATTTCCATCACAGCCGTTTTCCCCCAGAGTAGTCCTTTAAAGTCGGCGCTGGCGCCCATTTGGTCGCTTAGCCCGGAAAGAAGGAGGTTTAGGCCGTACCACCCGTTTTTGCCGGGAGCGGCCCAGCGGGCGGCCAGATATTCATCGGAACTGTAAATATAGTTATATGGCCGGCCGGCATAGACGTAATCAGCATTCTGGCGATTATATACGATGCTTATGAGCGTTTTGCCCAGGGTTGACTCAAATTGTGCCCCTTCAAAGGCGTCAAAGGGGTTGGCCGCCAAAATACCCAGCGGCCCCAGCTTAAACCTTTGCCGGCCTAATGTGAGCAGGCCACGGCTGGTGGAGAGCCGGACAGAAGCCTCATCAGTGAAAAGGAGGTTGCTGTTTTCCCTGTTGTCTACATCGGGAACCCCCCAGCGTTTCTTGTTTTTCAAGGCGATGGAAACAATCGCTTCCTGCCCGACACGGGCGTCAAACCGGAGAGCCAATTGATGGCTGACCTCGGGAACAGTGCCATAGACCGGCCCCTCCGGCAATGGCGCCTCGGGTTCTTCTCCCTGGTTTTCGGAAAGGAGGCCACCCCAGCTTTCCGCGGCAAGTCTCAGATCACCGCTGATACCGATCCAGGGCTCCTCCTGGCCCAGGGCAGCCAACTTTTCTTCTACTTCGGCAAAGCGTATGCCCAGAGCAGCCAATTCTCCCTTAAATTCCTCGAAGAGCGCCGCAACTTTCCTCACCGAGACCGGATCAGCGAACTTGCTGCGGGCAGGCGGTGAAGCCGCCTGTCCTTCAAGTAGCCCGGCGAGCCCATAGAGGTAGAAGGCGGCTTCGTAGCGGGTGGCAGGCTTCATCCCGTCGAATTGTCCCGCCGGCTTGAAATTCGGCGGCACCAACCCGGCCGCGATAAGTTCGGAGAGAGCAGAATAGGCCCAGTGCCGCGGCGGCAGATCGGCGAATAACCCCCGGGCCGGGAGCGATTCGACGGCTTGAACGTTCTGCGCCGCCAGGGCCGGCACCGAAGAGGCGATTGTAAAGAGTAAAAGAAGACCCCAGATATGTACACCATTATATTTGTATTTACCGTGGATTATATTCAAATCCTCCCAAAAGATCATTGTTTGCCAGCCTTTTCAGATTTTTTTACAAATAAATGACGGCTTAGAATTGATAGACCAGGGTAGTCTGAAAGCGGCCGTACTTCCCGTTGTCGCTCGATGTGTAACGATATTGCAGGGCGAGGTGCAAGGCATTGCTCAGGGCCTTGGAGAAGCCTAACTGTGCTTCGGCCAGGGTCACGGCAATGCCGCCGTTGGCCGCCTGCCGGTACAGGTTCCTATTCTCCAGATCGAGCAGCCAGCCTTTTGGCAACCGCCGGGTGAAGGCCAGATGATAACCTGTGCTCCCCGGGAAGAAACGGAGATAGGTCTGCCGGGAGACCATGGAGAAGAACGGATCGAACTCCGGTGAAAAAGAGCCAACAGTTAACTTCAGGCTCCCTTGTGGAACCTCCCAGAGGGGCCATTGCACCATGCCGCCCATGCCCCATCTTTCGCCGTGCTGCCGGGCATACCCGGCGATCTCCGAGACAAATCGCCTGCCTCCCAGTTGTCCGGAGAGATCCAGGCTGGCCCCTTCTTCCGTTTCGTAACCGCTGGCCAGGAGGTTCAACCCTGCCGTCCAGCTTCCAAAGGCCTTTTCCAGCCTGAGGGCGGCGTATTCGTCAGCGCTGGAAACATAGTTGGTCCGGGTGTAGTAATTGGTGTTCCATCGCCCAACCAGCAGGGTACGCCGCAAGGCCGGAGGATCCGTACCCAGGTCCAGGCGGATTAATTCCATGGACAAGTCCAGCGCTTCCTCGGCAGTCCTTGGTGTTGCTGAAGTCAAGAGGCCAAGCGGCCCCAGCTCAAAATACTGCCTGCCCAGGGTCAGGTTGCCGTATTTCCAGGGAAAGCGCACATAGAGTTCCTCGATGCGGAACGGATCTCTTGGGTAGGTGTTTATTCCAAAGCTGGCGGTGGTGTAGCCGTCCACGCCCCAGTGGCCGATATTGCGCAGCCCCAGGTGAAACCTGGAGTCAACCAGGCCGGTATCAAATTGCAGATAAGCGATCTGCCGGATGCCCGGGATGCTGCCCTTGACAAGGGCGGCCCGAACTTCCTCGCCTTGCTTGTCGGCCGGATTAAATGGCAGGTTGCCGTGATAAGCCTCCAGATACCAGGTAAGGCCGCCGCTGATCTGGATCCGCCGGGGGGCGCTGAGTTCCGCAATCGCTGCTTCTGCGGCATTTGCCCGATTGCTGAGGTTTGCCAGCTCGTCAGCAAACTCCAAAACCAGTTCTTCCAGATCCGCCATTTCTTCTTTGGTGAGGCCTCTGGGAACATCGGAGAACGGGCTGGAAGCGCCTGGTTGTTCAGGGCCTTGCGGCCCAACAGAAGGGGTTTGTTGCGCCTGGGAGGGAGCAGTGATTGACAGAATCATTGTGGAAACCATGACAAGCCAGAACAAACCAAGCCGGGGGAGGAGCAAATGTTGAAAAGGACGAAAGCCTAGTGTTGGCCTGAACATTGAAGTCACCATACTTTTTGTATTTTTTTAACACATTCGTTAGAGAGTGGAAAAATCCTCCTCGCTTCCTTGTCTATCCGTCCGGAAGACGGACGGTGTCCAGCCATCCGGATCTACACGGGGAAATGCCGCGTGCTCTAAGATTGAGACGAGGGGTAATGGCCTATGTAAAGGACGCCGGGTCTTTTGCGAAAAGAAGTTGCCAGCGGCATATTTTTTGCTATACTAGAAAACATGCATGTGCACTTCTGCCTGGTATAGATTTCATTTCGTGAACGTGGGGGCGATGTGGTGATTCTTTTGAAGCGGTTGCGAACGGTAGTTGCACAGAAACTAAGGGATGATCAGTTCCTTTTTCATGCACATCTGGAAGATGAGGCGCATGTCATGGACGTGCAACTTGTGGTCAGGCAGTCGGACGGGGTGGTAGTCTCAGCCTACGCGACCATGGGGGATGTGCCGCACGGGGACCTCTGTCGCACGGCGCTGGGAAACGTGGAGAAGTTGTTGGGGATAAGCATCGTTCCCGGATCGGCAAAAAAGGTCTGGGAAGCAGTTGGCGGACCTCATGGGTGTGTGCATCTGGCGGAATTGGTGGTAGACGCCTTTCGGGCATATGTTCCTTCCCTGGCCGGCATCAAGATCGAAAACTTGAAAAAGCAGTACAAAGAGAGCGGATTGCCAGATTGGGAGATCGGGGAGAGGATCAAGGAGGACTTTTCCGCCATGGCCGGGGAATTGCTCCCAAGCAGTTGCCTGGCCTATCCGGACGCGGGGTGGAAACACCTGGATAAAAAAGAGGAAAATACCGGGTAGTGCCGAATAGATTTTAATTAAGAAGAAGAGATTGGGAAGGTGAATCTGCGTCAAAGGAGATTTCAGGGTGAACGGCCAGCAGCCATCCGAGCTGCAAGTGGTGAGGGCTCTGAATAACAACGTGATCCTGGCCAGGGAGCGGCCTGCGGGGCGGGAGATGATCCTGATCGGTAAGGGGCTTGGATACTCCTTATCAAAGGGATCGCGGCTTACCCTGGATGACCCGAGGATTGAAAAGGTCTCCTTTATTGTCGATGGCTCCAGGCGTGGGCAATACCAGCAACTCCTGGAGATCATTGATGAGCGGATCATCGGGGTGGCGGAGGAGATTATCGGGCTGGCTTCGCAGCGCCTTGGCTGCCCACTGAGCGATCACATTCACGTCGCCTTGCCGGATCATATTGGTTTTGCCCTGGAACGCGCCAGAAAGGGATTGGAGATTCCCAACCCCATGCTGGCCGAGATCCGTAGCCTCTATGTCCAGGAGTACCGCCTGGCTAAAGAGGCGGCGGAACTGCTGGAACAGCGTCTGGGAGCCAGGTTGCCCGAATCCGATGTGGGATTTTTGGCCCTGCATCTGTATGCGGCCAGGGCCAAACGGACGCCCAAGGAAGCTTCCCGGTATCTTGGCCTGATCCGCGAGATCATCGGGATTGTCGAGAACCGTTGCCACGTGGTTTTAACCGAGGGAAACCTGGACTACGAGAGGTTGCTTGTCCACCTCAAGGGCCTTTTTGAAGCGCTGGAGACGGGTAAAAAGGTGGAAAACCCCTTGCTGGACAAGATCCAGGCTAGTTTCTCCGAGGCTTTCGAGGTGGCCGGTGAACTGGCGGCTTTGGTGAGGGCCCGCACCGGATGGGAGGTTGGGCCGGAGCAGATCGGGTATCTGGCTTTGCACCTGCAACGAATTAAAAATGGCTCGGTCGCCTGAAAGACCGGATACTGGCGTGTTACCGGAGGCAATCCTTGCGCCGGGCATGAGCCGGAAGCGGTGCTTTTGCACCTCTTGCGGCTCATTTCTTTTTCCGGGTGTTGCGAGATAAGGAGGTGAGGTTGCGGCAGGGCGGATAACGGTTCAAGGAGCGTTAAGTCTTAAAGGAATAATCTGAAATGGGGGTGTTTTGATGAGTTCCAACTACAATTTCCTCGGTTCACTGCAAAAGATCGGCCGGGCGCTGATGACGCCGGTGGCGGTATTGCCGGCGGCCGCGTTGTTGCTGCGCTTTGGCCAGCCGGATCTCCTGAATATCCCGGCAATAGCCAAGGCCGGCGGGGCCATCTTCGACAACCTGCCGCT
>JBLNCV010000171.1:0-3589 GCA_050260975.1 Syntrophothermus sp. | reverse complement strand
CTTGTCCAGGGCCGTCGTTTAAGGCCTGATAACCACCTTTACCGCCCCGGGATCCGTATTGGCCGTCACCACCGCCTCCTGAATCTTTTCCAGGGGGAATTCGTGGGTGATCAGCGGGGCGAAGTCCACGCTGCCCCGGGTAATCGCCGCCAGGATTTTTGGTACCCAGACGTACCGCTCCTCGTTGGTATGATGCACCAGCCCGGTGGCCCGGATGTCAAAGCTATCCTGGTGCCAACGGGAGATGTTGAGGGTCACGGGCTGGGTAATCCAGCTGTAGAGCACCAACTTGCCATTATGGCGCAGGGAAGCGGTGGCCCAGTTCATGGTCTCCTCGGCACCCGCGGCCTCCACCGCCACTTCGACCCCTTTTCCCTCCGTGTGTTCCATTATGGCGGCTACCACATCGACCTTATCGGGGTTGAGCAGCACATCGGCTCCCATCCTCCTTGCCATCTCCAGCCGCCCATCGATCAGGTCAACGGCGATGATCTTGCTCGCGCCCATCTTCTTCAGGGACTGAACCATCACCAGCCCCGCAAACCCCACCCCGAAGACCGCCACCCGATCCCCGAGAGCAAGGCCGGATTGCATCGCCGAAAACATGGCGCAACCCAGAGGTTCCCCCAATGAAGCCATGGCCATGTCCAGCCCGTCGGGGACGGGTTGCAGGCTTATAGCCGGCGCCACGAAATAATCGGCGAAGGTATTGTGCCAACCAAAGCACATCACTTTGTCACCAGGTTTGTAGCCGCTTACCCGTCCGCCAACCTCGACCACCGTGCCGCCGCCTTCGTGCCCGATGTAAAAGGGAAGCCTGGTGCCCGGAGGGTATTTGCCCTCAAAGTACATCTTATCGGATCCACACACCCCGGCAAGGTGGGTCTTGACCAGAACCTCGTCCTCCCGCAATTCCAGCCGCCGTTCCACCAGCTCAATCCGCCCGGGTGCCTTAAGGACTGCAGAGCGTGTCAGCATGCGTTTCCTCCAAATGTTGTCGCCATAATTAGTATGGTCATCACCGTCCGCCCGCGCTGCCAGGCACCCGCCGCCCGCGCACCGCCTTGGCGGCCCAACCGATCAACGGAGCAATCAAAATAATCAGCGTGAGCGTCATCAACGTGGCCGCGATTGGCTCGCTGAAAAAGATCCCCAGACTGCCCCTGGACATCATCAGGGACTGGCGCAAGGTCCGTTCGGTGGTTGGCCCGAGCACCAGCGCCAGCACCACCGGCGCCGCCGGGTAGCCGAACTTCTTCATGAAGTAGCCGGCAAACCCAAAGCACAGCATCACCCAGACATCGAAGAGATTGTTGTTGGCGCTATAAGAGCCCACCAGCGTGAAGACCACAATCAACGGCATCAGAATGCTGACAGGGGTGCGAAGCACCGACACAAAGGCGGGGATCATCCCGATGTTCATGAGCACCAGCAGTACATTTCCGATATACATGCTGGCAATCAGGCCCCAGACCAGATCCGGGTTGGTGTCGAAGAGCAGCGGGCCCGGGCGCAACCCATACATCATCATGGCGCCCAAGAGAATCGCCGTTGTGGCCGAACTGGGAATCCCCAGGGTCAAAAGCGGCACCATGGCCGCCGCAGAAGCGGCGTTGTTGGCCGACTCCGGGCCGGCCACTCCTTCAATGGCCCCTTTGCCAAACTCCTCCGGGTGCTTCGAAAACTTCTTTTCCACCGCGTAAGAGGCAAACGAAGCAATGGTCGCACCCGAACCAGGCAGGACACCGACAAAGAACCCCACCAGCGTTCCCCTCGCAATGGCCCATCTGGAAGCCACCCAGTCCGCCATCTTGGGCCACACGTCCCGCAATTTAAGACTGGCTTTCTGCATCTCCATGTGCAACGGCCCTTCCAGGGTCACCAGCACCTCGCTGATCCCGAAGAGGCCCATGGCGGCTGGCAGGAAGTCGAAACCGTTCAACAACTGCAAGTTCCCCATGATAAACCGCGGTTTGCCAGTTATGGCGTCCATGCCCACCATGGCCAGCAAAAGGCCGGCGATGGTCATCATGAACCCTTTAACCGAGTTGCCGCCGGAGAGGCTGGTCAAGGTCACCAGCCCCAGGAACATCAGGGCGAAGTACTGGGGCGGGCCGAACTTCAGGGCAAAGCTGGCCAACGCCGGCGAGAGCAGCGTCAACATGATCACCCCAAAGGTCCCGGCTATGAAAGAGCCGATGGTCGCTATCCCCAGGGCCACCCCCGCCTTGCCCTTCAACGCCATTTGGTAGCCTTCCACCGCGGTCATCACCGAGGAAGACTCCCCGGGAGTATTGATCAAGACCGAGGTGATGGTGCCGCCGTACATGGCGCCGTAGTAGATCCCCGCCAGCATGATCATGGCTGTGGTGGGGTTCATGCCAAAAGTCAGCGGCATCAACACCGCCACGCCGGTCGGGGGGCCGACCCCGGGCAGCGCCCCGATAATTGTTCCCGCAAAGACCCCGAAGAGCGCAAAGAGCAGGTTAATCGGGGTGATAGCGACGGAAAAGCCCATCAAAAGGTCATTAAAGATCTCCACGATATCCCCCCTCTAGAATCCGAATACCCCAATGGGCAAGGGGACCAGCAACCAGCGCTGGAAGACAAGGTAGATCACCAGGGGAGTGAGTGCCGAGACACCGATGATCCCAAGCCAGCTATGTTTCTCTATGGTGAGCATCAAAAACAGCATAAAGAGGCCGATTGCCAGCAGCATGCCGATGTACGGCATCAAAAACACTGAAACTACGGTCGCCCCCGCCAGTAGAAGCACGCGTTTGAGCCCTTCCCGGTCTGGCAGCCAGCTGCCGTTCTCCTCCCGCCGCATAACACTCTGCACCAGAAGGATCAGGGACGCTATGGCCAGCGCGATGGCCAGCCATAGCGGAAAGAACCCTGAACCGGGGGTAAACTCGGCCATATATCCGAGTTTGAGCGATTCGACCGCGAACGCGCCCGAAACGAACAGGCAGAGGGCAGCGATGATCATATCCGCTCTTTTCATTTCGCGGCCCGCCTCCATTCTGCTATAAAACTATACCAGACTACTTCAAAACTCCCAGGTTCTTGAGGATCGCTTTGTACTCCGCTTCCTTCTCCTTCAGGAACTGGGTGTACGCCTTGGAATCCAGGTACTTCGCGGTGAGGAAATTCGCCTCGATGAAGTCCTTCTTCCAGGTCGGAGAATCGGTAATCTTCTTCATGGCCTGTTCCAGAACCTTGCGGTCGGCATCCTTGATGCCGGGGGCGGCGAAGATCCCGCGCAGCATCTGCCAGTGGACATCGATCCCGTTCTCTTTCAGGGTGGGGATGTCTGGAGCACCTTTAAGCCGCTCCCTGTTGGCCACGGCCAGGACCCGGACCTTCTTGGCCTCCATCTGAGCCATAGCCTCGTTCGGGTTGGCCCATACCACGTCCAGATGGCCGCCCAAAAGCGCGGTCATAACCTCGCCGCCGCTTTTAAAGGGGATATAGTTGAATTGCACGCCGGCCTTTTGCGCAAAGATATCGGTCAGGATGCTGTCCTCGGAACCCAGCTCGCTTCCGCCGAACTTGATGGTCTTCGGGGCGGCCTTGGCGGCGTTGA
>JBLNCV010000170.1:0-6804 GCA_050260975.1 Syntrophothermus sp. | reverse complement strand
GGATCCGCGAAGGGGAAGATGGCAAGGAATATGTTCTGGTCTGGGCCAAGGATTCCGCCCAGGGGAAGGACATCGTGATTACCCAGGCGGATATCAAAAACCTGATCCGGGCCAAGGGCGCGATCTTTGCCGGCATCCGCGTGCTTTTGGACATGGTGAGCCTGACGCCGGAGATGATCGACCGGATCCTCATCGCCGGCGGGTTCGGGAACTATATCAACATCCCCGACGCGGTCAGGATCGGCCTGTTCCCCGATGTTCCCGTGGAGAAGTACCGCTATATCGGCAACAGCTCGCTTAAGGGAGCCCGGTTAAGCTTGCTTTCCGCGGAAGCCCGGCGCCAGATTGCGGAGATCGCCCAGAAGATGACCTATGTGGAACTGAGCGCGGGCAACGCGTTTATGGATGAGTTTGTCTCGGCCTTGTTCCTGCCGCATACGGACCTGAGCCTGTTTCCGTCTATCCATGGTGAGGAAAAAGGGAGGATTGCTGTGTGAGCTACCACATTGCTGTGGCCGGCAAAGGTGGGACAGGGAAGACGACCTTTTCCGCAATGCTGATCAAGTACCTGCTTAACAAGGGCCGCCGCCCGATTCTGGCGGTGGACGCCGATCCCAATGCCAATCTGGGCGAGGCCCTGGGAGTGGAGCCCGAAACGACCATCGCCGATTTGATTGCCGAAACCCAGGACCGGTTGGAACCATTGCCGGGCGGCATGGCTAAAGAAACCTATATCGAATACAGGCTCCAGGCGGCGCTGGCCGAGAGCAAGGACGTGGACCTGTTGGTGATGGGCGGGCCGGAGGGAGCGGGGTGCTACTGCTACCCCAACAACCTTTTGCGCAAATATATGGAACGCCTGCATACGAACTACCCTTACGTTGTAATGGACAACGAAGCAGGCCTGGAGCACTTGAGCCGGCGCACCACCAATGACGTGGACCTGCTTATTGTGGTGAGCGACCCGACTGTGCGGGGAGTGCGTTCGGCCGGCCGGATTAACGAATTGGTGGACGGGATTAAGTTGAATGTGAAACGGCGGTTTTTAATCGTCTCTAAAGCCACTGGTGAGCCGGAGGGCGCTCTGGCCGAGGAGATTTCCAAGACCGGGCTGCCGCTGGCGGGTATTTTGCCGCTGGATCCAGCGGTCACCGAATATGATTTCAACGGGCGGCCGCTCATCGAGTTGCCTGGTGATGCACCTGTGGCCAAGGCCGTAACGCAGATCCTGGACCAGATCCTGGTTTAAATCTTTTACGAGGTGTGGAAGGGGGATTCCTAGATGCCAGTTGAATTGGTTAAAGAGAAATGGGTGGGCAAGGTGGCCGAAGTGACCATCGGCGCCACCAAGGAGCAAGGAGGGACTCGCACCAGCACCATCACTATCGGTGGTGAAACGACGCTTCCTTTTCTACAGTTTGAAGGCGCGATGCCCAACAAACCGCGGGTGGCCATGGAGATTTGGGACAGGCCGCCCGCGGATTGGCCCGCGGTGTTGACCGAACCCTTCGGGGATGCCATCAAGGACCCGGCGTCCTGGGCCAAAAAATGTGTGGAATTCGGGGCGGAAGCGATCTGCTTGCGGTTGGTCAGTATCGATCCCGAGGGTGAAAATGCGCCCGCAGAGGAGGCCGCCAAAGCGGTCAAGGCCGTGCTCCAGGCTGTGGGAGTGCCTTTGATCATTCGCGGTTGTGGCAACTTTGAGAAGGATAACGTTGTGATGCCCAAGGTCAGCGAGGCTGCCGCCGGCGAAAACTGCCTCCTGGGCATTGCCGAACAGGATAACTACAAGTCTCTGGTTGCGGCCAGCATGATGAACAACCATTGCTTGCTCCCGCAGGCGCCCATCGACATCAATATTCAAAAGCAGTTGAACATCCTGGTGACCGAGATGGGCATGAAGCCTGAAAAGATCGTCATGGATCCCACCACGGGCGGCGTGGGTTACGGTATAGAGTACACCTACTCGATCATGGAGCGTATCCGGTTGGGAGCGCTGCAAGGAGACAAGATGCTTGCCATGCCGATGGTGGTCTTTGCGGGCCAGGAGGCCTGGAGGGCCAAAGAGGCCAAGGAACCCACCGACAAGGCGCCGGAGTGGGGACCGCAGGAGAGGCGGGGGCCGCTATGGGAGATCATCACGGCGACCACCTTGCTGCAAGCCGGAGCCGATCTTCTGGTGATGCGGCATCCCGAGGCGGTGTCCGCGCTTCGCAAGCACATCGACAAATTGATGAAGGCGAAAGCATAATTGATTATTTGAAGGGGGAAGAGAGCAATGGCATTGATTGTGATTGGCGAGAGGATTAACGGCCTTTTTAAGGATATGGCCAAGGCAATCCAGGAAAGGAACCCGGAGCCAATCCAGGAACTGGCGATCAAGCAGACCAAAGCTGGCGCGCGGTTTATCGATATTAATACCGGCCCGGCGGTGGACGAACCCGAGAAGGTCATGCCCTGGCTGGTGGAAGTCGTGGAGTCCGTGGTGGATACCCCGATCTCCATTGACACCGTGAAGGTGAAGGCCATTGAGGCCGGCTTGAAAGCAGTCAAAAAGAAGCCGGCGCTGATTAACTCCACGACCGCGGAGCGCAAGCATCTTGAGCAGATCCTGCCCCTGGCCAAGCATTACGGCGCGGCGGTGATTGGCCTGGCCATGAATGAAAAGGGTGTTCCCAAGGACGCCACCGACCGGACGGCGATCGCCATGGAGATCGTGGCTGCGGCGGACGAGTTCGGCATCCCCCTCACCGATCTGTATATCGACCCGTTGACCCTGCCGGTGGGCGTGGCGCAGGAGCATGCCCCCGAGGCGCTGGAGACCATCCGCCAGGTCAAACTTCTCTCGGATCCGGCTCCCAAGACGGTCATCGGGCTGAGTAACATCTCTCAGAAGACCCTGCACCGCCCGCTGATCAACCGGACCTTCCTGGTCATGGCTATGACCTGCGGGTTGGATGCGGCCATCATGGACGCCACCGACAATGAACTGATGGATGCCGCGATTACCAGCTCCATCCTGCTCAACAAAGAAGTTTACAGCGACTCCTTCCTGAAGGTCGGCCGGGGTCAGTAATGCGGCAAGATGCCGCATACCGACGCCGTTGATGCGGCAAGAGAAGGAATCGCGGGATAAAGGCCGAAGATCATACGCCGGGAGAAGCTGCAAGCCTAGTTTGATAAGTCTAAAAGTGAATTCAGGCACAGCCTCCCGGTGGCCTTTGTGTGCCACCCAATTTGGATGGAAAAAGAGGGATTTTATGTACAAGATCCTGGAGAAGAAAGAACTTGCGCCAAAGATCAAGCTCTTTAAGCTCCAAGCCCCGCTGATCGCCCGAAAAGCCGTACCTGGCAACTTCGTGGTCCTGAGAATCAACGAGAAAGGTGAGCGGATCCCCCTGACCATTGCCGACTATGATCGGGGTAAGGGGACGATCACCGTGGTATTTCAGGAGGTTGGGAAGAGTACCGAACAGTTGGGCCAGCTGCAAGCGGGCGAGAGTCTTGCGGACCTGGTGGGACCGCTGGGCACGCCGCTGCCGGTGGCCAAAGTTGGCACGGTGGTTTGCGTGGGGGCAGGCGTCGGCGTGGCTCCCACCTATCCCCGGGCCCGGGAACTGCATGAACTGGGGAACCGGGTGATCTCCATCGTTGGCGCCCGCAGCAAGGAGATGCTGATCATGACTCGCGAGATGGAGTCGGTCAGCGACGAGATTCTCTACAGCACTGATGATGGGACCTTCGGCCATCACGGGTTAGTGACCGACGTGCTCAAGCAGGTCATCGAGAGGGGCGAGCCGATCGCCGAAGTTCTGGCCATCGGGCCGGTGGCCATGATGCGGGCGGCCTGCAATCTGACCAGGACGTATGGCATCAAGACCATCGTCAGCCTCAATGCTCTGATGGTGGACGGCACCGGGATGTGTGGGTGCTGCCGGGTAACAGTAGGCAACGAGGTGAAGTTCTCCTGCGTGGACGGCCCGGAGTTTGACGGGCACCTGGTGGATTTTGCCGAATTGGCCAACCGCCAGCGGCAATTTATCCCTCAGGAAAAGCAGGCGTTGGAGGCCTACCATGCCAAAAGGGAGGGCTGCCGATGCGAGAGCGCGTAGAGATGCCCAAACAGAACCCTGCAGTCCGCAGGCGAAATTTCAATGAGGTGGCTTTGGGCTATCAGGCCGAGCAGGCTGTGGAAGAGGCCAAACGTTGTCTTCAGTGCAAAAACCAGCCCTGTGTGGCCGGGTGTCCCGTGAGTGTGCCGATTCCTGAGTTTATAAAGCTGATCGGCGAGGGAAAGTTTGCCGAGGCGGCGCAAAAGATCAAGGAGAAGAATGCCTTGCCGGCTATCTGCGGGCGGGTATGTCCCCAGGAGAGCCAATGCGAAGGCGTCTGCACCCTGGGCAAGAAGGGTAAACCGGTGGCCATCGGGTCGCTCGAACGTTTTGCCGCCGATTGGGAACGCGAGACCGCAAAGGGCGGCCGGCAAGCTGCGACAAACGTGATTACGCCGGAACCCGGCAAAAAGCGTATCAAGGTGGCGGTAGTGGGCTCAGGCCCGGCAGGCCTGACGGCAGCGGCGGATCTGGCCAAGATGGGTTACCAGGTGACTATGTTCGAATCCCTCCATGCCACCGGTGGGGTACTGCGGTATGGCATCCCGGAATTTCGCCTCCCCAAGGGGATTCTTGAACAGGAGGTCGCTTATGTCCGGAGTCTGGGAGTGGAGATCCAGACTAACGTGATTATCGGGCAGACCATCGATGTGGAGGAATTGAGAGCCGAGGGTTACGAGGCGATCTTCGTCGGGACGGGGGCCGGCCTGCCGTATTTCCTGGGGATTCCGGGCGAGAACCTCAACGGCGTCTATTCGGCCAACGAGTTCCTCACACGGGTTAACCTGATGAAGGCGTATCTCTTCCCTGAATACGACACACCGATCCAGGTAGGTAAGCGCGTAGCGGTGGTAGGAGCCGGCAATGTGGCAATGGATTCGGCACGAACCGCTTTGCGCCTGGGAGCCGAGGAGGTTTCCATCGTCTACCGGCGGTCGCGGGATGAGATGCCCGCCCGTCATGAAGAAATTGAGAACGCCGAGGAGGAGGGCGTTCAGCTTTGCCTGTTGACCAACCCCATCCGCCTGCTGGGCAACGACAAAGGCTTGGTGGAAGGGATGGAGGTTATCCGCATGGAGTTGGGCGAGCCGGATGCCAGCGGCCGGCGCCGTCCGGTGCCCGTGGCCGGGTCAGAGACGGTGTTGCCGGTGGATACGGTGGTAGTCGCCATCGGGCAGGGGCCCAATCCTTTGCTGGTCAAGCGGACGCCGGGACTGGTTACCAATAAGCACGGCAACATTCAGGCGAACGAGGAGAACGGCCAGACCAGTCTGCCCTATGTTTTTGCGGGCGGGGACATCGTTACCGGAGCGGCCACGGTGATCAAGGCCATGGGCGCCGGAAAGACCGCCGCCAAAGGGATAGATGACTACCTGAAGGGGTTGGCCACCGCGTAAAATTAAGAATGAACAAACAATCGAGGAAGGGGATGGAAAGATGATACCCAGCGATATCGAAATTGCTCAAGCGGCCAAACTCAGGCCGATCAAGGAGATTGCCGCCAAAGTGGGGTTGACTGAAGATGATCTGGAATTTTACGGCAAGTATAAGGCCAAGGTGGGTCTGGACATCTATGAACGGCTCAAAGATCGCCCGAACGGGAAACTGATCTTTACCACTGCGATTACCGCTACCCCCGCTGGCGAGGGGAAGACCACCACCGCGGTGGGGTTGACGCAGGCGCTTGGAAAGCTGGGCAAGAAGGTTATGCTCTGCCTCCGGGAGCCGGCTCTGGGCCCGACCTTCGGAATCAAGGGCGGCGCCGCGGGTGGCGGTTATTCGCAGGTAGTGCCCATGGAGGATATCAACCTGCACTTCACCGGCGACTTTCACGCGGTGACTTCCGCCCACAACCTCCTGGCGGCGATGATCGACAACCACATCGTCAAGGGAAACGAACTGGACATAGATGTGACCCGGGTGACCTTCCGCCGGGTAATGGACATGAACGACCGGTCCCTGCGCAATATTGTTGTCGGCCTGGGAGGCAAGGCGAACGGTATCCCCAGGGAGACCGGGTTTGATATCACCGTGGCTTCGGAGATCATGGCCATTCTCTGCCTGGCTACCGATATGGAGGACCTGAAGAAGCGGTTGGGTGAAATGGTGGTGGCCTATACCCGGACCGGGAAGCCGGTCTTCGCCCGGGATCTGAAGGCAGTGGGAGCCATGGCGGTGCTCTTGAAAGACGCCATCAAGCCCAATCTGGTCCAGACCCTGGAGGGACAGCCGGCCTTTGTCCACGGCGGGCCGTTCGCCAATATCGCTCACGGCAACAACAGCATCATCGCCACCCGGACGGCTCTGAAGCTGGCTGATTACGTGGTCACCGAGGGCGGATTTGCTTCCGACCTGGGCGCCGAGAAGTTCTTCGACATCGTCAGCCCGGCTTCCGGGATGAAGCCCGATGTGGCGGTGCTGGTGACCACCATCCGGGCGCTGAATATGCACGGCGGTGTGCCCAAGGCCCAGGTCTCCGAGAAGAACCTCAAGGCTCTGGAGGCGGGTTTGGCCAATCTGGGCGCCCACATCCACAACATCACCCAGAACTTCGGGACCCTTCCCTGCGTGGTGGCCATCAACAAGTTCCCCACCGACCGCCCGGAAGAGATCAAGATGGTGGAGGACTACTGTGCAAAGATGGGGGTTCGCACGGCCCTCTCCGAAGTGGTGGTCAAGGGCGGAGACGGCG
>JBLNCV010000169.1:0-10449 GCA_050260975.1 Syntrophothermus sp. | reverse complement strand
GCCAGACGGCGGGTGGGTGAAACCTGGAACTGCGGCGTGACCCTGGAACCTGTCATGGAGTATACCGGTGCTTCATTCAGCAAACCCTTCCGGATCATCTTTCGCAAGGTTTTCCGGCCCAGCCGGGAGATCCAGGCCTACTATGACGCATCGCCCTATTTTGCCAGGCAGATTACCTACCACGGGGAGATCAGACCGCTCTTTGAGGGACTGTACCGGCCCGGAATGGAACTGTTGATGCGGATTGCCGGACGGATCCGCCAGATGCAGACCGGCAGCATTCAAACCTATTTAGCGTACATCTTTGTAGCGCTGGTCCTGCTGCTGGTGTTTGCGAGATAGATGTTTCCATGTGGATAGCAAGAATGCGAGGGAATGGTACCCATGTCTGAGACGATCTTGTCTGAGATGCTCTTCAAAGCCGGGTTGGTTGCGGCGCAGCTCTTGTTGGTGCTGCTTGGCGCTCCCTTGGTGAGCGGGGCGATCAAGAAGGTCAAAGCTTTGCTGCAAACCCGCCGGGGGCCAAGCATCTTTCAAACTTACTACGATATCTGGAAGCTTTTGCGCAAGGATGCCGTGATCTCCGAGCATACCTCCTGGATCTTTCGGGCCACGCCCTACATCACCTTTTTGTCCGTTGCGACGGCGTCGATGCTGATACCGGCGGTGACCACGGCTTTGCCGTTTGGATTTGCCGGAGATGTGATCGTGGTCATCTACCTTTTTGCCCTGGCCCGGTTCTTCTCGGCGCTGGCGGGGCTGGACGCCGGAGGGGCCTTCGGGGGAATGGGCAGCAGTCGGGAGATGGCGCTCTCTTCGCTGGCCGAGCCAGCCATGGTGCTGGCGATCTTTACCGTGGCCCTGGTGCTGAAATCCACCAGTCTCGCCACCATTGCGGCTGCCTCGGCCCGGATGGGGCTCGAGGCGTTTACCCCCGCTCAACTCCTGGCGGCGATGGCCTTTTTGATTATTGTCCTGGCGGAGACCGGGCCGATTCCCATTGATAACCCGGACACTCACCTGGAGTTGACGATGATTCACGAAGGCATGCTTCTGGAATGCTCCGGGCGTTACCTGGGGTTAATGGTCTGGGGGCACTCGATAAAGCAGCTCCTGCTCTTGACCCTGCTGGCCAATGTCTTCTTCCCCTGGGGCGTGGCCACCAGCCTGAACCCGGTTAGCCTTTTGGCGGCCTTTGGCGCTTATGTGCTCAAGGTACTGGGCCTGGCGGTCTTAATCGGCGGCGTGGAATCCTACTTTGCCAAGCTGAGGCTCTTCAAGGTGCCGGAACTGCTGGGCGCTTCGTTCATGCTGGCGCTTTTGGCGCTGGCCTCCAATTACGTGCTCTGATCAGAGTGAGGGGCAATATAGTAGCAAGGGAGGCGCAACAACTAGATGATCATTCCGGTGCTTGCACCCAAACTCATAGATTCCCTGGCGGGAATTCTCTTGTTGACCGCTTTGCTTTTAGTGGGCAGCAAGAAACTGGTGGCCGCCGTCCGGATCATCGCCTTGCAGTCCCTGATCCTGGCGTTGTTGGTCGCTTTGGTGGCCTACTTCACCGGGGTCAGGCACATCCTGATCACAGCAGCCCTGACCGTGGTTGTGAAGGCCGTGGCCATTCCGTACATCTTGCTCTATGTGATCAAGAAGATCGGCGTGAACAGGGATATCGAGCCCTATTTCAATTTCACGGCTTCGATGCTCATCGCTACCGGACTGGTGGTGCTGGCTTACTATGTCAGCCCGCCCCTGGGCGACTCGGAACGGTCACTGACGGAAAACGGGCTGCCGGTGTCCATTGCCATGGTGTTGATCGGCTTTTTTGTGATGATCAGCCGCAAGAAGGCGGTAACCCAGATTTTAGGTCTGATGGTGATGGAGAACGGGTTGTTTTTGGCGGCGCTGGCCACCACCCAGGGCATGCCGCTGGTGGTGGAACTGGGGGTCTTCTTCGACATCCTCGTGGGGGTCTTGATCATGGGAATCTTCTCCTACAAGATCAACCGGACCTTTCACAGTATTGATACCGGCAGGTTGAATTCGCTGAAAGGATGAGTCTGGTGTTTGTCGCTCTCTTGGTTGTTCCTTTTGCAACCGGTCTTCTGAGCTGGCTGGTGCAGCCGCAGAAGCTGCGGAACCTGATTAACGTTTCAGGGGCAACCGGAACCTTGGTCCTGGGAATCCGGCTGGCGGTGGAGGTCTTTGCCCGCGGGCCGGTCAAAAGTGGTTCTGGCGCCCTGTATGCCGACGCTCTGAGCGCTTTTGTGGTCCTGATTGTCTCGGCGCTGGGCTTTGCATCGGCATTATATTCGGTGGGGTATATGAACCGTGAGATTCAGGAAGGAGCCGTGGTGGCAAGAAGGCTGGGACGGTACTATCTGTGGCTCCATATCTTTGTGTTTACCATGCTCTTTGTAGCGATCGCGGACAATCTCGGCGTGATGTGGGTGGCCATCGAGGCCACCACCCTGGCCTCGGCGCTTCTGGTGGCCTTCTATAACAAGGAGGCGTCCCTGGAGGCGGCCTGGAAGTACATCATGATCTGCACGGTGGGGATTACTTTTGCCCTCTTCGGGACGATTCTTACTTATTACTCGTCCTTAAGTGCCCTGGGGGAGGCCCGGGGCGTGCTGAACTGGTCCACCCTGGTTAAAGTGGCCGATAAACTGGATCCCAAGATGATCAAGCTGGCCTTTATCTTCGTCTTGATCGGATATGGGACCAAGGCTGGCCTTGCCCCGATGCATACCTGGCTGCCCGATGCGCATAGCCAGGCGCCCTCGCCGGTGAGCGCGCTGTTATCCGGTGTGCTCCTCAATTGCGCACTCTACGGCATCCTGCGTTTTCACATCATTACCATCAAGACCGTGGGGCCAGCCTTCTCATCGCAATTGCTTTTGATCTTTGGCCTGCTTTCCATCGGGGTGGCGGTGCCTTTCCTGCTGTTGCAGCACGATTTCAAGCGGCTTTTGGCTTATTCCAGCGTGGAACATATCGGGATCATTACCGCGGGAATCGGAATCGGCGGGACGCTGGGGTTGTACGGGGCCTTGCTGCATCTCTTCAACCACGCCTTTGCCAAATCGCTGATGTTCTTTGTGGCCGGAAATATCACTCAGTATTACAACACGAAGAAGATCGCCCGGATCCGGGGTGTGGCGCAGGCCTATCCGGTCGCAGGCGCGCTGCTTCTGCTTGGGGCTTTTGCTATTGCCGGATCGCCGCCGTTTAGCCCCTTTTTAAGCGAGTTTGCCATTGTAAGCGCGGGTTTTGCCGGCGGGCACGCGGCGGCGGCGGTGCTATTCCTTTTCTTTTTGGCCCTGGTCTTTGGCGGGGTGATCTACTATGTGACAAACATGGCCTTTGGTGCTCCACCACCACGGGTTGGGACCGGAAAGAACGGACCTCTTAAGGACGGACCTCCTAAGAGTCGGGGCAATGCCTGGTCGGCGGCGGCGATTCTTTTGCCTCTGGCGCTGGTCGTCGTTATGGGCGTTTATATCCCGGCGCCGCTGGATAGTTTGCTTCACCAGGTGGTCCAGGTAATCGGAGGGGTGGCAAGACCGTGAAAATTGCAGATATGGAGCATCCGGCGGCTGATCATCTGGATCACCCGGTAATTGAACATCTGAAAAAGGAGTTCGGCGGGGTCCTGGATGGTCCGGTAACGCGAAATGCCAACGAAGTTTATATGACAGTGACCAGGGAGGCTTTGCCATGGGTTTGTGAATACCTCCACCACCAGTTGAGCGCACCGCTGGCGACCATCGTTGGAACCGATGAGCGGCAGATTGATGGGACCTTTAAGCTGTCTTATGTTTTTTCGCTGGACAAGGCGGACCTTTTTGTGGTGGTCCGGGCGGCTCTTGGTGAAGCCGTGGTTCCTGGAGAAATGGTGGATTTTCCGTCGGTTACGCCCAAGATCCCCGCCGCCAACTGGTACGAGCGGGAGGTCAGAGATATGCTCGGGTTGGCGCCGGCGGGCCATCCGGATCCGGAGCGGCTGGTGCTGCACCGGGATTGGCCTTTGGGAGTCTTCCCGCTGAGGAAAGATTGCGTTTTTCCTTCAGAGTTGCCCAGGGGAGAAGGAGTCTTTTCCTTTCGTAAGGTGGATGGAGAGGGAATCTTCCAGATTCCGGTGGGCCCGGTGCATGCCGGCATCATCGAGCCGGGGCATTTCCGTTTCAGTGCGGTGGGGGATACCATCGTCAACCTGGAGGCCAGGTTGTTTTACACCCACCGGGGCGTTGAGAAGCATTGCGAGGGGCAAGATTACCGGCAGGTCGTGCTTGTGGCGGAACGGTTGTGCGGGGCCTGTGCTTTTTCGCATTCGCTCGCGTACTGCCAGGCCGTGGAACGGATTGCCGGGGTGGAGGCGCCCCCGCGGGCGTTGCATATCAGGACTGTTTTTCAGGAACTGGAGCGGCTGTACAACCATATTGGCGATGTGGGGAATATCTGCGCGGGAATAGGCTTTGCCCTGGGAACGGCGCACGGCAGCCGGTTGAAGGAGCGTTTGATGGGCCTCAACGAGACCCTGGCCGGGAACCGGTTTTTACGCGGGGTAAATGTGGTGGGCGGTGTCCGCCGGGATATTTCCCCGGAGACAAGCCAGGAGATCGCCGCGGTGCTTCGGGTCGTGGATCCCGACTTTCGGGAATTGGTGGAGATCCTGATGTCCACGGATTCGTATCTGGATCGGGTTACGGGAACGGGAGTGCTAGGGCTGGAGGTGGCGCGCGACCTGGGTGTGGTGGGCCCCGCCGCCCGAGCCACGGGGATCGACCGGGATACGCGCCGGGAGCACCCCTATGCGGCTTACGGAAAAGTGAACTTCCAGGTGCCGGTTTACGCCGAGGGCGATGTGTTGGCGCGAGTCAAGGTTCGTATTGATGAGGTTTTTGAATCCATTGGAATCATCCAACAGGCGCTGGAAGCTCTTCCGGATGGCCCGTTATCCGTTCCCGTGGGAGAGTTGCCGGCTTACCGGCATGCTCTCGGGTATGTGGAATCACCGCGTGGGGAGGATATTCATTGGGTGATGACCGGCCCACAAAACACCATCTACCGGTATATGGCGCGGTCGGCTTCCTATTGCAACTGGCCGGCGGTGCCCTTTGCGGTAAGGGGGAACATTGTCCCGGATTTCCCGCTGATTAACAAGAGCTTCGAGTTGTGTTATTCCTGCCTGGATCGGTAGAAAGCCAGTGGCGGGCAAGCTGCCAATAGCAAAGCACAAAGATTCATGCGGATTGAGAGGTAAAAGTATGTTCAGGCTGTTTCAAAAGAGCTTGAAGACGGGGGTCGTGACCACCGGTTACCCTTTCGAAAAAGAGGAGGCGCCTGCTCTTTTCCGCGGGCGGCTCGAGTTCGACGGCGGTAGATGTGACGGGTGTGAAGCCTGCGTGGCCGTTTGCCCGGCGGGGGCGATTCATGTTTCTCGGGGGTGGTGGCAGGTGGCTTACGCCGGTTGCGTCTTTTGCGGCCGGTGCCGGGAGGCCTGCGCAAAAGGGGCGATCCGGTTAACCGGCGCTTATGAGCTGGCGGGCCGGAAAAAGGTGTCGATGGTTGTGAGCGGGCAGATTGGGGCTCCAACGATAAGTTCGCAGCAGGTAAATTCACAGCAGGTTGATCCTTCCACCGAAATTCTAAACCAGAAGATCAAGCGGATTCTCGGAAGGTCACTCCACATCAGGCATGTGGATGCGGGTTCCTGCAACGGTTGTGACTGGGAGGCCACGGCTTTGCTTAACCCGGTTTACGATCTGCAGCGGCTCGGGATAGACTTTGTGGCATCGCCAAGGCATGCGGATATGCTTTTGGTGACCGGGCCGGTCGCCAGGCACATGGAAACCGCCGTGCTCAGGACTTATGAGGCCACGCCTGACCCAAAACTGGTGGTTGCGGCCGGCGCATGCGCCTGCGGCGGCGGCGTGTTTGGCGGCAGCTACGCCGTGGCTGGGGGGGTGGACAAACTCCTGCCGGTCGACGTTTATATTCCGGGATGTCCGCCTCGCCCGCAGGCGTTAATCTACGGGCTTTTGAAGGCGCTGGACCGGATTTAACAACACTTTCCCACAAATAAGCAGGAGACCGCCGGGATCCGTAGAAAGTTATTGGCCAATAGCATATAAAGGTGGCAAATACGTTGCGTTTGGAAGAGATGGAATGGAAGACGCTGCAAAGCCAGTATCTCTATGAGGGACGAATGAAGCTCCGCAGCGATATGGTAGAGCTTCCCAACCAAAAGCTCTGGAATTATGTCTACCTTGAGCAAAAGCCGGCGGTGGGCATTATCCCCGTTACCAATGACGGAAAACTGGTTATGGTACGCCAGTACCGGTATGCCTTGCGGCGGTTTACCTGGGAGACGCCCGCTGGCGGGATGGAAGAAGGGGAAGATCCCCGCGAATGCGCCTTGCGCGAACTCGAGGAGGAGGCCGGTTACCGGGCGGGGCGGCTGACCAAATTGATCACCTTTAATAACGCCAGCGGTTCCACCACATTGGCGATGCACCTGTTTTTGGCGGAAGATTTGGCGCTGTCGCGGCAGAAACTTGACGAGTCGGAGTTTATCCAGGTTGGGCTTTTTGATCTCGGCGAAGTTGTCGATAGATTAGAGAGTGGGGAATTGCAAACGGATGCCGCCACGTCGCTCGGGGTCTTGTTGGCGTCCAGGCGCCTGAACCTGGCAAAATAGCTTTTGGATGCTTTCCGGCCGGGCTTGCCAGCGCCTGGGAGATCGAGTATAATTAATTGAGTGTCTTTAGGCATACAATATTGCAGGAGTAAGACTGGGAGGGGGGATAAAAGCTTCAAAATATGGCATGGTAATAGCAGTAGAGCGGCTGGATGGAAGATCCGGAGGTAATGCCATTATATAATGCCATTTGGAAGGAGCGCCACGGGTGATCGAAATATTTTGTCCGAACGTATCCGTAAATTCAATCTTTGACATAGACCTGCGGGCTTTGAGAGCCAGGGGAATCAGGGGAATCATTATCGATCTGGACAACACTTTGGTGGAATGGGACAACGAAGAACTGGCGCAGGAGGTGCGAGACTGGGTCCGAAACGCCCGGAAGATGGGCTTTCGTATTTGTATCGCCTCTAACGGGCTTAAGGAGAGAGTGGAGAGTTTTGCAAGGCAGTTGAAGATACCGGCTATTTCCAAAGCTGTAAAACCCACCAAAAGGCCGTTTCTGGAGGCATTGCGGATCCTGCGAACGTCGCCCACGCAGACGGCGGTGGTCGGCGATCAGATCTTCACCGACATCTTCGGGGGCAACCGCCTTGAACTCTACACCATCTTGATCAGCCCGATGAGCGACCGCGAGGCGGTCACCACCCGGGTGGTTCGCAAGGTGGAGAATGGGGTCGTCTCGCGGCTCCAGAAAAAGGGCCTGATGCCTGCGGAGATTGCCAGGGGGAGAAGGGTCAAGGCCAGACGGTTGCGGCGGCTGATCAAGCGGGCCTGGAGTTGGGCTTCTGAAGACGCGGACAACGATCTGATGGCCGGCCGGCGATAATGAAAGAAGCACGACATTGCCCCGGTTGCGGAGCGCCTTTTCAAACAGAGGATCCGGCGGAACCTGGTTATGTCCCGCGTGAGGTTGTGGAAAAAGGGGAAAAGGGCCTGATTTGCAGGCGGTGTTTTCGTCTTGCCAATTACGCCGAGGAGACGCCGGTCGACCTGAGAAACGAGCAATACGTGGAGGCGGTGCGTTCCGCCGTAAAGAGCGCTGATGTGGTATGGCTTCTGGTGGATATTATTGATTTTGCCGGGACCTGGTTGCCGGAGTTTGGTGAATTGTGCAAAGGCAAGCGGGTCCTTTTGGTTGTCAATAAAGTGGATCTGTTGCCCGCCCGTAGCAAATACTCCGAGGTCATCGACTGGGTGAGGAAAGAGGCGGTGGCGGGGCAGTGGCGACCCAACGAGATCCTGGCTGTGAGTGGTCTGAGCGGGCACGGCGTCGGGCAACTGATCGGGCGGACCCATACGTTGGCCCAAAGCGCCGGGAAAGGCTCCTTTAAAAACGCTCGTGGCTCGGAAGGGCCTACCCCGGCAACCAGTGTAGCGATCGTCGGCGCGACCAACGTTGGCAAATCCACATTGGTCAAGCGGTTGCTCAAAGGATATAAGGCCATCACCGGGGGGGCGAATGTTGAGGCGGGGAATGTCCCGGCGGAGGGGCCGGATACGGCTCCGACAGTTTCGCGCTTCCGGGGAACCACCCTTGGTAATTTAAAACGCCAGATTGCCGGCGCCCGCCTGGTAGTAGTGGATACGCCCGGTATTGTCCCCCGGGGTCGCCTTGGAGATCAACTTTGCCCGGACTGTGCAAGCCGCCTGGTTCCCACCAGGGGGCTGAACAGCAAACTCTTTGAGCTGGAAGCGGGGCAGGTTCTCATGTTTGGAGGGCTGGCGGCAGTAGCGGTTGAAGGAGTTGGGGAAGGATCCGGGGAAGGTTCCCCTGCCGTAAAAGCCGTACTCCTGGCCTTTGCTTCGCACGAAGTGACATTGCATCGCACCACCGTTGCGCGCTGGCAGGAAATTCGGGATCAGCACAGCGGCGATTGGTTGCAGCCACCCTGTACTTCTTGTCAGAGCCGGTTATCCGGGGGCGGCTGGGATCTACGGGATTTTACGGTGATGCCCATGCAGGATCTGGCGATTGCCGGCCTGGGATGGCTTACCGTCCGGCGGGCGCCGGTCCGGCTTGTAGTGCATGTTCCGGCGGGGACCCTTTGCGTGATCCGGCCCGCACTTGTGGGACCCAAACTCGAAGGCCCCAAATCTTCATAACTTCTTCACATTGTCTTCACAAGTTTTTCAAGGTCATGGTTTACAATTTTCCTAGAAACCAAAGGAGGTGACTAGGATGCGGAAGAGAATTGCAATTGCCGTGGTGGTTGCGTTGGTCCTGGCTCTGTCGGTGCCGACTGTTTTTGCAGCGGTGAACGCGCCGCAGCAGTTGAGCGCTTCGCAGCAACAGGAACTCAAGGGGCTCTACACCCAGATGCTTGACCTCGAAAAGCAGATGATCCAGAAGCGGGTTGAGTTCGGCTGGATTACCAAGCAGCAGGGTGACTGGATGATTCAGAACCTGGAGGCCAGGAAAGAGTACCTACAGAAGAACGGTTTTGACGGCTGGTTCGGCCCTGGTTACGGTCGGGGCTTGGGACCTGGCGGGTTTGGTTGCCCGGGTCACGCCGGCTTTGGCCCTGGTTACGGTCCCGGTCGCGGGATGATGGGCGGTTGGGGCTGGTAAGCCTCAATGAAGTCAAGGTTTTCGTCAACGATAAATAAAAGATGGTACGTGCATCATGGCGAGATCGCGACAGGCGGTCTCGCCTTTTTAAGTTTGCGGGGGCTGGTGCTTTTTTGCGGCTTTTTGCGCAGCCTCTACAGCGGGGAGGAAACCGCGCCAGGCCGCTTCCTTGTGTAGATATGACCAATCGATCTCCGGGTAGTGAATGGCCATCATTGACTCCGCCCAGAACCGGTCGCTGGCTGAACCCGTGGCGGCGTAGCCTTCCATGCGATCAAGAATAAGGTCTTCCAGGCCGATCAAAAAGACTTCCCCTCTGTTAGTGACCACCTTCAGTATCTTTTCTGGCGAACCGGCCAGTTTTTCGTCGGGAAATTCGATTACTATTCCTTTCCCCGCATAGTACCAGCTTCTTTCTCCGAAAGGATGTTCAAATCCAAGCCTTTCCAACACGCTTTTTGCCTTATCACGATCTGAAATAACCAAGTCGATATCTTGGGTGGCATAACCACCCCAGGTATAAAACTGGACTGCAAGCCCTCCCACCACTATTGGCTGAACCCCGAAATATGCCAGGGCTTCCGTGATGACTGCGATAACAGCCAGACGTTGTTCGAGAGGGTTTTCCACCTTGGCGGCGTCCGATAATTTTGTGCGTAGGTTTTCGAAGTCAACATCGCTCATATCTTGAGTACCATTTCCCTCTCTGAGATTCTTTGCAGTTTCCCGGATTTAATGGCGTTGTTCCAGTTATCCTGCATGGCGCGGATCAGCAGAGCTTCTTCGGCTGGTTGGCGTTTCCGAATCCTGTCCAGCTTTGGGCGCGAGGCGTGCAAAGAAAAAAGAATTGGCTCGTACTCCGCTTTTTTCGCCATATAGGATTTGAAATCGATCTCCCGTGATTTCAAAACAAGCCCTCCCAGTTTTGGCCTATTTCTTTTCGAAGACGGAAGTCATCTTTTTCAACGCATATGTTAATTTTAGAGTAGACTACTTCAAGGCTATTGTATCACGGGTTTTCTTTTCTTTCCATAGCATACCGCATAACTCGCCTTTTTGAGCTTCGTTTTGTGGTATAACCTTCATGTATACAAGGTACCTTCGGCGGTCTGGCCGCATATTTTGGATTCCAGCTAGAGGTTGAAATCAAGGGTAAGATTAAAGGCATGGTTCA
>JBLNCV010000168.1:0-3202 GCA_050260975.1 Syntrophothermus sp. | reverse complement strand
GGAGTCTCTTCCGAACCGGAACTCACCGTCAGGTCAAATTCCGCCATCCCCTCAATGACATAGGGGGTGCTGATAAAGGACTTCACTGGTTCCTGGGACGGCATGCCCGCTTTGGGCTGCACCTCGGATGCGCCCTTGGGGTCGCTGGCCTCCCAGGGGAACAACGGCCTGGGTTTCTGCGAAACGTACCGCGGATCGCCAGCCGCCGGTTGCCCGCTTCCCCGCGCTACCGGCCGGAGATTGCCGGCGTTGCCGACAGCAAAAGCCTCTTCTCCCTCTTCCGCGCCGCCGTCGGCGGAACCCGACGGCGGGTAAAACTCCGCCACCAGATCGCTGTTCTTCTCCCGCTGCATCAAGTCGGAAACCAGCTTTTCCAGGTTCTCATAATTGGTCTTCGGCTGGTTTTCGCCCTTGGTCTCCTTGCCGTCTTTCCCCTTTCGATCACCAGCCACCTGATACCCGTCGGAGGGTGGCGTCACGATGCCCAGCCCGCCGCCCCGCACCGTGACGGTTACCGTTCCGGGTTGAATGTCCCGCGGGATGGCTAAGGCCAGCTTCTGATTGAACGGCTCGCCACGGTAGGGCCTGACCAGAACATTGATGGATACTTCCTGCCCCGGGCGAACCTCTTTGCGTTCGGGTTGTGCCTTCTCGATCTTGGCCGTCTCCCGTGCATCCCAGACTTCCGCATTAAACTTTATATTCTGGACCTCGACATTTCGGAACTCGTTGTTCAAGATCAGATCCAGCGCTTCCATAAATTCGCTCAAGCTCACCGCTGAAATGTCCGCGTCGCTGAAGAAGATGTTCTCCCGTTTGAGAACATCATGCGGCAAGCCCTTGCCGTCAATCTCAAATGTTACCTTCGCCATGCCCTGGCCGATCCGGTCGATACCCCGGTCCATCCCCTGCAACGCCGCCGCTCCGGCAAATTCCAGCGTAAGCCTGTTGTCCCGGATAATCTCCACCCCGGTCTTTCTCTCCTGCTTCAAATCGCGATCGTACACTCGGGTTTGCAGAAGGATCGCGCCCGGGATCCGGCCGAATATCCCCGCAACCCCGGCGGATCGGTCCTGCAAGAGGGTGCCCACCGGCTCCCCCGGCCCCCCGATCTTGAAAGGAGCCTGTAAACTGGGCACCGTCTCGTAGATATAGGCGGGGGTTACGAAGTAGTTGGCGTTTCCCTTGTTCATGAAGGGATGTCCGAAACCCACAAACTTCTGCCCATCCCGGTAGGTAAGGGTGCCGATCGCCGTCATATCCACATCCCCGCGCACCAGTTGCACCCCAAAAGCACTCCCCGGCTCCAGGGCGGCCTTCGGCGCAGCCGGCGCCTTTCCGCCCGCCTGAACCGGAACCAGGTTCAAGGGTTCAAGAACCTTCTTCAACCTGTCCAGGCTTCGCCCGCTCAGCCCCCCGACCATCACCGGGGTCGCCACCGGCGCCATGACCATGGTTCCCGTCCCGGCCTCTTGCATCATCCGCCTGGCCTCTTCACTTCCAGCCGCAAAAACCACTCTGCGGATCTCCCTTCCCCCGATCCAGACTGGTTCGGCCAGAGAAACAGCCTTGCCGACGGGGGGTTGTCCGGAGGCAAGATCCATCACCTTGAGCATCGGCTCGATGGGGGTAACCATCCCGATCCGGTGATCGGCAAAATCAAAACCAAAACCGATGGCCCCCACCAGCCGCCCGTTGATATAGACAGGGCTTCCGCTCATCCCCGCGGCAATCCCGCCGGATTTGTCGATCGCCGGGCCGCTGACCCTTACCAGGATTAGATCCCCCGCCGGGCCTTGCTGTTTGAGCACGCCCAGCACCTCTACCGCAAACTCATCAATCTTCGTCCCGGTAAAGACCGTCCGTGCGATCCCTTTCATCCCACGCCGGACCTCGGAGAGCGGCATGATCTCCTTGGGCAGGGAGCGGTTTACCGCCGGCTGGGAAGCTATTTTCGGGGAGCGAGGCTGGTTTGAAGCCTGTTCCCGGTAGGCCGCCCGGGCCATCCCCCCTGAGATTGACAGTACCATCACCAGGATTGCGGCCGCTGGCCAGAGTTTATCTTTGAACATCCGGTTTCTCCCCCACAAAGATCAGTATCGCCGTGCTAACCTTGCGTTCCCGACCGCCGGAAGGGAGGTTTAAGACCTCTCCGCCCGCCGCCAGGGTCGTAGAGCCGCCACCATCCAGATTCATGGCTTCCACCGCCCCCAATTCACGCATGAAACCCGCCAACTCCTCCAGAGTCATTCCAATGCTCACCGTGTCCTGGCGCCCGTTGACCGCCACCAGCAGGACCAAGCCATCGCCGGTGATCCCCACGGCCGTCCTGGGCGCGCGGCCCAGGGCCACATCCGGCTTAAACTGTTCCATATCGGCGGTAATTTCAATCCTGCCGTCCCTGATCAGCCGCGGCCCACCGCCCACCGCCTGGGTAATCCCCATCTCCACCCAGTCGGGATCGCTGCCCAGACGAAAGTCTACCCGGCTGCCGGTGGTAATAAAATCCATCAAGTCCTGGCGGGCGGCATCGACGGATAAAACCAGTCCGTCTGGAGGGATCGGTGTGTTGCCACCCGAAACCTCCACGACCTCTCCGCCGGCGATCACATACTCCCGGCCTGAATTGCCGGTCATCGTCCGCGGCCCGTTCTCCACGGTATAAAGGATAATTTCCCCCGCGCCGCGCGGCCGGTTGATCCCTTGAAGGGGGTAGGCAATCCCGTCAATCATCACACAGGCATTAAAAGCAAAATTTTGAATAACCGGTCTCCGGCCGGCAACGAGCCCGAAGACCGCCCGGTTGAAGATCGGCTCGCTGACAAGTTTTCCATCGATAACCAGCATCCCCAGAGGTTGCCCGTCGGAAGCGAAGAAAGCGCCGTTTACCCCGGCCAAAGCTCCATAACGTCCGACAATATCACTGAGCGCCTCCCGCCCCAGCACGGTCCCGGTGGCCAGAGCCGGCTTGATCCGCAGGCCGGGCTCCCCGGGATCAACCTGCAAGATATCCGCCACCACCGGCCCCTCGCCGTCAATCCGGCGGACACGTCTATAGGTCAGGCCGGCGACAATCGACCATTCGGACTCCTCCCGGTAAATTGCCGGGAGTTGCACCCAAAGGCCTCCCGCCTCGTTTCCGATCTCCACCTGGGAGGCTTTCACGGGGTACTTGAGATCAATCACCACCTGAGCCATCCTG
>JBLNCV010000167.1:0-17830 GCA_050260975.1 Syntrophothermus sp. | reverse complement strand
TTCCCCAATACGGCTCGCCCGGCAACAGGTGCCTGTCAATATACCTGACCAGGTTCCCCTCGGGTGTCCACACCCCAGCCCCGAAGCCCGGCACAGGAACAAACCGCATCACCAGCCAGTAACCGGCCAGGAGTCCTGCGGCGCTCAACGCTTGCGCCCGGACGCTGGTAGTCAACACCAGGATCGAGGCAAAAAAGTACACGAGCGCGATGCGTTGCAAAACGCCCATCACACGCAAATTCTCCATCAGGGGCGACTGGCTGACCCCCCCGTTATAAAAAAGCCCCAGCACAAAGAGGAGCACCGTGCGCTTGATCACTTGCCGAAAGATCGCCCCGCGATCCTCCCCACGCTCCTGCCGCCTGCGGATCCCAAATACGACCGAGACACCAACAACAAAAACAAATATCGGGAAGATGAGATCGTAAAAAGTGAAACCGTTCCATTCCGAATGAGTCAGCTGGTTCGCCAGCGCCCCCGCCCCCGGTATCCCCAGGTCGATCAGGCCATTAGCGATCTCCCGCGCCCCAATAATCCAGAACATGGCAAACCCGCGCAGCGCGTCCAGGGATGTTAAACGGCTGCGCGCCGGTTTCGAGGTAGATGGCTCGTTCATCATCCAACTCCACAAATAAAGCCACTAAAGCCACAACGGCAAAATGCCCGAACTTATTATTCGTCCCGTGGAAACAAAAGATGCGGAAACCATTACGGAAATACGGCGGCAATCTAAAAAGCCGGAATTGAAGTGACAACGTGGTAATATTAATCACAGGAGGTCGGGGCATGAGCAGAAGAAAAGAGGAATACGGGCTTTACCTGTGAGAACTGCGGTCGCCAGGTTCTGTCTTTAAGCAACGGAAGCTACCGCAACCATGCCCTTTCTGCCTGTTTTCCAAGCACGGGGACATAAAACCGGGTGATAGGATGAGCTATTCTGGCGGGTTAATGGAGCCCGTAGGGCTGAGATATAAGTCTGGCAAGGGGTTTCAGATTGACAAAGTTGGGGGGCAAACATGGGAAAGCAACTGCGATAAAAACTGTTCTGCTGACAAATCTTCAGCCGGTTCAGTGTAATTTTCTTGTGAACCTGCTTGTTCGCGATCCGCCATGATAAAGCATGCCGCGCTGTATTGACGCTCGCGAACAAGCTTGCGGCAAAACAACTCATACCGCACGGCGTAAAAGGCATTTCGGAATTCATCAAATACTAGGAAATGCGGTTCCCGCACTCTGACCGGACTTTGGGATTCCGGACAATCCTCAAGCAAAAAGAGAGAGCCCAACCATGGTTGAAGAGATGTGCGGAACGCTCCTTCCCTGTAAGCCGTCCAGATGTCGAGGGCACTACCCATGGCTTCTTCCGTGCGGTTATTAAAATTATTGCCGAATGATGGGCCAACCTGTGGCCATAACAAATCTGAGTTGAGTTTCTTTGCTCTTTTCAAGACGACGCTGGGCCAGTTCATATTACATCGGCTCTATTTCAAACCCGATGCTATTACGCCCCATAGTTTAGCAGCTAAATTTGTAGTCCCAGTACCCATGAATGGATCAAGTACCCTATCACCCACAAATGAAAACATACGAACCAGTTGCTCAGCGAGAGCCAGGGGATAAGGAGCCGGGTGCTGCCGGGTGGAAGTTGTCACCTATTGTCCAAATTTATTGGAACCACTCCCGCTGACAGCTTTCAGGGATTACCGACAAGATCCGCGCGGCCAGCGTAGGTTGCCGGTAACCTCCTGGCTTCCTTTGGAAAAGAATGTATTCGACATCATTCTTGATAATCGCGTTTGGTTCATATGGCTTACCCAAGAACTTGGACCCGTTTTCCACCTCAAATTGGGCGTTGGAAATCTTATACCATATGATTGGAGCTAGATTATCGAAACCGATCTTGCGGCAATGTTCCTGGATACTTGCATGCAACGGAAAGACAACATGCCGACCATACTAGCGCCTGGGCAAGCAGACATCACCTACGACTACAACAAGTCTTCCACCGGGCGCCAAAACTCGAAAGACATGCTGCCATACTTTATCAAGCTCCTCAAGAAATACCTCATAATCTTCAACAAGGCCTAGTTGGCCATCACGAGCAGGATACTCTTTTAAAGTCCAGTATGGCGGGGAAGTGATAACCAAGTGCACGCTTTCGTCTGCGATTTTTTCCATGTAACGGCTATCTCCCAAAACCAACTGGTGGTTTGTCTCAAGGTTCCGTATGGTCTCCTCAATAGTCTGAACCATGTCAGGATTTTTGCAATCGCCGGGATAGCTTTTAGATTGTTATCTTGAGCCATTGCAAAGACCTCTTCGGGGACCCGGTCCAACAACTCCTGGGGGCTGTCTGCAAAATACATCAGTCTTTTCTGACATCGGATAATTCCCCCCTCTTATAAAAAAACCCCTTTTCATCCGGGGTTTAAACGTCAATACTGGCGCGCCTGGCAGGAATCGAACCTGCGGCCAACGGATTAGAAGTCCGTTGCTCTATCCCCTGAGCTACAGGCGCGCGTCTTTACTTGGCGTGTACCGTGGTGTCATTCATCACCACGGCGCCTTGGATTAATTTGTTGATAATGGTCGGGGCGAGAGGATTTGAACCTCCGACCCCTTGGTCCCAAGCCAAGTGCGCTACCAAGCTGCGCTACGCCCCGCCATTTGATCGGCATGTGGTAGTCCAGTAACGCTTGTGCGTTCATTATGTTTAACCATGCTATGCATAACTGAACCTAACTTTGCATTGCCGACGCTGTGCATCGCTGGACTCCGCAATGCTATGCTCAATTATATTACCATATCCGGCTGGCGGTGTCAAACCGCAAATCTTGCCACAAGGAGTTGCCGCGCCGCAGCCAGAGCCAGTCCCCGGTGGCTGATGGCGTTTTTCTCCCCGGGCAAAAGCTCGGCAAAGGTGCGCCCGCCAAAGCCGTCCGGCATAAACAGGGGGTCGTACCCAAAGCCGTTGGTCCCCCGCGGCGCAAAGGCGATCATGCCCTCGCAGGCCCCCTCCGCGTAGCTGATCTCGCCTTCCGGCGTGGCGATGGCAATCGCGCACCGAAACCTGGCGGTACGCTTTCCCTCCGGCACATCGCGCAGCAATTCCAGGAGCTTGGCGTTGTTGGCTTCGTCAGTGGCGCCTTCCCCGGAAAACCGCGCGGAGAAGACCCCCGGCTGGCCGTTGAGCGCGTCCACCTCAAGGCCAGAATCGTCCGCCAGCGCAAGCAACCTGGTGTATTGGGCCGCTGCCAGGGCCTTTTTGGCGGCATTCTCCTTGAAGGTTTTGCCGTCCTCCGCCACCGGTGGCATCTCCGGAAAATCCTTGAGCGAGAGGATCTGCACGTCCAGATCCGAGAGCAGTCCTTTTAACTCCGCCAATTTGTAGTTATTCCTCGACGACAGCACCAGACGTTTTTCCATGCCACACCCCCACATAGCGGGCTAGATCTCCCAAAGTTTCCTTCTGGATCGCGATCAACCGGGAAATCCCCTGCTGAGCAAGACCAAAAAGAACCTCCATCTGGTCCCTGGTAAAGGGTTCAGCCTCCGCGGTGCCCTGCACCTCCACAAATTTGCCACGACCGGTCATGACGATGTTCATGTCCACATCCGCGTGCGAATCCTCCGCGTAGCACAGGTCCAGCATCGGCACCCCGTTGATGATGCCCACGCTGGTGGCCGCCACAAAATCGGTAAGCGGCAGCGGCTGTAAGAGGTTGCCGGTTCCGGCCGGCGCCACAGCCGCCCCATTGCCCGCATGAGCAATCTGCGCGGTCTGGGCAATCTGCGCGGTCTGCGCAGCCTGCCCGGCTGGCGCGGTCTGGGCCTGCAATTTCACCAGGGCATCCACCAGCGCGATAAACGCCCCGGTGATAGACGCCGTCCTGGTCCCGCCGTCGGCCTGGATCACGTCGCAATCGATCCAGATCGTCTTCTCCCCCAGCGCCTTGAGGTCCACCACCGACCGTAAGGCCCGGCCGATCAGCCGCTGGATCTCGTGGGTGCGCCCCCCGATCTTGCCCTTGGACGACTCGCGCACATTGCGGACCTGGGTGGATCTGGGAAGCATGGAGTATTCCGAAGTGACCCACCCCTGGCCGGTCCCGCGCAGGAAAGGCGGCACCTTGTCATCGATGGTGGCGCTGCAAATAACCTTTGTATCCCCCACCTCGATCAGCACCGAACCCTCCGCATGCTTGAGGTAGTTGCGCGCCACCTTCACCGGCCGCAACTCATCGGGGCGCCGGCCATCCACACGGCTCAAGTCCATTCCAGCCAAAGCAGTTCCTCCTTATCCTCCGGCCCGTCGGCTTCGCTTACCGCCTTATCCGCTCCGGCGCCCACCAGGCCGGCCAAAAGGTACAGGCGCGCGATCGGATCGTAGCGAAACCCTTTCATCAGCCGGAACTCCTCAATCTCTCCCGCATGCCCGACGTGAATTCGCGGCCCGGAACAAGGATATACCGTTTCCCCGATCTTTATGTGTTCTTCATCGTGATAACAGATGGGCACGTCGAGGCTGATATATTCCTGAACCTTGGCTTCCACCGCGTCCAGATCGAGCTTGGGAATCTCGGGAAATTCCAGGACGAAGCCGCGCTTCACGTCGCTGTGAATCTCCGGCTTCTCCATCCCCATGCTCTCCAGGACGATGGAGGTCAGGTCTTCGGCGGTATGAGCCATCTTTCGGTATTTCAGCGATTTAAAGACAATGTCGGCGATCGCCTGGGGCGCCGGCCCGTAAACGTTGGGCCTGGTAACGATCACCTCTTCCCCGATCCCCGCCAGAAATTCCGCATTGATCTTCAGCACCGGGTAGATCAGGTCAAAATGCTCAATCACCACCCGCCGCTCCTTGCGCAGGGCTGCGCGAATGGCGTCCGCCAGAACCCAGGGCTGCAAAAAAGCCGACTCAAAGCGCACATCCACGTGGTAGGTATGGGTGCGGAAATGCCCGTCCTCCGCGTCCTGCACCAGGGGCAACGGGCGCACATTGATGCCCTCGTCGTCGTTGGTCAAGACCAGCCCCGGAAACATGCCCCGCACCAGAAGCGACTTCCCCGCGCCGGCGTCCCCGACCAGGCCGATCAGCTTGTCTTCGGGCAAGAGGTACCTTTGCGCAATGAGGCTGCCCAGGTACATGAGCCGCCGCCGGCCCCGGGGCGCAAAATAGGTGGCATGGTCCAGGTTTACGTACACGCCGCCGCTGCCTCCCACATTAATTCTTTCGTCAGGAATCTTTTCCGACTAAAGGAACGTTTGTTGACTAAAGGTTCCCGGTTAACCGGGGTCTTACTCCGTTTCTGCGAAGTCGGGTCTTATGCCAAAAGCCTCACCTGGCCCGTAACAGAGCCAGCGTGCGTTGCATCTCATTGTATACAATCTGCAGGCCCTCGTCAACTCCCATCCCCGGCTTGGCCAGCATCTGATCCGGCTGGGTGGCCAGGGCAATGTGCACGCAGACCTGGGCCGACCGGTCGGTCTCGTTGCAGGTCCCGCCCAGGTAGGCGCCCATCCCGTGCTCCTTGCAGTAAAGCACCGCTTCAATCGTGTTATTGATGCCGCCCAGATCCGGCGTCTTGATCTGGAGCATGTCCCCCGCCCGCGCATTGGTGAAGGCCACGAAATCCTCGTAGGTGTTGCACCACTCGTCGGCCACGATCTCTACATGTATGCCCTTGGCCCGGACGGCCTCGGTGAGGGCCTTTAGGGCTTTAATCTGTTCCTCGCGCCCGCCCATGTCCACCGGGCCTTCGATGCGCAAATGGAGCGGATCCGCCGCCTTCTCCAATTCGCCCAGATAATCGGCGATTCTGCCGAGATCATTATTGAACGCCATTCCCATGGTCCCGTAGACATCGATGTGCAAGACCGGCCTGTAGTCCTCGCCGCCGAGCTGCCGGACCCGGTTGCGCAACCAGGTGACGTACTCCAGCAAGAGTTCCCCGTGCCGGCCCAGCTTGGTCTCCACGTTGTTGATCAGGCCGTGCGGCAGGACTCTGGCTCGTTTGATGATGATCTTGTCGGCGTTGTCATAGCGCTCGTCGCCGGTCTGGCAGAAGATAGGCACCGCCTCGCTGGTAAGCTTCAGGGCGTACTCCCTGGCGATAACCTCCGCCATGGTCAGATGCTGGGATTTAGCCACCGCATCCAGGATGGCCTGCGTCACGCCGTAGCGAATCGCGGTATGCAACCTCTCGCCGTTGGGCCGCGTAAAGTGATCGAACTCCCTGGCCATCTCCCGGAAACTCCCTACCTCGCGCCCGGTGAGTTCCGGGGCGATCTCCTTTTCGATGACCGGGATGAAATCGTTCGCCAGAAAGAGCGGGTCGCGGCCGCCCGCGCCGGAATACTGCACCGCCGCGCAATCTCCGTAGGCCACCTGCCCGTCCTCCAGCACAAGCTGCACCGAAATCGACTCGCCGGCCTGCCTTACCGCCCGAAATCCCGGCGTTATCGGCTCTCCCAGGTATGCAAACCCGTCCTGTTCGGCGCCCGCCTTGATCGCTTTCTGGTCGTCGAAATAAAAGCCGGTTAAGCCGCGCGAAGCTACGACCTTTACTATTTTCATGGCTCCATCCTCTTTTCCTCGGTTACTGTATCGGCGCTTTACCGCGGGCGGCCGACCAGCATTCCTTTACTGATTGCGTAGATATCGTCGATCACCATCTGGAAGCTCGGCGAACGGCCTTCAGCCCGGCCGCGCTCGGCGATCTTCTCCTGGTGGAAAGCCTTGATCTCGTCGGTGAAAGGCAGGTTGCCGAAGTTCAGGAACCGCACCGCGCCGTTGTTATCCCGCGCCGGCATCGTCTTTCCAGCGTTGAACCGGCTTGGCGCGAACGGCACATCGATCACCCCGGCGGCAAAAGCCCGGATTGCACCGGTCGCCACGTCTTGCCCGCCCAGTTCCAGCGTCTTGTCCAGAATCTCGCGGGTCTCTTTCTTGATCATCTCGCATTCCTCGCGTAATTCCAGGCTGTCCGGCAAGCGCTGGTCCTTGAGCATGTTGAGCACCTGCTTGGTGGCGCGAATCCCGGCGGCATTGGCCTCCTTGGTGGGCAACCCGAAGGCTTCATGGGGGGTTTTGACGATAATCTTGGTGGCCTTGGCCAGCGCGGCGGCCGCCGAACCCCAGGAGATCACCCCGAAGGCGCGGGCTTCATCCTGTGGGAAGCCTCCCATCCACTGGTGAAAGACCGTGGTCAGGACCACGTCATGATACCCGAACCGCGCCAGGTACTCCTCGCCCAGTTCCTGGAGAGTAATGATCGCCGCTACATCCTGGAGCAGGTTACCGCATTGGCCGTAACCCAGGGTGATGCTCTTGACCCCCTGCTCAGCGGCCAGGAGCGCTTCGATGATCCCGACGCTGTGGGAGATGCACGGCGCCACCAGCGTACCGGTGAGCGGGCCGAAAGGCTCGCGGTTTACCGAGACCCCGTGTTCCTCGTAATAACCCACCAGCCGGTCCACGTATTGCCAGTAGTAGATGCTGTGCTCGATGGAGACGTCCTTGGCATAAGGGATGTTGTAAGAGATCCCCCCACCCTCAAAGGCGGTGAACCCGCCCGCTAGAGTGATCTCCGCCAGGAGCCTGGCGTCGGGAGTACCGTGCCTGACCTGCACAGGGACCTTGAGCTGTTCGATAATCTGGCGGCACGGCTTCACCCCGTAATTTACCGCCGGGAAACCGTTCAGCATCGACCTTCCCACCCGCCGGCTCTCCTCGATGCCGTTTTGCGCTTCGTTATAGCGGTTTTGCCGGGTGTAGCTGTCGATGGTGGTGGGCAAAAAATCCGCCCCGCCTTCATCCTGCAAATGCGCCAAAAGCTTGAGGTGCTCATTTAACAGGGCTATACCGGCCCGGGGCTGGGCGTAGGTGACACCCTCCTTTTTTGCCTGGGCAAGCTTGTGCGCAAAAACCTTGCTGGGCGGCAAGGCCTGATGAAAACGGATCGCCTCCTCCAGGTCAACCTCCTGGCCGGTCGGCCATTGCTGCAAAACGTCCCGGCGCATCGCCATAAAATCTTCATCGCGCCACCTGACATTCTTGACTTCCAAGTTTTACCCTCCCCGTGGTAAATGCCATTTGAAGCCCGTTTCATACCTTGCTCTTAAATCTCCGCCAGATACCTCTTCATCATGTGCAAGGCAGCGGCCGGCGCGATCTCCGCCAGAAGGCCCACCGCCGACAGGATGTATTTTGTATCCAGAAAGAACTTCGGCGTGGTTGGCTTGAGCAGGTTTGGTTTTGCCGGATCAAAGAGCGCCCCTTGCAAAACTTGCCGGGGATTGCGCCCGTAAATTACCACCCCGCCTGTTCCGATCATGCATTCCAGCTTTGTCAAATCCTTGCCGTATTGCAGGTAAGACACCCCAAAGGGCGTGTAAACCGTCTCCAGGTAGCCCACATGCCGTTCCACGGCCATTTCCGTGGCTACGTAACCCAGGCCTGTGTCAATCGCAAACTCCTCTTCGGTCGTAGGAACCTTGTCGGTGTGCTGGTTCAGATCCCTGGCGATACTCTGGATGCGCCCGGCGTCCAGGCCCTCGAGGCCGGCCAGACCGATACTTCTCGCTACCCGTTCCGCACCGGCGGCCTCCACCAGGGAAACAGCGCTGTAGCGCATCCCCAGGTCACCCTCCACGGTCCGTTTGGCATACGGCTCCGGCAGGCCCTTGGGTGTCACGCCTGGTTTGGTGGGATCGCCAGTGGCCACCGAATGCACGTCGGTGGTCGCCCCGCCGATGTCGATGATCATCAGCTCGCCCAGGCCGGGTTCGCCGGAAGTACCTTTGGCAATCAATTCGGCGGCGGCCAGCACCGCCGCCGGCGTCGGCATCACCACACCCTCCACAAAGCTTTCGGCCCTTTTCAACCCCTTGGCGGCCACAATCCGCTCCATGAACACCGACCGGATGGTCACCCTGGCCGGCTCCACATTAAGCTTGCCAAGTTCCGGCATCACGTTGCCGGTGACGCGGACATCCTTGCCCGACGCGGTCAGAACGTCTCTCACCGCCTCGGCCGCATTTTTGTTGCCGGCCACCACAATGGGTACGGCAAGTGAAGACTGGGCGAGGCGATTAGCATTGGCTAAGATCACGTCGCGGTTTCCCCCGTCGGTGCCGCCCGCTAGAAGGACGATATCGGGCTTCAGCGCCCCTATCCTTTCTATCTCTTCACCGGTGAGTTCGTAGGAGAAGACCGACAGAACCCGCGCCCCCGCTCCAAGCGCCGCGCGTTTGGCCGCCTCAGCCGTCAGATCCGGCACCAGGCCCACCGCCACCATCTTCAGGCCCCCCGCGGCGCTGCTGCAAGCGATTCTCCGCCCGCAACGTCCGGGGTCGACGCCATAATCCTCTTTGAGCTGGCGCATGGCGTTCTCCAGCCCGATCATGATATCTTCCTGGACGGTGGTCGGTGCCTTGGCGGTCCCGATAACCTCGGCGCGGTCCAGATCCACTGCCGTAAGTTTGGTGTAAGTACTTCCAAAATCGATGAGGAGTGCTTGTTCTTTCGCGATCATAGTTCGTTGACCAGCTCCCTGAACCGTTCGCCGCGCTTCTCAAAGTTGGGGAACATATCGTAGCTGGCGCAAGCGGGCGAAAGCAGCACCACGTCTCCCGGGCCGGCCGCGGCGGAAGCGGCATGAACGGCCTCCTCAAAAGTCCGGCAACGCTGGATCTCCGGGCGGCCGTCATTATCCGCCGTTCCGGCGCCGTCCCCCTTGCCATCCTTGCCAGTATGTCTGCCAGGCGCCGAAGCCTTGCGGACGGCCTCCTCGATCAGGGACGCCGTCACTCCCACCAATACCAGGGTCTTGACCCGCTCCACCACCTCTTTGGCAAATTCGTCAAAGGGGAGGTGCTTGTCATAGCCGCCGGCGATCAACACCACCGGGCGGTCAAAGGACCGCAGGCCGGCAATCGCCCTGGCCGGCGACGTGGCAATCGAATCATTGTAAAAATCGACCCCGTTCAACGTCCGTACCAGTTCCAGGCGGTGAGGCACGCCCCGGAAGGTGGTCGCCACCTCCCGGACCGCTGGCACGGAAGCTCCGGCCAGAATCGCGGCTCCCGCCGCCGCCATCACATTTTCGACATTATGCGCGCCCAAAAGCTTCAACTCGCTGGCCCGACAGATCTGCTCTTCTAGCTGTTCACCCCGGTAAATGATCTCGTCCCCGCGCAAAAAAACGCCCTTTTCAAGCACTTGCAGGCGACTGAAGGGTAAAAGGCCGCCCTTCACCCCGCCGGCCATCTCCCGGGTGACCACGTTGTCCAGATTTAACACCGCAAAGTCACCCGGCTTCTGAAACCGGAGGATGTTGCGCTTGGCCTCGATATACTCCTCCATGGAAGCATGTTGATCCAGGTGGTTGGGGGTCACATTGGTGACCACCGCGATGTGCGGGCTTTGCGTAAAATCCTGAAGCTGGAAGCTGCTCAATTCCAGAACCACCGTGGCTTCCGGCGGGATCTCCTCCACCTGTTCGATCAAGACCTGCCCGATATTTCCGCCGAGATAGACCCGCCGCCCGGCGGCTTTCAATATCTCATAAACCAGGGTTGTCGTGGTGGTCTTCCCGCTGCTGCCGGTAATCCCGACGATGGGAGCCCGGCACAGGGAGAAAAACAGCCGCATCTCGCTGCTGACGACGGCACCGGCCCGCTGGGCGGCCGCTATCTCCGGCAGGTCTCTGCGCATGCCGGGAGTTAAAAAGATAACTTCAAACGCCTCGAGGCCATCCAGGTATCCTTCTCCCAGGCGCAACTCAACCCCCAACTCCTCAAGTTCCATCAACCCCGCGGCTTTTTCGCCAAAAGCCGCTCTTGTCTTCTTGTCGCAGCCGGTGACTCGCGCCCCTTTGCGCGCCAGAAAACGGATCAAGGGCTGGTTGCTTACTCCCAGGCCCACTACGGCTACCTTTTTACCCGCCAATTCCACAAAAGTCCCCTCCAAGCTCTAATCAAGCCCCAGTCGCGTCAAGCTCCGGCTTCAATCCCCAGATCCTTAAGCAGGTCGGCGATTGCTTCCTGCGGCAGGGTCCCGGGCGGGTAGACCCGGTCAAATCCCATATCTTTAAACTTTTTTTCCGTCTCCTGCCAGTCCTGTTTGCCCACCACCAGGTAGCCGCCCACGTATAGAAGGATGTTATTGAGGCCGGCTTCACGGCACTTGTCGCGCAACCCCCGGCAATCAATCTCGCCATGGCCGTAGAGAGACGACACGGCGATCACCTCCGCCGCGGTCTCGATGGCTGCCGCGATAAATTCTTCCTGGGAGACGAGCACCCCCAGGTTGACCACATTAAACCCAGCCTCACGAAAGGCTTGCTCCAAAATCTTGTTCCCCACGGCATGCACATCAGCGCCTATTACGCCCATTACAATAGTTTTTTGCTCCATGTCCTCTCCCCCTCGGCTGGTACACGAAACCGCCGGCCCGATTCGTCGAGCACAGCTTTGGTGCAAGCGGGCAAAACCATCCCGAGAAGGCGCGAGCCCACCTTCTGGAATTCCACGGGATCCCCGCTTACGTAAAAGCGATCCTCCCCCCTGGGACCCATGTTGAGGAGCCCCCTGGCTGTAAGGATCTCCTTGGCCCTGGCCACCACCCGTTCCGCCGGATCCACAAGTTCCACCCCGGGCCCCATGATGGCGCGAATCTCCCGCTCCAGGAACGGATAATGGGTGCATCCCAGGAGAACGGTATCCGTCCCGGCGGACCGCAGGGGCTCAAGATACCCTTCCAGCGCCGTTCGAATCTCAGGCGATCCCACTCGCCCGGCCTCGATTAGCGGCACCAGAGCGGGGCACGCCTGAGCATAGGCCTTCATCCCGCCATTTTCGACAGCCTTTTGGTAGGCGCCGCTTTTGACCGTTCCTTCGGTGGCCAACATGCCGATCCTCCCGTTGCGGCTGGCGGCCAGGGCGGCACCCGCGCCCGGTTCGATCAATCCCACGATGGGAACAGGAAACTCCCCCTGGATGTGGGGAAGCGCCAGCGCGGATGAAGTATTGCAGGCGACCACGATCATCTTTGCGCCTTCATCGATCAAAAAAGGGATGATCTGCCGCGAAAACCGGATAATCTCCTCGGGTGGCCGGCCGCCATAGGGCACGCGCCCTGTGTCGCCAAAATACAGAAGGCTCTCCCGGGGCATCTGCCGCCAGATTTCACGAGCAACCGTCAGGCCGCCCACACCCGAATCATAAACGCCGATCGGCTGATCAAGTTTCATAGATTCACCATCCTGTCGCAAACTCCTCTTTCCAAAACCGTCTCTCCGCAACCTTCCCGCACACCAAAATATATTCGAAAGCCCAACAAAAATGGCTCCCGGGCTAGTTTATCCACCATGCCCTAAGCCATACGGTTGCGTCGCACTCGCCTCGCCGTTGTATTCTGTTCTTCAGCCACTCCGCCATCTGGTCGCCCTGGTCATCTTTGGACAAAATTCCAATCTGGTTCCAGGGGTTCGGAGAGATCGAGATGCCCGGCCAGAGTTTCCACTCTTTGCCCTTCAATCAAGATCTGAACCCGCTGAACTCCAGGCACCTGAGCCAGGGAAGTGACGATGGAGTAGACGGTCATTATTTCACCGGCGGATCCTCCGGGGTGCCGCCTCTTGAGATTTACATTAAAATCCGCGATGGCCACCCCATCCTGGACCGACAACCCGCGAAGCGACGCGCCGGGCGGGAGGGTCGCCACAAGCCCGGAGCCCCTTCGAGGGCCAGCGATCAACTCCCTGACAATCGCCTTGCCCATGAAAACTGCGTCACGTGAGGCATCCGGACCGTTGGCCAGCACCGCCTTTTGCGGAACGGCCCGTTTGGGGAACCTGATCTCCCTCTTCTCCGCCGCCAGATAGTTGGCATCCGGTCTGGCAAAGTACAAGCTCACCGTCTTGTTCTGGCGCGGGCCGAACAAAGCCGCTTCCCGTCCAACGGTAAAATACACCAGCGTCAACATTCCTGCAAGCGCTACTACCAATATGATCAACCGGGCCGCTTTGCGATCCGAAAACATGCTTCCCACCTCCCATTAGGGGATTCCCTGATGTAAAGCCATTACTGTTTTTAAAAGATCTCGGCAACCTCTCTGCTGCTCTGATCTCCGGTCACGCCTTCCGCCCCGGAAGCGCGAGCCGGCGGTTTCCCGGAAAAATAGGCTTCCAATCCGTTGGCGATCGCCAGTGCGGCTTTTTGCCGGAATGCAGGATCCTGGAGCAACTTCTCCTCTTCCTGGTTGGAGATGAAGGCCACCTCCGCCAGCACCGCAGGCATCTTCGTTTCACGAACCACTACCAGGTCGCGGGTGGCCTTGACCCGCCGGTCCGCCAGGCCGGAAGCTTCAAGCAGCGACCTTTGGATCTCCTGAGCCAGTTGGAGGCTCTCCCGGCGGCCACCATAGTAGTAAGTTTCCACGCCGTTGGTGGAATCCCTGCGAAACGAGTTGGTGTGGACACTTACAAATATTTCAGCTTTGGCAGCATTCGCCAGGTCCGCCCTGGCATCCAGCGCCACAAAGGAATCATCGGTTCTGGTCATCACCACGGTGGCGCCCCGCTGTTGCAAGATAGCCTGGATCCTCCTGGAGATATCCAGCGTAATCTCCTTTTCCATGGCCCCATTAGGCCCCATGCTGCCCGGATCCGAACCGCCATGGCCCGGGTCAATCGCAATCCGCCTTCCTTTCAGGGCGGAATCTTTCAAAAAGAGGTCAATTCCCCGGTTGGTGGCGGAAAGGTTGGCCGTGTGCCCGAAGTATTCGGCCAGCTCCACCACAACCCGCACAGTGTCGTTATCCAACTGTTCCAGACTGATCTTTTTCACGTTAGGATCGTCCACTGCCACTTCTTTGCTGGTGGTCGCCAAAAAAGTTTGGGGTATATCCAGGACCAGCCGATCCGGCGCGGTAAGGCGCTCCACCTTGTATTGGCGGGCGGCGGTGGTGGCAACCTTGACCTGCAAGCCCCCCTTGGTGCGTTCAAGAGTCGCCCCCAGCACCTCCGGCGCCAGCTTGAGCACCAGCCGGGTGGGATCATCAGGCGGGCTGGCATCCCTGTACCCGAGAGACGTATTGAGGTCCAACACCACCCGCACCGAACCGGCGTCAAACTGGCTTGTCCTCAACTGCTTCACTTCTTCGTCTTCCAGGGTCAGAGCGCCGGCCGGAGCCGCGAGGGTCGCGTTGGTAATATCAACCACCAGGCGCAAGGGGTTAAGTAACTCAGTAACATCATATGTGGCCTTGCTTGTACTATTCACCGTCAACTGCGCCATGCCGTCCTTGTGCGCAAATTCCACCCCATTTACCTGGTAGTTCAAAAAGAGATCAATATGTTTGGGATTGCCGGCCGCCGTAGCGATCTGGTAACCGGTGGGGCGTTTCAGATCAACCACCACTCTGGCCAGATCCGGCTTGAACTGATTTACCCGGATCTGTTTTACGATCGGGTCATCCACGGGTATCGGCCCCGGCGCAACAACTAATCTGGCATCGAAAAGATCAACCACCACCCGGTCTGGCAGGGTAAGTAAGTACGCTTTGAATTTGACCGGCTGGTCTGCAAGGATGCTGATATGGGGCCGGCCCTTGGCCAGCCTGAAGTCCACCCCGGTGATTTTAACGCCAGCCAGCGGCGCTTTATTCCCATCCGCCGGTTTTTCTTCAACACTCGCTTGGGGGCCGGCCGCGGGCTTATTTTCGGGTTGGCTTTGCGGGTTGGCTTGGGCCTTATTTTCCGCCTTGTTTTCCGGCGTACTCCCCGGTGTCGAAATCTGAGTTTCAGCGGCAGCCACGGCTCTGGCAGGCCAAAGGCTCCCATCGATCACCAAAAGACCGGTGGACAAGGAGAAAAACGTAATAAGCAGCCAGATTCGCACCTTTCTGGTTGGCATACAGCCACCTCTTAAAAAACTTTTATTACCGGGGCAAGACCATCGATCGCCTCGTTTCTTGCCCCGGTGGTGGTTCGCCTAGACTTTAGCTTCGACCTGCGGGCCAAATTCCCTTTCATGCTTTTGACAGTTTTGCCTAAAACCGGTTTGCCAAAAAAAACCTCTTATCGGCACTCCCCAACAAGGCAACAATAAAACCGGCGCTAATCATATATACTTCGCAAAGGGAGAGCATCTTATGGACGTCCGTGATATGAACGAGCAAAAATGGGCTCATGCCATGAATCGGTATAAATACGAAGTTGCTAAAGAGCTGGGTTTAAAAGATAAGATAGATTCCGTGGGATGGAAACATATGACTACCGAAGAGTGCGGCCGCATCGGCGGCCAGATGGGTGGAAAACTCGGCGGCCAGATGGTGAAAAAGATGATCGCCATGGCGGAAAAACAACTGGTCAATAAGTACAAGATGGATCCGGGGAGCGCCACCGGCGAATACGACCGGGACAAGGGATAGGGTTCTTAAATAATGGTGGCGTTTGCCGCCGCTCTATCAACCAACCAAACCCAGGCCGGATCAACCCGGCCCCGGGCGCCTGCGCAAACGCAAACGGCGTTGGCGGCGCCGGCGATACCAAAAGAAGACGGCGGCCGCCACTATCCCGCCGCCCAGCATTGCGGCGGTAAACCCGTGCGTCACCGTCTGCACCCTGGCCCAGTTTGCCCCGAGCAAATAGCCGAAATAGATAAGCGCCAGGCACCACAGGTATGATCCCACGAAGGTAAGGGCCAAAAATTTCTTGATCTCCACCCGGGCCATGCCGGCGGGGATAGAGATAAAGGTGCGCACCACCGGCAGCAGCCTGCTCAAAAAGACCGCCTTTTGGCCGTACCTGGCAAACCAGGACTCAGCCCGGATAAACTTTCTCTCCGAAAGCCAGAAGTACTTTCCATACTTGAGAAGAAAGGGGCGTCCCCCCAAAAGACCGGCATAGTAAGCGATGGCGGATCCCACCGTCCCGCCGGCGCTGGCGTAAAACACCGCGGTAAAAAAATCCAGTTCTTCGCGCCACACCATGTACCCGGCAAAGGGGAGAATAACCTCACTTGGCAAGGGTATCCCCGCGCTCTCCAGGATCATTCCGAAGAAAACCCCCAGGTAGCCAAAGGTCGAGATGTGCGAGACAATATATTGGGAAAGCGTACTTAAAATATCGGAGATAATCGATAGCATCTAAAAATTGCCTGCTCCTCTTCTTCCCGTTGTTATCCTGAAATGTCCTTAACTACCCTGCCCGAAACGCTCCAGCAGCAAACAGATATGGTAAATACCCGCTGCAAAGTCCTCCAACCTGATATTTTCATCCGGAGCATGGGCATTGGCGCCCCAATACCCGATACCTGTGCTGACAATCGGCGCGTGCAGCGCGTTGCCCAGGGGATACATGGGCCCGCTGCCGGCGGATGTGGGGTAGAGAAGCGCTTCAGCCCCGTAAGCCTCGCGGGCGGTCTCCTCCACCAGGCGGACAAAGGGATCATCCACCGGAGTTCGATATGCAAAATCCTCCCCGAGAACTTCAATCTTCACATCGGCAAAACCTGAAGCGTCAAGGTGCTTCCGGACCTTTTCCGCAACATCATGGGGATCCTGCCCCGCCACCAGGCGAAAATCAAGCTTAGCCCGGGCCTCCTTCGGAAGCACCGTCTTCAGGCCAGCGCCGGTATAGCCGCTTTCCATGCCGCAGATCGTACAGGTGGGGCTGAAAAGCAGATCCTCCGTTATCGCCGTGGCTTCCCTACTCTCCCGGCCACGTAGAAAACATCGCAAGCCATACAGGCGCAACATCTCCTCCTCCCCGCCGGCAATCCGGCGGGCCGCCGCCAGATCCTCGGCGGAAGGCTGTTGAATCCCGTCATAAAACCCCGGTACGAGGATCTCTTCCGACGGCCCCTTCAAAGTGGCCAAAGCCCAGGTCAACCGCCAGGCGGCATTCTCCACAATCGCCCCCAGCGAGGAATGCAGGTCGGTATTGGCGGTTTGGACGCTCAACTCCAGATCGCAACATCCCTTCACCCCGGCGTAAATTTCCACCCGCCCGCTCTGGTCACGGCCGCCGAATTCCCAGATACAGGCGTCCGCTTTCAGCAAATCCACGTACCTGGTCACACACCGCTGAAAATTCCGGCTGTTGGTCTCCTCCTCGCCCTCAATCACAAACTTGACCCGGCAGGGGAGTTCGCCTTTGACCTTTTGCACCACCCGAACGGCAGCCAGCCGCGCCATCAGATCGCCCTTGTTGTCGCTTGCCCCGCGCGCGAACAGCTTGCCGTCCCGAATCTCCGCGCCGAAAGGCGGCGTCGTCCACCCTTCCAGCGGTTCCGGCGGCTGAACATCGTAATGGTTGTAAAAGAGCAGCGTCCGATCCGACCGGCCCGGAAATTCCGCATAGATCACCGGTGGGCCGCTGTCCGCGCCCAAAACCTTTGTATCGGCTCCCGCCCGGCGGAAAAGGTTGTCCACCAGTCGAGCCATCTCCGTCATTCCCACGCCCTGGGCCGCGATGCTTGGCTGGCGGCAAAGCCGTTGCAGCTCCGTGGTAAAGCCCGCCATATCCAGTTGGATCCGCTTCTGAAATGGGTGTTGTGATTTCAACCAGGCTCCCTCCAGGATGATGCATCTGTTAAGATGGATTCTTTTGCTGAATGATGGCGCCGGAGTCTTCACAGGAAAAAGTACACCGCAAATCCTGGCGCCTCTGTGGATCCTTCAACGATCTCTGCTGCAAGCCCTTCAAAGATCGGCCAGAGAAAGCACAAAATTAAGCTATGTAAATAAAAGGCGACCTGATCGGTTCAAGCCGCCTCCAACCGTCCTTTATGCAATTGTTGTTGCGGGGCCTTGGCGACACCC
>JBLNCV010000166.1:0-64978 GCA_050260975.1 Syntrophothermus sp. | reverse complement strand
ACGAAGGTGGCGCCGGAGGGCGCCGCCGGCGCATATTTGGATCAGGAGATCATCATCTCCGCCCAGGTTTCTCTGGCGGATCTGCGCCGGGCGCAGGAGAGGTTCCCAATCTACCGCCATTTCAATTACGCACTCTACGAACGGGCGATTCCGAAAGTCTACGAGAGCCAGGGGGAGGCTAATTTAAAATGCGACCCTCCCAAAAAGCAGCCAATTGGCTGAAGGAACGGGCCTTCAACTATTCTTTGCTATGGAGATCCGGCCCGTGGCGGGTTAAAAGGCATTTGGACTCCAAGCAGATCAGCCGTTCCCCCAACTGCAACCACCTGCCGGCCCGTCAGATCCGGGTGGCCAGCGTTCAGATGCGCCTGGAACTCACGGGTTCCGCGGGGCGGTACGTGGAGAAGATCTACCGGCTCAGCCGGGAGGCGGTGGAACGTGGCGCGCAATTGATTGTGTTCCCGGAGTACAGTGGGATCCCCCTGGTTGGATTTCTCCCCGGAATCGAAAAGATGGGCGCCGGAACTTCCATGCGAGAGGCGTTGGACACCATGGTCGGCGGCGATGTGAAGGTGGCGGAGATCTTTCGCGCTCTGGCTCCCGCGGTGAGAAGGATCTATGAGACAACCTTTGCGGAACTCTCCAGGCGTTTTGGAGTGTATATCATCGCTGGAAGCGCGGTTTTGCCCGATGAAACCGGGGAGGTCCGGAATCTCGGCTACTTTTTTGGGCCGGACGGCCTGCTCATCGGCAGGCAGCCCAAAGTACATTTGATGCCGGAGGAGGCGGCCTGGGGCTTATCAGTGGGCGAAAGCTTTCAGGTCTTTGATACCCTCCTTGGCAGGATAGCTTTGCCGGTGTGCATGGACGCCACCTATTTTGAAACGTTTCGGATGGTTGCGCTGGCCGGGGCGGAGATCGTCGTCGTTCCTTCCGCCAACCCTGAACCGTATAACCTATGGATGGCCTTGCGCGGCATCTGGCCAAGGGTGCAGGAGAGCCAGGTGATCGGGATTGGGAGTTCCATGGTGGGCGAATTCATGGGCTTGCCGTTTACCGGCAGGAGCAGCATCCTGGCTCCCCTGGAGCTTACTTCGGACGGGACGGGAATCGTCGCGCAGGCAGCCACTTTTGACCAGGAAGAGGTTGTGGTTGCCGATGTGGACCTCGGCGCTCTGGCAAGGTTACGTGTGGAAGAGCCGGTAAGCGCGGGATTTAACGTGCCGTTGTATAAAAAGTACCTGCCGGCGGCCTACTTACGGCACGGCAGGATCTAACCTTTGGAAGATCATGTCTATCATTGTCCATCGCCCGGCCTGAAAAATACTTGCCTTAACACGACTTTCTCCTTATGTTCCCCCTCTCTGGCCGTCACCAGCCAATGCCGGCAGGGGGCTTTTTATGCTGAAAAAAATCAAATCGTGGCGTGTGCAAGGAAGCAAGCAAGCAAGCCTGGTCCTGGCGGCTCTGGAAATCCTGGCGCTCCTGGCGATGCAGACGCCGACGGTAAGCGCCGAGGCGTTTGACACGGACGCCGGGACACCGCAACGTTTATGGACGGGCGGAAGCGGTGACAGTTGGGAAGGCTGGGAGCTCTGGGAACCCTGGGAACCGGACGGAGCCCAGGAACCGGAGGAGCCATGGGAGCAAGAGGATCCATGGGAGCAAGAGGATCCATGGGAGCCCGAGGAAACCTGGGAGTTCTGGAAGACCGGGGAAAGTGACGAGCTTCTGACGAATTTTGCAGGAACTGGCCCGGCCAGCGAGAAAGAAGAACTTCGGGCGTCCGGAAATGGGGATGCTCCCCTGGAAAGCGAAACGCAGAAAGATTTCCACCTGGACGGGCGCCTTACCTCCGTGGTTGAGAACCTTGAAAACCGTCAATCAATGATGCTGGGAGCGGAAGCAGCGGCGCGGTTCGCAAAAGACCGGGGGCTAAAAAGCATTAAGATCAAGGACCAGACGGTTACTCGCTTCGAGAAGGCCGGTTCCCTGGCCAACAGCTTTTCAGTCGAGGTTTTGCTCAAGCCGCATGAGAGCGCGGACCTGGCGCTTTCCGGCCGGCTGAGGGATCGGTACTGGCCGGATCGCTGGGACGGCCGGGGAGATCTTGAAGCAGCAGAAGCCCTTTCCGTCTCTTACCGGCGGCGGGTTTCCGCTATCTCCGGTTTTGCCGGCGTAACCGCGAGCAGGGACCATTTTGCCAGCAAGGCGGTTCCCGAAAAGGCCCGCCGCACCGATACGTTTTCCCTAAAAGTCGATGCGCCTCCGGGGATAAAGACAAGGTTTGGTTACACCAACCGGGTGTACCCTCTTTTCCAGTCCAAGTCCTGGCGCAGCCTGGCGATGAATCTGGCTGTCGCCAGGCCTTTGCCAAAAACAGGCAGGGTGTGCATGGCTTACGATCTCCGGCAAAAGACCTCCGGGCCGGATGAGATACCGAGACCGGCCGGAACATCCCTGGAATACCTGCATCAGACCATGCGTGTCTTCTGGGTGCAGGATCATCTTCCCCATCAACGGCTCCTTCTTTCCCTACGGGGAGATCGCCGGGGGGATCGCCGCGGCGGAGACAGTCGGTGGATGGGGTGGGAAGCATCTGGCCGTGGCAGCCACTGGGATGAAGAGGGCTATTCCTTTGGATGGGAATACCGGTTGGTGGGGGACACCGGGGAGGGCGCCTCTACCGGCCCCAGCATCACGCAAATATTCAGGGGGATGGCGAGTCGTAAATACGGGACTTCACGGCTTTCCCTCGGGGTTAGGGCAAGTTATAAGAATTTTCAGGAAGACGGGTCCCGGCGGTCAGATTACCTGGCCAGGGGATTGGCGGCCGCCTGGGAAGAGCATCTGGGCGCGCATTGGATAGTAGGAATAAGATACGAGGTTTCCGAGAAATATTTCCCGGGAAATACCGCTGAGCCCCCTCGTGGTGGTGTCGAGGCCGTGCTGCGTTACAGATTTTGATGCCGGATAATTCCCCGCCCTTCAAGAAAGAATAAAGTAAACCCTTGCCAAACCAGTTCCCGGGCAAGGTCAAATCATTTCTGGAGGGTGGAAGCTGTGGATGGTTTCCTGGGGATCGACGTAGGTTCGGTAAGTACCAATCTGGTTGTCCTGGACGAAAAGAATCACGTTTTGGAGAGCCTCTACATCAGAACCAACGGGCAACCGATCAAAGCTGTCCAGGATGGCTTGCGGCAGATCGGCCAGCAAGTTGGAGACCTGGTTTCGATAAAAGCGGTGGGGACAACCGGGAGCGGCCGCCACCTTACCGGCGTCCTGGTTGGCGCGGACACGGTCAGAAATGAGATCACCGCGCATGCGGTGGCGGCGCTCCAGGTGGTTCCAGGGGTGCAGACCGTCCTGGAAATCGGCGGCCAGGATTCCAAGCTGATTGTCCTGCGTAACGGCGTGGTCGCCGATTTTGCCATGAATACCGTCTGTGCGGCGGGGACAGGCTCTTTTCTCGATCACCAGGCGGCACGGCTGAATATCCCCATCGAGCAGTTTGGTGAACTGGCCTTGCAGGCTAGAGCACCCGTCCGCATCGCCGGCAGGTGCTCGGTGTTTGCGGAATCGGACATGATTCACAAACAGCAGGCCGGGCATCGAAAGGAGGACATCATTGCCGGCCTCTGCGACGCCCTGGTGCGAAACTACCTGAACAACGTCGGAAAAGGGAAAGAATTGTTGCCGCCGGTGGTATTTCAGGGAGGAGTGGCGGCCAACGCCGGGATCCGGGCGGCTTTTGAGAAAGCTCTGGGACAAAAGGTCCTGGTGCCCGAATATTTCAATGTGATGGGGGCCATAGGCGCCGCGATCCTGGCCAGAGAAGAGATCGCCCAGGGCGGCGCCACCTGCTTCAAGGGCTTTGAAGCCAGTGAAATTCACTATGAAGCATCAAGCTTTGAGTGCCAGGGTTGCCCGAACCGATGCGAAGTGGTGCAGATCCGGATGGAAGGGAAGGTTGTGGCGCGTTGGGGCGATAGATGCGGCAAGTGGAGCGCGCAAAGCCCGGATTCGGTGGAGGTTCTGGCCGGAGTACAATGAAGTCGACAAGGTCGCGGGAGGAAGAACGATGGACGATCAACCGGATGTGGTTGTGCGGGCGAAGGGATTGACCAAAGTATTCAAAGGCCGGAGAGCGGTGGACGGGTTGGACCTGGAAGTTGTCCGGGGCGAGGTGTTTGGGTTCCTCGGCCCCAATGGAGCTGGAAAGACGACCACCATCCGGATGCTTCTCGGACTGATTAAACCCACCAGCGGCACGGCGGAGCTCTTGGGCTATAACGTATCCACCCACCACCGGCAGGCCTTGCAAAGGGTGGGGGCCGTGGTGGAGACTCCCTGTTTCTATAAGCATCTTTCCGGCCGGGAAAACTTGCGGATCTTCGCCCGCCTCGCGGGCGGGGCGAGCGACCAGCGAATCGAGGAGGTTTTGGAGCTGGTGGGGCTTAAGGGACGGGCCGGGGACAGGGTCAAGACCTACTCGCATGGAATGCGGCAGAGGCTGGGGATCGCCCAGGCGCTCCTGCCGGCTCCCGAACTGGTGATTCTCGATGAGCCGACCAATGGCCTGGATCCACGGGGGATGAAGGAGATCCGGGATCTGGTGGCGCATCTGGCCAAAACCCGGGCGATTACCATCTTCCTGTCGAGCCATCTCCTGCACGAGGTGGAGCAACTTTGCAACCGGGTGGCCATTGTGGATCACGGGAGAACGGTTGCCACAGGGCGGGTGGAAGAACTTTTGAATCCCGATCCGAATTTGGTGCGCTTGCGATTGGAGCCGCCCGGCGAAGCCAAAAAATTTTTGGCTACCGTAGCCGGGGTGACGGAGATTGAGGAGGACGGCAAGTACTTGCGGCTCAGGCTGGCGGGAACCGATGTCCCCCGGGTGGTGGCCGCCTGTGTCGCCGGAGGGTTGTCGGTTTGTGAGGTAAGCCCGGAGAGGGGTACGTTGGAAGAATATTTTCTTGACATCACGGGGGGTGTGAAGGGTGCTTGAAAATTATCGTCTGGAGTTTGCCAAGACCTTCCGGCGGCCCCGCACCTATCTTGGGTTTGTAGCGGTGGGAGCGATCAGTATTCTGTTCACCATTGCCTTTCACTACATGGATGTCTCCACATTTCTGGAACACAATGGTGTATCCGCCTTTTTCACCATGGTAGGTTCGGCGGTGAACGCCCTCTTTGTGGCGATGATGGTTCTCAGCGGCCCGACCATGGAACTCTTTATCCCGGCCATCGTGGTGCTGGTTGCCGGGGATCTTCTGGCCGGAGAAGCCGCCGAGGGCACCTTGAAGATGGTGCTGGTCCGGCCGGTGAAAAGGGCTAGGATCTACTTTGCCAAATTCGCCCTGGCCGGTACCTATACTGTATTAATTATGGTCGCGCTGGGGTTGGCCAGCTTTCTTTTGGGCGCTCTGGTCTTCGGAATCGGCGACTTGATGGTTCCCGGCCCCTTCTTGCTCATCAACCAGTGGATAAACCTCTTTCCCGTGGAAGAGGGGATCATGCGGCTGATCGGCGCTTATGCCCTGGCCGCATGGGCGATGCTGACCATGGCGGCGCTGGCCTTTGCCATCTCCGGCGGCATAGACAACGCCAACGGCGCGATAATCACTCCTTTAGTGCTCATGCTCCTCTTAAAGATCATGGCGCTTTTCCCCACCTTTGACGGGATCAGGCCATACCTTTTCACCAGCCATTTCGACCTCTGGAAGTCGTTATTTATGGCGGAGGTTCCCTGGAAAGAGGTCTGGCGCTCGGCGGAATACCTGGGCCTCCATACCTTTTTGTTTCTGGCGGCGGGGCTGGCGGTCTTTAACCGCCGGGACATCCTCTCTTGACGGACTGCCGGAGATCCGCAACCTGGCCGGCCGGAGCCGGTAATTTGGGGGGAGTATTTATGAGGCGAGATCGCCTGATTGGTTCAAAGTTCAAGGTTGCCCTGGCAATTACGACGATGGTGGCGGCACTGGCTATCTCCCTGGGCTGGCAATTCTGGGGGGATTCCCCTGATCTTTTCGCACAGGAGGTCTTATCCGGCCGGGAGATCCTGGAGCGGGTCGCCGCTGGACAGGCGGGATTGCAGGACTTTGTTGCGGACTCCCAGGTGGAGGTCAAGGCGCCGGGAATTAAATGGCCGAAGATGAAACTAAGGGTGTACTTTAAGAGCCCCGACAAGGTTCATGTGGAATCGGACCGGTTGGCCCTGGTTCCCGCGGGCAATCTGGTGGTGCCGGATGTCAGGCGTCTTTTGGCTGTAGGGGCGGTGATCGAGCGGCTGGAGGATGAAACGACAGATGCACAGGGGCCTGGCCCGGGTGCGGATGAATATCTGATCTTGATCACTCCCGGCCAGGCTCCTTCCGGCAGGCGCGGCAAGCATGAGGGAATGATGCGCCTGGCGGTCGACCCCGACCGGTGGCTGATTACCCGCGCCCTCATGCAAGATCCGGTTGGCGGGGAGATGGAGGTTTTCTTTTCCTACACGCAAGTAGAGGGGTTCTGGCTGCCCTCCCTGATCAGGGGCGAGGGGCAGATGCGTGGGTTTCGCCAGCCGCCCTCCGTAAAGGGCGGCAGCTCCACTCCTGGCGCATCGAACCTCCCGGGAGGAGCAGGCGGGGGGACCAACCCTGGAGCTACACTCGGGGGTACGGAGGCTGTCAAACTTTACTTTACCGTCTCCTACAATAACTATCGGGTCAATGTGGGCTTATCCGACAAGATATTCGAATCTCGCAAGTGACGAGGAGTGGGGGTAGATGGGCTACGACGCAGCGCTCGAACTGGCCAGGAAAAGCCTTGGCGAGGGCATACCCGAGGAGATGGCCCGGCGGGCCGGGGTGATCTTTAACCGTGACGGGATCTTCCGCCCGGATGCAAGTCCGGATCAGGAAGAGGGCTTCTTTATGGTTCCTTACCTCGGGGAAGAGTACCGGGTCTATTTTCCTTCCGGCGCGGTTGAAAAAGCAGATGGCACAGGGCCGGTGCCGCCGGCGGAGCAGATTCCCCTGCTCCACTACCTGACCACCGCAAGCGGTACGCCTCTGGGCGGGAGACAGATCTCCTTCAAGGAACTATGGGGTGGACAGATCTATATTGACCCCTTCAACCGCCGGGCGCTGGCGCCAATGCTGAAGGCTTTCGGTGCCAGCCCGTCTCTGCTTCTGGAGGCCGCCGGGTTACTCGGCGGCAAGGAGGCCGGTCAGGGTGATGTGGCGGCGACCATCACCGTGTTGCCCCGGGTGCCGGTGACTCTGGTGATCTGGGGAGGAGACGAGGAATTTCCGCCTTCCGGGACAATCTTGTTCGATGCCACCGCCAATGAATATCTCCCCACCGAGGATCTGGTTTACATCACTGCAGCTTGTGTCTACCGGTTGATGAAGATCAAGGCCGGCTCCTGAATATAGTAACAACGGAATATGTGGGGTGATCGTAAGACGCATTCTTGGGGAGGAGTGGGGATGGATGGCCTACGAGGCGGCGTGCGAGTTCGCCAGGAAGAAGATGCGTGCAGGGATCCCCGGTGAGATGGCCCGTCGGGCGGGTGTAGCTTTTAACCAGGAGGAAGAGTATTTTCTTGTCCCCTACCTTGACGAAAAATACCTGGTGCACTTTCCTTCCGGCCGGGTTGAAAAAGCAGGGGGCACGGGGCCGGTGTCGCTGGATGATCAGATTCTTCTTTATCTCTACCTCGCCACGGCAAGCGGCAAGCCGTTGGCCGGGCGGTGGATCTCCTTCAAGGAATTGTGGGGAGGCTATACCTACCTTGATGCCTTTAACCGCGGGCCGGTGGCGATGCTGGCCAGGGCTTTCGGCGCCAGGCCGCATCTTTTGCTTGAGGCTGCCCGGACAATTGGCGGCGAAAAGTTTGATAAGGGTGACGTGGCAACGACCATTCCGGTGTTTCCCCGGCTCCCGTTAACCCTGATCCTCTGGGCGGGAGACGAAGAGTTTCCGCCCTCGGGGACGATCCTGTTTGATGCGGCCGCGAATGAATATTTGGATACCGAGGCTCTGGTGGGCGTGGCGGTGGATTGCGTTCACCGGCTGAAAAAGATTAAAGAAGGACTTTGACAGGAATTTGTACTTGCATGCAGAATACTGTACTGGATGGCCGAAGGCAGGCCTGGTTTTTTGAGGCCGGCCCTTTCGCTTTTGATAAAGAAGATTCTTTTGGGGGGCCAGGAGTTAATGCAGTGCGAGATGAAGATCTTCGCCGGGACATCCTTCCCGGGGCTGGGAAATAGCGTGGCAAAGGAATTGGGAAGCTCTCTTGGGGCGGTGAGGATCGAGCGGTTTGCGTCGGGGGAGATTTATGTGCGGTTTGAAGAGACGGTGCGCGGGTGCGACGTCTTTGTGGTGCAGACCATTTCCCCGCCGGTGAACGAAAATCTTATGGAATTGATGATTATGGTCGACGCGCTGAAACGAGCCTCGGCGTGGCGCATCAACGCCGTGATACCGCACTATGGATACGCGCGGCAGGAGAAGAAGGTCGCTCCGCGGGAGCCCATTTCCGCCAGGATGGTGGCGGATCTGCTCACCACCGTGGGGGTCAGCCGGGTGATCACCGTGGATCTGCATGCCCCGGCGATCCAGGGCTTCTTCAACATCCCGGTGGACCACCTGACGGCTTTGCCAATCTTAGCGGCGCACTACAGGGCCAAGGGGCTCAAGGACGGAGTGGTGGTGGCTCTGGATGCGGGTGGGACCAAGACCGCGGAGAAGCTGGCTTCGCGTCTGGATCTGCCTCTGGTTGGGATGTACAAACGGCGGCGTGCGCATAATGTAGCGGAAGTGACGCATGTGATCGGCGATGTGGAGGATCGGATTCCCATTATTATTGAGGATATGATCGACACGGGGGGAACGCTGGTTGAAGGGGTCAAGGCGCTCATTGATCAAGGCGCGAGGCCGGAGATTCATGTCTGCGCCACGCACGCGGTCTTTTCGGGGAAGGTGGCGGAACGTTTAAGCCATCCGGCGATCAAGGAGGTTGTGGTTACCGATACAATCCCTATACCCCCGGATAAAAAACTTGAGAAGATCAAGGTACTCTCCATCGCACCCCTTGTGGCGGCCGCAATCACCAGGGTTCACGACGAAGGGTCGGTGAGCGAGCTTTTTAATTGATTGTACGGTCAGGTTATGGGCGCCTGCGACGAAAAAAATAGCACCGGCCGGACGAAATTGCCATTGGGAGGGATCTCTTTGTTTGATGCATGGCTGCGCAGACCAGCGCAGATACGGCGCATGGTGGTTCGCAGGACGGTTTTGAGTCTGGTGTTGACCCTGGCGGGCGTCATCTGGGCGCGCTTGCTCTACGCCAATTACTTTGCCACGGCAATCGTGGCGTTTGGCGGGACGACCTTCCATGTCTGGCGTTTAAACCAGGTATTTTTACGGTACGCTTTTGTCGGGATTTTCTTGGCTTTTTGGTGGACTTACAGTGTGTTCCAGGCGGTGGGCGCGTGGAAAAGGCTTTGGCGGGAACCGCTGAAAGCCGATGATTATGCGGAAAGACGGTTATTTGACAACCGGGGATAGGCGGGAGGTCGGGATCTGTTGGCAAAGCTGATTGTGAAGGGCGGGCGACGGCTGGAAGGGGAAATTTCCGTTACCGGCTCCAAAAACAGCGCGCTGGCTTTAATGGTAGGAGCTGCTCTGGGAAAAGGCGAAACCATCCTTGAAAACATACCGAACTATACGGACATTCCCGCACAAATAGCCATCCTGCGTTCCCTCGGAGTCCGGGTGGAGGAAGTGGAAAACGGCTCTCTGCTTGTGGACGGCACAAATCTGGAAAACGAACAGGCCCCTTATGAGCTTGTACGAAAGCTACGAGCCTCTTTTTATGTGGCCGGCCTTTTATTGGGGCGGTTGGGAAAGGCCAAGGTCCCCTTCCCAGGTGGGGATCCGTTTGGGACCAGGCCGGTGGACTTCCACCTCAAGGGGTTTCAGGCGTTGGGGGCCGATGTGAATGTCGAATACGGTTATATGGTCGCCCGGGTGGGGAACCTATTCGGGAGGCTTTGTGGCGCCAAATTTTACGTCAACAGGGCCAGCTTCGGCACCACCGTAAACCTCATGCTGGCTGCTTGCCTGGCCGACGGGATCACCATCCTTGAAAACGCCGCCCGGGAGCCCGAGATTGTGGATCTGGCCATGCTGCTCAACAAGATGGGCGCCAGGATCAAAGGGGCTGGCACGGACGTGATTACCGTCGAAGGAGTCCAGGAACTTCACGGCACCAGGCATGAAGTGATTCCGGATCGGTTGGAGGCCGGAACCTACATGATTGGCGCGGCTGTCACCAAAGGACGGGTCAAGGTCCAGAATGTGGTTTCGGAGCATGTCAGGGCGCTGACCATCAAACTTCAGGAAGCTGGTGTGGAAGTGCACGAGAGCCCCACGGCCCTGGAGATCTCCTGCTGCGGGCGATTGCACAGCGTGGACGTGGAGACCCGGCCTTATCCGGGGTTTGCCACAGACTATCAGGCGCCGTTTGTGGCCTTGATGACCACCGCGGAAGGCGTGAGCCTCGTCCGTGAATCCGTCTTTGACGACCGCTTCGCGTATGTGGATGAATTACGCCGGATGGGTGCCAACATCCGCATTGAAGGCGCCACCGCCATCATTCTGGGCCAGGCTGAACTCACCGGCGCCCCGGTGGAGACGCCCGACATCCGGGCCGGAGTGGCGCTGGTCTTTGCGGGGTTGGCGGCCAAAGGAGAGACGCATGTCCATGGGGTTCATCATCTGGACCGCGGTTACGACCGGATTGAAGAGAAGCTCCGGAAGATCGGGGCGGAGATTATCCGGGTTGAAGAATAGTCTTATGCGGGGCAACTTATGGCCATAGATCTCCATGTTCACAGCAATGCTTCGGACGGGGCCAAAACACCCCGGGAGCTGGTGGCCGAAGCAGCGAGGATGGGTCTTCTGGCGATCTCCATTACCGATCATGACACCGTGGCGGGGCAGGCGGCCGGCCAGGCGGCAGGTGTTGAGTTCGGGGTGCAGGTGATACCGGGGATCGAGATCTCCGCCGATATCCGCCAGGCGGAAGCACATATCCTTGGTTATTACATTGACTATGCTTCAGATGAGCTGCAAGCGCTCACCCACCGCCTCATCCAGGGAAGGGTGCGGCGAGGGCGCCAGATGTTCGACTTGTTGCGTGATCATGCAATCAAACTCGACTGGGATGAGGTAATCAAGGGGGCTTCTCCGGAAGGTTTTATTGGGAGGGGGCACCTTTTTCGTTTGATGATCGCCAAGGGTTACGTGCCGGAGGACAAAAGCCGCGAGATGTTTCTCAAATACTTTGCCAAGGACGGGCTGGCTTACGTGGAGCACTTTTATATCACCCCCGCGGAGGCCATCCGGGCCATCCGCCAGGCGGGCGGGGTTCCCGTCCTGGCTCACCCCGGGCGGATGAACGACGACGGGGCGATCTACGGACTGGTGAAAGAAGGGATTATGGGCATAGAGGTCTTTTACCCGTCCCATACTCCCCAGCAGGAGGCACATTACCTGGCGATGGCGCGGCAACTCGGCCTGATTGCCACGGGCGGCACGGACTACCACGGGCATGTGGGCGATCGGGGGGTATCAATGGGGGGGTGTTCCCCGCCGGAGGAGGTATTGGGGCAACTTTGGGAGGCGGCCACAAAAGTCCGTGCGGGGAAACCCCGCCAGCCCTCCGCGCATTAGGGCCGCCAGTTCTGCATAAGCTGGTCGTGTGGCGATAAGGTGGGAGAAGTGAAATGAATGTCTTTCTTACGGCGTTATCTCTGGTAGCGCTGGCCGAACTTGGGGACAAGACGCAGCTTTTGGTGTTGTCCCTGGCGTCCCGCTACCGCCTGGCGCCGGTGCTGGCCGGTGCGATTTCGGCAATGATCATTCTCGTAATTATTGCCGTAACGGTGGGGGATCTGTTTTACCATATTGTGCCCCCGCTTCTGATCAAATGGGGCGCCGGCCTCCTGTTTCTGGTCTTTGGTGTCTGGACCTTCTTGCAAAAAGAGAGCGGCAAAGAGGAGCAGATCAAAAACAATGGATCTCCCTTTTGGGTGGCCTTCTTTTCGTTCTTTCTGGCCGAACTGGGGGACAAGACGCAACTGACCACCATGTTGCTGGCCGCCAAATCGAACTATCCCTTATTAGTCGGCCTGGGGTCCGCGGCCGGGTTGGGGCTGGTTATCCTCCTGGGAGGGGCGGTGGGCCGGCAGCTTAACCGGTTCCTTTCTCCCCGGATGATCAGACGTATCGCCGGGGTGGTCTTTGTGATCTTCGGCGTGGCAACCTTATGGGGGATCTTTTAAGTTTCCTGAGATTTTGGACATCGGGTATTTAAATTTGAGGACTTTGGCGATGACGATCATCAACCTTGACGGTGTGCGGCTAGCCTATGGAAGCCGGGTGCTGATCGACGAGGCTTCTTTTTCCATACAGCCGGGCGAAAAGATCGGCCTGATCGGCCGAAACGGGACCGGCAAGACCACCTTTTTGCGGGTGCTGGCTGGGACAGAACCCGTAGATCGCGGTGAGCTCTTCCGGGCGAGCAATTTACGGATCGGTTATCTGGCTCAGGAAGTGGATGCCTCTGACAGCCAGTCTGTCTTTGACTATGCCGCGGAGGCCTTTGTTTCCCTGCGGGTTTTGGCGGACAGGCTCCGGGAAGTAGAAGAACAGATGGCCAGGCCGGAGATCTATAACTCCCCGGAACGGCTGGCCGGAGTGATGGAGAAATACGAACGGCTTTCCGGCGAGTTTGAACGCGCCGGGGGTTATACCTACCAGACCCGGATTCGGATGACTCTTACCGGTCTGGGGTTCGGGGAATCCGAATTTGACCAGCCGTTGGCCACGTTGAGCGGCGGCCAGCGGGTCAGAGCCGGGCTGGCCAGGCTCCTTCTGGAGGAGCCGGACCTGCTCTTGTTGGATGAGCCTACGAATCACCTGGACATGCAAGCCACGGAATGGCTGGAAGACTACTTGCGCTCCTTTGACAAGGCCGTAGTGGTAGTTTCCCACGACCGGTTTTTTCTGGATAAGGTGGTTAACCGGATTGTGGAGATCGATAGCCAACGGGCCACCCTTTACCGGGGGAACTATTCCGCTTATACCGTGCAAAAGGCGGTCCGGGTCCAGCAACAGGAGAAAGAGTATCAACGCCAGCAAGAAGAGATCCAGCGGATGGAGTTTTTTATCGCGCGTTTCAAGGCCGGGACGAGATCCACTCAGGCCAAAAGCCGCGAAAAGATGTTGGACAGGCTTGTTCCGGTAGAACGGCCCACGGCGGGAGGACCTACCGCCAGGTTCAGCTTTACCCCGGCGCAAAAGAGCAGCAAAGAGGTGGTTGCCTTAAGGGGCGTGGCCAAAACGTACGGGAGCCGGGAGATCTTTTCGGGACTGGATCTGGTGATCCAGCGGGGCGACCGGCTGGGTATCGTAGGCCCGAATGGAAGCGGCAAGACCACCTTGCTGCGGGTAATCCTGGGGAAAGAAGCGCCTTCCGCCGGCGAGATCGCTTATGGGGAAGGTGTAACCGCCGGTTATTTCAGCCAGGCGCTTGACGATCTTGAGCCGGAAAACACGGTTTTGGAGGAATTGCTCACCGTGAAGAACCTGCCCCTGGGAGAAGCACGTTCGCTTCTGGCCAGATTTCTCTTTCGGGGAGAGGAGGTCTTCAAGGAGGTCCGGGTCTTAAGCGGCGGAGAACGTAACCGGCTGATGCTGGCCAAGCTTTTAACGGCCCAGCCCAATCTTTTGGTTCTGGATGAGCCCACCAACCACCTGGATATCGAAGCGCGCCGGTCGCTGGAGGAGGCTCTGGCGGATTATTCCGGCACCTGCATCCTGGTCTCCCATGATCGATACTTTCTAGACCGGCTGGCCAACCGGATGCTGGTGCTTGACGGCGGCAGAGTGGAACAATACGCCGGAAACTATTCAGCGATGCGGGAAGAGCGGATGCAAAACCGGGAAGAATCCCAAAAGGCCGCTGGCAACAAGATGGTTGGCGGAAAGATTCCCGGCAAGCGGGCAGAAAAGCAGGAGGCTGCTCCGGGTTGTAGACCGGGCCGAGCAATTGCCGCGCTGGAACAGGAGATCGCCCAGATCGAGGAGAGGCTGGCCAGGTTGGCACAGGAGATGTCCACACCGGAACTTTATGCCAATAACCAGAGATTGCAGGAAGTACTGGTTGAGCACAAATCCTTGACCGACCGGCGGGATTATCTTTACGGGCAATGGGAATCCCTGGTGAACCAGGCGGTTGATTGAAAAATTACATAAAAGTAAGCAGCTTTTATGGAAGGAATGTGCCTGCCGAAGGCGAATATATAGTCGGATATGGCAAGCGGAAAATCATCCGACAGGCGGACAAAAAATTTTAGGAGGAGAGAAAATGTTCAAATCCAAGCGTTTTCTCATGTTGTTGGCGGTGGCAGTACTGGCGGTGGCCCTGGTGGCCGCGCCCGGTTTCGCGGCTCCCAAGGCTGCCAAGGACATGAAGGTTGCGGTTGTCACCGACGTGGGCGGGTTGGGGGACCAGTCCTTTAACGATGCCGCCTACAGGGGCCTCAAGCAGGTCGAAAAGGAACTCGGCGCCAAGATTACCGTGGTCGAGTCCAAGAAGATGGACGACTACGAGACCAATCTGCGCAGCCTTGCGGACCAGAAGTACGATATGATCTGGGCAATCGGCTTTCTGATGACCGATGCCTTGAAGAACGTGGCGCCCCAGTATCCCAATACCAAATTCGGTATTATCGATAGCGTCGTGGATGCTCCCAACGTCCTTTCCGTGACCTTCAAGGAAGAGGAAGGCTCCTTCCTGCAAGGTGTGATCGCCGGGCTGACCACCAAGACCAATAAGATTGGCTTCATCGGTGGCATGGAGTTCCCGTTGATCATCAAGTTTGAGTCCGGTTTCCGGGCCGGCGTGAAGGCTGTGAACCCCAAGGCGCAGGTCTTCGTGGCCTATACCGGTAAGTTTGACGATCCCGGCAAGGGCAAAGAGGTGGCCATGACCCAGTTCAGCCAGGGCGCGGACATCATCTACCACGCCGCGGGCGCATGCGGCATTGGCGTGATTGAAGCCGCCAAGGAGAAGAAGCTGTACGCCATCGGCGTGGACTCCGATCAGAGCCCCCTGGCGCCGAACAACGTAGTTTCCAGCATGCTGAAGCGGGTTGACGTGGGCGTATTCGAGGGCTCCAAACAGGTTATCCAGGGAACCTTTAAGGGCGGCGTGCAGGTTCTCGGCCTGAAGGAGAACGGTGTCGGCACCGCCTTCTCCAAGGGTGTCAAGCTTCCGGCCAGTACTCTGAAGAAGCATGACGAATTCGCGAAGCAGATCGCTTCCGGGAAGCTCAAAGTTCCCTCCACCCGTGAGGAGCTGAAGTAGCCGGCCGATAGTTGGCAGACCGCTTAAAGATATCGCGTGGACGAGGGATGGAAATGGGCGCTGCTTTCGATGTCGGATATGCGGCGCCCATTTTTTCTGATAAGTCGGATCAGCTAGGGGTTGGTGGAAGTGGAACCGATTGTACGGATGAAAGGGATCCGGAAGGTCTTTCCCGGGGTGGTGGCCAATGACGGGATCGATCTCGAGATCTTCCCGGGGGAGATCCATACCCTCCTGGGGGAGAACGGTGCCGGCAAGACGACGCTCATGAACGTTCTTTATGGGCTTTACCAGCCGGACGCGGGCGAAATCTACGTGCGAGGCCAGCGGGTGGTGATCGGGGATCCCAACGTGGCCATCTCACTGGGGATCGGCATGGTGCACCAACATTTCATGTTGGTTCCCCCTTTTACGGTGGCGGAAAATATCGTCCTGGGCGATGAGCCTCGCAGGAATCGTGTTTTTATAGACATGAAGAAGGCTGTCAAGGACGTGGAGGCTATCTCGGAGAAGTATGGCCTCAAGGTGGACCCGCTGGCCAGGGTGGAGAATATCTCCGTCGGCATGCAGCAGCGGGTTGAAATCCTGAAAGCCCTGCACCGCGGGGCGGAGATCCTGATCCTGGACGAACCGACGGCGGTTCTGACCCCTCAGGAGGTCCGGGAACTCAAGGTGATCACTGATAACCTGGCCGCGGAGGGGAAAGCGATCATCTTTATCACCCACAAACTGAAAGAGGTCATGGCCATGAGCCACCGGATCACGGTGATCCGGCGCGGAAAGGTGGTCGGCAACGCCGACCCTCAAAAAACCACGCCGGCTGCTCTGGCCAGCCTGATGGTGGGGCGAGAGGTCCTTCTCCAGGTGGAAAAAGGCTCCTCCCGGCCGGGCGAAACACTCCTGGCGGTGGAGAATCTGGAAGCACAGAATAACCGAAAACTGCCTGCGCTGCAAGGAGTCTCCTTTGAATTGCGCGCGGGGGAGATCCTGGGAATAGCTGGGGTGGACGGCAATGGCCAGTCGGAGCTGGTGGAGGTAATCACCGGATTGCGCAAGGCCACCGGGGGCCGGCTGGTGATCAAAGGCCGGGAGATGACCAACAAAAGCGCCAGGCAGATTGCGGAGGCAGGGGTGGCGCACATCCCGGAGGACCGGCAAAAACGTGGTTTGATCCTGGATTTCAACGTGGCGGAAAACATGATCCTGGGATCCTATTTTAAAAAGCCGTTTTCCGGCGGGATCAACCTGCGTTATGACCGGGTCTACGGGCACGCGAGGGAATTAATCGGAGAATTTGACGTGCGTACTCCGCACGAGAAGACACCGGCCAAATCGCTTTCGGGCGGCAACCAGCAGAAGGTGATCCTGGCGCGAGAGTTCGATATGGAGCCGGATATTCTGGTGGCGGCTCAGCCAACCAGGGGGCTGGACGTGGGCGCCATCGAGTTTGTCCACCGGCGGCTGGTGGAGCAACGGGATAAAGGGAAGGCGATCCTCCTGGTATCCCTGGAACTCGATGAGATCATATCGCTCAGCGACCGGATCGCGGTCATATACGGGGGAAAGATCGTGGGGATAGTCGATGCCGCGGACGCCGATGAAGAAGAGCTCGGCCTGATGATGGCCGGCGCCGGCGGGCGGCGGGAAGACGGCGAAAGTAGCGCAAAGAGGGGGGCAACTGGTAATGCATGAGAAGAAAGGGGTTGGACCGGCGCCGGCGAACAAAGCCTCCTCTGCCGCTTCTACCCCCTGGCATGGCCTGCGCCTGGGTGATTTTGAACGGGTATGGATCGCGTGCCTGGCGATATTGATCGGGATGGTGGTCGGAGCCATCTTTGTCATCTGGTCGGGCAAAAGCCCGGTGGTAGCTTATCAGGCGCTCTGGCAGGCATCCTTTGCCAACTGGGGCTCTTTCGGGGAGATGCTGGTCAACGTTACTCCCCTCATCTTTACAGGCCTGGCGATCGCTTTTGCTTATCGCGCGAATCTGTTCAACATCGGCGCGGAGGGGCAATTTATCGTAGGACAGATTGCCGCGGCCTGGGCGGGATATGCCTTTACCGGCTTGCCTGCCGTGCTCCATGTGACCGCGGCGCTTTTGGTCGGCTTTCTGGCCGGCGCTCTCTGGGCTGCCGCGCCGGCTTATCTGAAGGCCAGATTAGGAGTGCACGAGGTCATCAATACCATCATGATGAACTACATTGCGCTCTACTTCACGCATTACCTGGTAAACGGGCCGCTCAAGGGGCATCCGTTCCTGCCGGTGACCAGGGAGATCGCACCGACGGCGCGCCTGTTACGGTTTATGCCCAATGCCTTCATCACCGAATCGTCACGCGTCAACATCGGGTTTCTCATTGCTCTGGCCACGGCCCTCTTGATCTTTTATCTGCTGTGGAAGACCACCGTCGGCTATGAGATCCGGGCGGTGGGTTTCAATCCGACGGCGGCCGAATACCGGGGGATCAGCATGGCCAAAAACATGATCCTGGCCATGCTGGTCAGCGGTGGTCTGGCCGGGATTGGCGGCGCGGTGCAGGTGCTGGGTATCCAGTACAAGTTTTACGACGTCTTTGCCTTTACCGGTTATGGTTTTGACGGGATCGCCGTAGCGTTGATCGGAGGCAATCACCCGGCCGGAGTGGTGGCTGGGGCCATGTTGTTCGGCTTCTTGGCGCGCGGGGGAACCCTGATGCAAAGTATGGCTGGAGTTCCCAAGGAGATCATCAACGTGATCCAGGCGGCGATCATTATCTTTGTGGCGGCGGATCTGATGATCCGGCGTCTGTTCAGGTTGAAGCGGAAAGGGGTGGAGACTCATGCAGTGGAGTGAGATCTCGGTGATTATTGTCGCTCTTTCGGTCTCCACTTTGCGCGCGGCGGCGCCGCTCATCTTTCCGGCCATCGGAGGGGTCTTTTCGGAGCGATCCGGCGTGGTGAATATCGCCCTGGATGGGATCATGCTCATCGGGGCGTTTATTGGCGTGCTGGTCTCCTACTACACCCATAACGCCTGGCTGGGCGTCCTGGGCGCCATGCTTTCCGGCGGGCTGGTGGCGCTGCTTTTGGGCGTGATGAGCATCAAGTACAGGGCGGATCAGGTGGTGAGCGGCGTAGCCATCAACATTCTGGCGGCTGGTCTCACCGGGTTTCTTTTACGGCAGGTCTGGGCGAACGCCGGTCAATCGCCGGGCGTGGCCAAGCTGGCGGACTGGTCGATTCCCCTGCTCAGGGATATTCCGCTGGTGGGAAAGATTATCGGGACTCAGACACCGATGGTTTACCTGTCGTTTCTGGTGGTGATCCTGGCCCATGTGGTCCTGTACAAGACTCCCCTGGGCCTGCGGATCCGGGCGGTGGGGGAACACCCCCGGGCGGCGGATACCGTCGGGATCAACGTCTATCGCACCCGATACCTATGCGTCTTCATTAGCGGGGTTCTAGGAGGACTGGGCGGGGCAACCCTTTCTCTGTCTCTTTTGAGTTCCTTTGTGATCGGGATGACGGCCGGGCGCGGGTTCATCGCCCTGGCGGCCATGATCTTCGGCAAATGGACGCCGTTTGGCGCGCTGGGCGCCTCCTTCCTCTTCGGGTTCGCCGATTCGTTGCAGATGATGGCGCAGACGTTGGGACTGGTCTTTGTTCCCCGGGAGTTTTTGCTGATGCTCCCGTATATTCTGACCATGGCGGCTCTGGCAGGAGTGATCGGGCGGGCCATGCCGCCTGCCGCTGACGGGAAGCCTTATGAGCAGGGGGAAAGATAACAACTAGCGTGAAAAGAAAACCCCTTTGCAGGCGGGAAGAGTCGGGCCTCAATTCAGGCCGGTTAAATTCCGCCAGCAAAGGGGTTTCTTGTTCTTGAACGAGTTAACCCTTATGCTTAAAATGTCGATTGAAAAATACATGAACAGATGATTTAATCTTTCGTACCAAAATGCCGATTATTTATGGAAAAGATCAGAGAGAAGGCTTTTAACATGGACCAGGGAAGAGAAGCCGTGGGTCTGGCGGGTAAGAAAGAAAGGGGACTGGCTTCGTTGACCCTTCCCTTCAGGACTTTAAACCCTGAAAATGTCGAAAAACGCGCGAGAAAAGCCATTAAAAGAGGACATCTCAAAGAGGCTGCCGCGATTTGTGAATTGGCCGTCGGCTCCAGGGTGGCCAGTCCCGCTCTACTCTTGACGCTTGGGGAGATATATCAAATGATGGGGTTGCCCCAGCAAGCCGCGGAGAAGTTTGTGCAAGCGATAGAGCTGGATCCCGGCATGCGCCGCGGCTATCAGAAGCTCATGGAGATATATCGTGAACAGAATGCCCTCGAAGAGGCAATACCCATCTTCCAAAAGTTTTACAACGAATTCCCCCAATATCCGCAACCACAAAACTATTACGCGACCACGCTACTGTTCACCGGACAATTCCAAGAGGCGGGAAGGTTGCTGGAAGACCTTTGCATCCGGCATGCCGGCTATGGGGCGTGCCATAACAACCTGGGGATCCTGCGGTTCTACCAGGGCCGGTTTGCGGAAGCCGAGCGGGAGTATAAAACGGCTCTCTCCATAGACGAAAGCAGTTCCGGAGGAAGCATCTTGGGGTCGATTGTGTATGGCAATCTGGCGGAAATCAGGGCCTGGAAGGGCGACTTCGATGGGGCCGTCGAGTATTGCAACGCCGGCATAGCTTTCGGCCCTACAAGCATTCTTTACGTCAACCTGGGAAATTTCTATGAAGCCAAGGGGATGGCGGAAGAAGCCATCAAAGCGTACGAGAAGAGCTTTATGCTGGAAGATGGGGTGCCAATCGACGGCGTGTGGGTGGAGGCCCTTGGAAGGCTGGCCAGACTCTATCTGAAATTAAACCAGCCGGATCAGGCGGCGGCAGCCTGCCAGACCTTGTTGGAAAAGCGTCCGGCCAACGTGGGCATTCACAAGATTCTGGGGGACGTCTATTTCCAGAAAGGGTTCTACCTCCAGGCGGTTGAGGAATATCGCACCGCCTTGTCGCTTGAGCCGTCAAGCCTTAAAAACCTGAAAATCCACAAGAGCCTGGCTCTGGCCTATTACAAGGCCGGGATGTTCGATAAGGCCACCGCGGAATTTCGCCGGATCAGCCTCTTCCACCCGGAGCGATTCTTCATCAACGTGGAAAAACCCGTTTTAAACAAAAGAGAGCTTTCCCCGGACAAAGAGATTGCCTGGTGCCGGGAAGCGCTGATTCAATGGCCGGATGACACTCGTCTGCGAGTGCGGCTGGCGGATGCGTATGTCCAGCAAGGGCGCCTGGAGGAAGCGGTGGCCGAGTACCGGCAAGCGCTGGAACAGGATCCCATGGATACAGATTCCCTGATCAAACTGGGAATGGTTCACCTCGCCGAGGAGGAGTTTTGGAAAGCAATTCACTGTTTTGCCCGGGTCCTGGAGATTAATCCGTCCAGCGCCCCCGCATACACCGGGCTAGGTTGCGTCGCCCTGGAGAGGGGGACGTTAAATCACGCCATTCTCTTGCTGAAGAGGGCTGTGGGGGTTGATGCGCAGTATCCTGACGCACATAACTATCTGGGAAACGCCTTCCGGATCCTTAAGCGCCTGGAGGCGGCAATTGAGGAGTACCGGACGGCTGTCAGGTTATACCCCGGATATGCCCAAGCGCATAACAACCTGGGTGTGGCTCTTTTGGAAAAAGGGGAAGTGCATCAGGCGATTGCCTCTTTTCGTGAAGCGGTGCGGCTATTTCCGGAGTCGGTCTCGGCCCTGTGCCACATTGGTGAAGGGTATTTCCGGCTGGGGCAGTTTGAAGAAGCCAAAGAAGCCCTGGAAGAGGCACTCCACATCAATCCTTATAACGCACGCGCCCAGAGCCTGCTTGAGGAGATCTACATGAATCCGGCGGGAGGTCGGCCATTTGATCAATAAACTGGATATCTGGCAAAAAATATTAGTGATCTCCGGGGCGCTGGCGGTCTGGGCAAAGCTGCCTTCGCTGGATGCCATGCCCAAAGCTTCCCTCGCGGGACCCCTCCTTTACATCTACCTTTTGCCGGTGGTAGTTGGAGCGATAGCCGGCCGGCCACACGAAGGGTTTTTGGCGGGGACGCTGGCCGGGATCGGGCTTTTGTTGGCTAAAGAGGCACATGTGGACCTGATAAGAATAGGTATTGCAGAACTGGTGCTGGGAACGGGCATGGTGATCATCGGCTGGACGAACCGGCTCTGGGCAAAAGAACGTCTCGGCCAGAAAGAGAAGGAGTTGGCGCTTGCCACCGCTCGCCTCGAGGAAGCTCAACATGAAGTAGCGCGCCTGAATGCCGAGGTCGATAAGGGGATCTTCGACCTTCTGGCGATCTTCGAATTTACCTCAGTGCTGGGGAGTACCCTGAACCTTGCGGAGATGTTGGACACCATCGTCGACTGGATCTCCCGGATTGTAAAGTATGACGCCTGCTGGGTGATGCTGGCCAATGAAGAGACCAACAGCCTGGAAACACGGGTAAGCAGGGGGATGACATCGGATCAGATTAAAACGTATGAGATGGAGTTTCAACGGACCGTGGCGGATCGGGTGGTTCAGACGGCGCAACCGGTCTTCCTTGACGATCTTTCCGACAGCGTAATTCGCTGGGCCAGGGATCTCCAGTTCAATTCACTTGCCAGTTTTCCGCTGGTAGTTCATGGCAAGGCTATCGGGGTCCTTACCGTCCTGAAAAAAGAGGTGCGGGGATTCACTCAGGATGAACAAAGAACTCTCTTCATCATGACCAACCAGGCGGCTTTTGCGGTTCAAAACGGCCATCTTTATGAAGAAATGGCCCACCTGGCGATTACCGACGGTCTGACCGGCCTTTACAATCACCGTTACTTTCGCAACTGTATCGATCAGGCCGCCAAAGCGGCGGAAGAGACAGGCCAACCTCTTTCCATGCTCATGGTGGATCTCGATCACTTCAAAGCCATCAATGACCGTTACGGCCATCTCCGTGGCGACCAGGTACTTAAGGAGGTCGGCCAGCTCATCCGCCGTAATGTGCGCGTGACAGATCTGGTGGCCCGCTACGGGGGCGAGGAATTTGCGGTAATCCTGCCGGAGACTGCGCTCGCAGACGCGGTAAAGATTGCCGAGAGGATCAACCGCGTGATCAGCGGGCATGATTTTGATAAACTGCGCCTCACGGCGAGCATAGGCGTGGCTGCGTTTCCCACGGAGACGGCGGCCACCAAGGACGAGCTCATCAGCCTGGCCGATCAAAACGCATATCTGGCCAAGCAGGGCGGGCGCAACCGGGTTTGCGCCCAGTAAGAATTTGAATCCTAAACAGGAGATCTGTTTGGCAGGATTTTGCTCCCCGGCAAAAGAATTATGTACATGCACATACGGGGGGAGATCCTGTGTCTTATGTGGAGAGAGAGAATATAACAAATAACGAGAGGTTTTCGGTTAGAGAAGGCACCCTGCGGCGTGCCTTTATTCCTCTCTATCCGGAGCTTTTAGATCGTTACCTGCCGGTAGCCGGTCCTTCTGGCATCTTGCTCTGGCTGCTTTTGAAGCGGGTTGCCTTGCTGCCGGGCGATTCCCAGGCGATAAGCCTGAATACCCTGGCGCAATCCATCGGGCTGGGGGACGAAGGGGTAAAAGAGGCCATGAACCGGCTTGTCGATTGCGGTCTGGTGTCACGCCAGCTTGCGGAGGAAGATGCCTCCGGGGGGGAGATCGTGGTTGTTCACGACCCCCCTTCCGCCGGGGCGCCTCTTCCCCATGAGATCGCGGAACGCGAGGCGGCGGCGCAAGTTGAAGAGGAGAGTTTCAGGAGCGACCTGGAGGCATTGGTGGATATCTACCACCAGAAGATCGGCTTGATGGGGCCGATGCAATTTGAAAAACTACGGTTTTGGGTGGAGGAGAGGGGCATGGCCGCCGAGGTGGTGGCTGCCGCCATCGACGAGACCGCCAGAAACGCGGACCGGCCGCGGATGCAATACCTGGAAGGAATCCTGCGCAACTGGTACAACGACGGGATTCGTTCCTATGCCGACCTGGTGGCGAAGGCCGACTGGGTGGCACAAATGGCGGAAAAGGAGGGGCAATCCAAAACTATTCCCACTCAGCAAGGGTATGAAGGGGTGGCGAATGCCCAGGCCTACCGGCCGGTGGAAAGCGAACTGATCCGGAGATGGAAGGAGCTGTACCCCGATGAGTGCGATGAATAGGCCCGCGGAACCCGCCAGCGCCGGTTTGGCGTCCAGCGGCGTTCCGCATGACATAGACGCCGAACGGCGGGTGCTGGGGATTTTGATCAAATATCCCACCAAAGTTGATTTGGTGGTGGACAAGCTCAAGGAGGGGCATTTTTACAGCCCCGTGAACCGGGAAATCTACCGGGCGATCCTAGATCTGTACCGGGAGGACGGCCATATCTCCTATACCCAGGTTTATAACCGGCTTCGCAAGGAGAAGAGAATTCCCGCTCCAGATCAGGCGTTGATCGAACTTACCGAATGCTTTGTGAGCAAAAGCGAACTGGAACCAAGTCTGGCGTTGCTTCACGAAAAATACGCCAAACGGCGGATCCTTGAAGCGGTGGAGCAGATTGAACAGATGATCCAGCAGGAGTCCGAGGATTCGGTGGAGGCATACCAGGCCAGGGCTCAGGAACTGATCTTTCGCGCCACCAGCCTGGGGGACGTGGGCAGTGGAGATGTCAAAGATTTGGCGGACATTTTAAGCCGTTGCTATACGAATCTTGTGGAGAGAAGGGAAGGAAAAGGTTCCTACGGGCTTTCGGTGCGTTACCCTGCCATCGATGTGCTGACCACCGGGTTCAAGAGAAAGGACCTGATCATCCTGGCCGGTCGCCCCAGCATGGGGAAGACCGCCCTGGCCCTCAACTTCGCGGTAAATGTGGCCAAACGGCAAATTCCCGTGCTGATCTTCAGCCTGGAGATGGACGACGAATCGGTGGGGGACCGCCTGGTGATCGGCGAGTTCTTCAAGTTGCGCAACGAACGCGGCGAGTTTGAAATTACCTCCTGGGATTATGCCACCAAGCTTGATGACCGCAAGTTGGCCAGAGCCAATAGTATCTTCAGTGATCTCTACAAGCTGCCCATCAAGATTGTGGATAAGCGCGGATTGACCGCCGCGGAGATCCGCGCCAAGGCCAGGCGGGTTAAAGCCGAAATTCCCGATCTGGGATTGATCATCATCGACTACCTCCAACTCATCCGGCCGCCCAGCATGGAAACAAACAGGAGTTGGGCGTTGATCGTGGGCGAGGCGGTGCGGGAACTCCGGGATCTGGCCGGTGAACTGGATTTGCCAGTGATCTTGCTTTCGCAGCTCAACCGTGGGGTCGAAGCCAGGGAAAACAAACGGCCGATGATGTCCGACCTGCGGGATAGCGGCAACATCGAGGAGTTTGCCGATGTGGTGATGTTTGTCTACCGGGACGAGTACTATTACCCGGATCAGGCCAAACAGCGAGGCACCGAAGGCCAGGCTGAGGTGATCATCGCCAAGCAGCGCAAGGGACAGACCGGAAAGGCAATCTTGCAATTTGTCCCGGAATTTACCAAGTTTGTGGATGTGACTTTGCGGGAGGAGTCTTGAGGTCGGGATAGGAGGGAGGGGCATGACCGAGCTGTTTGAGGAGACGGAGCGGCTCAAACTCCGGTTGATCGGCGCCTATGAGAAGATGTGCGAGCAGGGGCGGATCACCGAGAAACAGTTGGAATCGATTATCGCGCTTATCGATCGCATTGATGAATATAGCCGGGAGGAGGTCGAGGCCAGGCTCCGTGCGCTGGGCGCCCCGGTTTGAAGGAGATTCTAATCCAGGATGATTGCTTATTCAATGGGAGATTCCCTTTATGTAAATGTCACCAATCGTTGCACCAACAACTGTACCTTTTGTATTCGCCATACCAGCCCGGGGGTGGGTGGATACAACCTGTGGCTGAAAGAAGAGCCTTCCGTGGAGGAGATGCTGGCGGCCATCGGGGATCCAACCCGGTTTAAAGAGGTGGTTTTTTGCGGATACGGCGAGCCTCTGATACGCGTGGATGAAGTCATCCAGGTTGCGCGGGCGTTGAAAGCCAGGTACCGGATCCCGATCCGGATCAACACCAACGGGCAGGCCAATCTGATTCACGGGCGCAATGTGGTCCCGGAATTGGCGGGGCTGGTGGATGTTGTTTCCATCAGCCTCAATGCGGAAAGCGCGGAAAAGTATCAGAGCCTTTCCCACTCCCGGTACGGCCCGGCGGCCTATCAGGCGGTGCTGGATTTTGCCCGGGAGTGCGCCAAATACATCCCCAGGGTGGTGTTAACTGTTGTAGATGTGCCGGAGGTGGATATTGAGGCCAGCCGCCAGATCGCGCGCGATCTCGGTGTGGAATTCCGGGTGCGGCATTATGACCTGAATTTATGACGCGCCATAAATTGGAACTTTTGCCTGCAGGATTAATCCTGGCATGGGCAGAATTAAGCTAAGGCTTGAAACCTATCCAGATTTGCCATTTTGCGTAAACGGGGCATGACCGCTGGAAATGTATCAAAGTGGTGGATGTTGCGGTATAATACTATAGAATTGTAACCTAATTTACAGGCAAGGAGTGGATGGCATGTCCCACAACCCCTTGCTCTCGAAAGGACAGGTAATGGAGTGGTTTCGCGGGATCGCTGCGTGGCTGCTACGCTACGGACGGCCTTTGAGAGAGCGGAGAGTGCAGGTACTACTGGCCGCCGGCTTACTGGTGGCGGTAGCCCTTGTCGGGTACACGTGGCTCAGGAAAGAAGTTACTATCGCTGTTGACAGCAAAAAGATCAAGGTTGTGACTTTTCGGAGCAGAGTGTCCGGGGTCCTTTCTCAGGCAAGGATTGCTGTTGGATCGGCGGATCGGGTGGTTCCCGGGCTGCAAGAACCGCTTAAAGAAGGAATGCATATCTCGGTCTTTCGGGCGGTACCGGTGACCATCCTGGTCGATGGAGCAAAAATTTCCCGCCTTACCACGGGCCAGACCGTACGGGAAGTCTTGCAGGAAACTGGAATTAAGCTAGGAGTGCTGGACATGGTTGCTCCCGCCCTTGCTTCCCCTGTCCAAGCCGGTGCCTCCCTTCGAGTGACGCGGGTGAAGATCCAGACGGTGACCAAAAACGACACCATTCTCTTTGATACGATTCGCCGCGCGGACGACCAGATGGAGCGCGGTGTGGAAAAGATCATCCAGGCCGGCGGCAAAGGGTTGCAGGCCCGGACTTTCCGGTTGCGCTACGAGGATGGGCGGCTGGTAAAAAAGGAACTGCTTAAGACGGAGGTTCTCAAGCGGCCCGTGCCCAAAGTAGTGGTTTACGGCACCAAGACGGTGATTCGCACCCTGCTTACCTCCCGTGGAGCCTACCGATACAAAGAAGTACGGGTAATGGAGGCTACGGCTTACGATCCGGGTCCGAAGAGCAACTACCCCTTTACGGGGATTACCGCTTTGGGGACCAGAGCTCGTTACGGTGTGGTGGCGGTGGATCCACGCGTAATCCCCTTGCGCAGCCGTTTGTATATTCCTGGCTACGGGGAGGCGCGGGCGGAGGATACCGGCTCCGCGATCAAGGGGAATCGTATCGACCTGTGCTTTGAAACACGCCAGGAAGCGATTCAATTCGGCAGGCGGTGGGTAAAGGTTTACATCCTTGCGGATGGAGAATGACGCATACCGCATACAGCGCCCTTTTCGGGCGCTTTTTTAGTTCGGATGGATTCGGAGAGGTTGCAGAGTGCCGATGAAAGGTATGTACCGTCTGGCGACCCCCACCGGTGTGGGGGCGGTCCTCAAAAAACATGGATTTCGTTTCAAAAAAAGTTTAGGTCAGAACTTTTTGGTGGACGAAAATATCCGCGCGAAGATTGTGTCCGCCGCGGAACTCACCGGCCAGGATGTAGCCTGGGAGATTGGGCCCGGGATCGGGACTCTTACTCAGGCCCTCGCGGATGCGGCGGGGTATGTGTTTGCCGTGGAATTGGACGAGCGGCTCCTGGCGATCCTGGCTGAAACCCTGGCCGGGTATCAAAATATTCGAGTGATACACGGGGACTTTCTTGGGGTAGACCTCGGCGAACTGTACCGGGAAAGCCGGCTCAAAATGGGCCCGGAAGGAAGCTTGAAGATTGTCGCCAACCTGCCCTATTATGTTACCACGCCGGTAATCGCCCGAATCCTTGAGGCCTCACTGGATTGGCAACTGATGGTTGTGATGGTCCAGGCGGAGGTCGCTGCAAGGATGGTGGCGCCTCCCGGCGGTAAGGACTACGGAATGCTGTCGGTGCTGGTGCAATATTACACCGAAACTAAAGCAGTGGCCCGGGCGCCACGTACGGTTTTTATGCCGCAACCCGAGGTGGATTCCACGGTGGTCAGACTGCGGCGGAGACCGGTTCCCAGGGTTGTGCCTGCTGATTCGCGTTTTTTCTTCGCATTGGTTCGCGCCGCTTTTGGCCAGAGGAGAAAGACCTTGCGTAACGCTGTAAAGAGCTTGGCAGGGCTGGATCCCAGCAGCTTGGAGGGAGCTTTTGTCCTGGCGTCGATAGATCCCATGCGGCGCGGTGAAACCTTATCCCTGGAAGAATTCGCCGCCCTGGCTGACGCCATTTTAGCGATGAGGGGCTAACGTGGCGGTCATCTTGACAGATGTGATATAATATAGATAAGTTGGTCCAAAACAGGCCAAGGTGGGGTGCTTATAGCTAGAAAGCAGGGTGGATTTTTGTGATGGCCTTCACTAGTCCTTCCAAGGGTCGTTTGAGTTTTGATGAGGTTTTCGATGACATCATGAATTATGTTCATGAAGCGCCGGATGCCAGTTATAAGCTGATCATCGGCACCGACTCCCAACTTCGGGAGGAGACTGCCTTTGTGACTGCAATCATCGTGCATCGCGAAGGTAAGGGAGCCCGGTACTACTATTCGCGCCAGCATGAGCGGATTAACCGCAGCCTCAGGCAGCGGATCTTCTATGAAACCTCTCGGAGCCTTGGGGTTGCCAGTCAGTTGGCGGAAAAACTGGCTGAAAACGGGCATTCCGATTTCGATATCGAAATCCATCTGGATGTCGGGCCCAATGGCCCTACCAGGGAGATGATCCGGGAACTGATCGGGATGGTTGTGGGCAGCGGCTTTGACGCCAGGATCAAGCCCTATTCTTACGGAGCCTCCAAAGTGGCCGATAAATACACTAAATAATCTATATCCCTATTGACAAACCGGCTTTTGCCAGATATAATAATAAGTTATGTTGACAAATAGCGCCAATTGTGATATAATACCGTTGTAATCGGGCAAGTAAGGCAGTAAAGGAAGGCGATCGGTTTGGCAAAGGTTGCAGTTGGCAAGGGGAATGTTTTGGGCCAGATCCGGGCGGACCTTCGTAGCTTTGTCGGACAACCTATTACGGTAAAAGCCAATAGGGGACGCAAGCGGGTCATCGAAGCGGAAGGGATTTTGGAGCAAACGTATCCAAACATCTTTGTGGTGCGGGTCAATGGCAAACAGAGCACGATAAACAGGCTGTCTTATACCTATTCAGATGTTCTGACGGAGACAGTTTTGGTTACCGTGGCCGGCAGTCGTATCGGCCAGGGCGCCGTACAATCCACCAGTTAAGGTCTTATACTTGTAGTGATCTCTGAGATTTGCACGGGGGCTCTTCATTTGAAGGGGGCCCCCTACTTCTTTATACTTTTGATCTTCAAGGGGGGAACACGAAAAAGGAGGCCGACAAGAGGTTTGAGAAGCAGGCAAGTTCAGCCGTGAACCTGCGAACGAAGGCTCTTCCAAGAGGAAGTTGGCCGCGTTGCTGACCCCATTGCAGGGTCGAGCCTGAATCCCATTTGAACTTTGTCGACCTCGGTAGTTATAATGCCCCGATCTTTTTCTATTAAACCTGCCCGAACAAAAATTTTTTGCTCAAAATTATGGTTAAGGAGGAAAAAAATGGTACTAATGCTGAACTTTATCCAGTTCGGCGACAAAATCCTTGACCATTTTTTCATGATCCGCTGCGGTAATGGAACGCCCAATAATCTTTCCAGCGGCCAATACAGCCAGGTTGGCCACTTCATCACGAATTTGGGATAGAGCCTTATCTTTTTCAGCACTTATTTCGGCTTTGGCTTTAGCCATGGTCCGTGACGCTTCGTTTTCGGCGTTTTGTATAATCTCCTGCCGCATCTGCTCACCCACTTTGGTGGCGCGGTCGACGATTTCCTGTGCCTCCTGCTTGGCATGTTGAATCTGTTGCTGATATCGGGCCAGCAGGGCTTCCGCCTCCTTTTGGGACGAAGCTGCCTGGGCGAGGGTCTTTTCCACGTGTTCTTCCCGGTCGCGAAGAATTTTGGAGACCGGCTTGTAGGCGATTGCCGTTAAAAGAGCGATCACGACCGCCAGGTTAAGGATCTGCCATAATAGCGTCCAGAGTTGGATCTGCACGGGACGGCCTCCCTTACAAAAGCTGGATAGCGAATAAGAGGAACCTGCCGGCTTCCTCTTATTCGCCGAAGTTACCTGCTCGGAATAGGCTCCAAAGATCTATGAAGATCTTTAGGAGATCTTTCCCAGCATCAGGATTGCCAGCACGAAAGTGAACAGAGTAAGTGCCTCCATAAATGCCAGGGCGATGATCAACGTTGTACGGATATCGCCGGAAACTTCAGGCTGGCGAGAGATTGCCGCCGCAGCGCTTTCTGCAGCCCGGCCCTGCCCAAGAGCAGAACCCAACGCCGCCAGACCCATGGCAATACCGACGGCGATCAGGCCAATGTATTGCATTCGTTTCACCCCCTTCATCAAAGGCGTCAAACTGGCCAACTAGCGGGTGGTTATTTGCACCACTCGCTAGTGTCCTTTGGTCAGTCCACTGAGATAGGTGACGGTAAGCAAGGAGAAGACAAAAGCTTGAATGGCGCCCATCAGAACTTCAAGCAACATGATCGGCGTAGGCGCCAGGAAAGGCACCAGAATAAAGATGATGGAAAAGACCATCTTTCCGCCAAATATGTTGCCAAAAAGACGGACAGCCAGGGAGAAGGGCCTGACCAGTTCTTCGATGATGTTGAGCGGAAAGAGGAACCAGAACGGCTGAAAGTAATGCGCCACATAGTGCTTCAGCCCTTTTTCGCGGATAGCCAGCGCGTGCACCGTGATGATGGTGGCTACGGCAAAAGCCGCTGTGGTGCTCAAGTCGGTGGTGGGCGGCACGAAATTGGGAATGAACACTCCGGACCAGTTCAAAGCGAGAATGAAAATAAACAGGGTTCCCACCAGCGGCAAGAAACGGCGGCCTTCTTTTCCAAGGGCCGGTTCAAGCAAACCATATATGAACTCGACATACATCTCCAGGAGGTTCTGCGCGCCACGGGGCGCACCGGAACGCAACCTTCGGGTGAGTATAAAGGCCGCAATGATCAAAAAGGCCATTATATACCAGGTATGAACCACTGTGGAAGACACCGGGATCGACCCGATATGAAAGACCGTTGTCCCAGCTATATGTTCGGTAACCTTGCCAATCTCGTGCATCTTTTCTTCCACAAAAATCACCTCTTCTGTGGGTTATGAGCGAAAGACAACGACAGGGCATCGATCATATGGGCAAAAACCTGTAACGCCAGGCCGATTACCACGCCGATCAGAAAACTCTCCCCGATGGTGCTGGCGGCTAGCAGGGCGCCAAAGTCGATCACCCAGCGGTAGAGCGCGCGTCGCAAAAAAACAGCCTGGCTTCTTCTGGCGGAGCCCAATAATTTATCTTCGGCAGCACCTGTTATAAGCCAATAATTAAAGATCCCTACTGGTGTTCCGGCCAGGATGCCCATTGCCAGGCGCACATTGAACCAGATTGTCGCTAGAACAAGAAAAAGGCCAATGCTGGCCAGCCTGGCAAGTTTCGGCAATGGAGCGTTCTTGGATTGATCATTTTTCATTGTCATCGTGGCTGTTACGGGAAGAACACTTTTTTCGAGCTTTCCTGGCGTCGGCCTCAGCCTTGTCCAAAACGGCAACTTCAGCCAGAAGGCTCTTGAAACTCAAAACGATGGCAACCAGGATCCCGGCCAACATTAAAAAGGGAGAAGTATGCAGTTTCCGGTCAAGAAAACTGCCCCCGAAATAACCGAGCAAAAGGCTGATTACCAACGTAAACCCGAACGAAAAGGCGAAGTTTGCATAGCGGGCGTAATCCCAGCCATCCCGTTTCACAACCAGCCTCCTCCGCTTCGCCAGGAGAGAAACATTTGGCACCTACATGTATTCGCGCAGTATGGCGAAAATCCTCTTAACTTTTGTCGCATAAAGTATATTTTTTTACGCGCAAATTAGATTCAGATTCTTGACGAGATTGGGCTTTTCTGTTAAGCTGGGGATGCTGATGAACGGGAGGTGGCGTTGTTGGCTTCACTGGTGGTCGTAGGGACACAATGGGGCGATGAAGGAAAGGGCAAGATTGTGGATATGCTGTCTTCCCAGGCCCGCCTGGTTGTCCGTTACCAGGGGGGCAATAATGCCGGCCACACTGTGGTGGTTGGGGGCGAGATCTTCAAGCTTCATCTGGTTCCGGCGGGGATCCTTTACCCGCAGGTGGTCTGTGTGATTGGGAACGGAGTGGTCATCGATCCCCAGGTGCTTCTGGAGGAGATTGCGCAACTGGAAGCCAGGGGGATTTCAGTCAAGGGCCTCCGGATTTCTGAGAAGGCCCATGTAATTATGCCGTACCAGCGTCTTTTGGACCGCCTTGAGGAAGAGAGCCGCAGCGAAAACGAAAGAATCGGCACCACCGGCCGGGGGATCGGGCCGTGCTACGTGGACAAGGTGGCTAGAACGGGCATCCGGATGATCGATCTGGTGGATCCCGAGGCCCTGGCGGAACGGTTGGCGGCCTTTTTGCCAGCAAAAAACAAGCTTTTAACGGGGGTTTACGGCCAGCCACCATTGCGGCTGGAGGAGATCCTGGCGGAATACCAGGCTTACGGGGAACGGTTGCGTCCTTTTGTGGTGGATACCTCGGTGCTGGTCTCGGAGGCGATCCGGGAGGGGTGGAATGTGCTCTTTGAAGGAGCAAACGGCACCCTTCTTGACATCGATCACGGGACGTACCCCTTCGTGACTTCATCCTCGCCTACGGCGGGGGGAGCGGCTATCGGGGCCGGAGTGGGGCCGACGGCGATTGGAAAGGTTATAGGCGTCGCCAAAGCCTATACGACACGTGTGGGGCAAGGTCCTTTCCCGACGGAGCTTTTTGACGAGGTGGGCGACCGGATTCGCGAAAGGGGAAAGGAGTACGGCACCACTACCGGCCGTCCACGGCGGTGCGGTTGGCTGGATGCGGTAATCCTTCGTTACGCGGTGCGGGTCAACGGGATAACCTCGCTGGCGTTGATGCACCTTGATACGCTGGAGGGTCTCTCCACGGTCAAGATCTGCACCTCCTACCGTTACCGGGGGCAGCTGCTAAAGGAGTTTCCCGCCAGTCTCAAAGTCTTTCAGGAATGCGAGCCGGTTTACGAGGAGATGCCTGGCTGGCCGGAGGGGGCAACAGAGGTTGCCGATTTTGGGGAACTACCGGCGGAGGCCAGGGCTTATATTCAGCGTATCGGGGCCCTAACCGGGGCCGATGTTGGGATCGTCTCCGTAGGCCGGGAACGCAGCCAGACACTGGTGCTGGAGGAACCTTTCGGAAAATCGGACGTAACGGGTTGACAGATTGCTCAAAGTGTTGTATTATATCTTCTGTGCCCCTCAGGTTATGATGAGGGCCAACAAGTTGGGCCATTAGCTCAGGCGGTAGAGCACCTGACTTTTAATCAGGGTGTCGGAGGTTCGAGTCCTCCATGGCTCACCAGTTACGCCCCCATCGTCTAGAGGCCTAGGACATCGCCCTTTCACGGCGGCAACAGGGGTTCGAATCCCCTTGGGGGTGCCAGGTTAATAGCAATTTATAAATTTATGGTCGCATAGCTCAGCCGGTTAGAGCGCTACGCTCACATCGTAGAGGTCCTTGGTTCGAGTCCAAGTGCGACCACCATTTGCAGAAGAACCGCCCGGATTCCAGGCGGTTTAATTATGCGTTCGTTTATCTTCGCCTATCTTCGCCCAAAGTAGGCCCAAAAAATGGCAAGTATTGGCGCAAAATTCAGATGTGACGGTCCGGCTTGACTTTTTTGAGATCGGGCTCTATAATGAGGACGGAAGTTTGGCCAAAATTATTTTCCGGGGGACGACTCGATCTTAAAGAGGATATTCCCGATTTGTAGAGAATTAAATCCTGTGTCGCATCAATTATGGGATTGCCGGTTATTAGTGGGGTTTTCCAGGTCCAGTTAAGGACTGCCGGTGGTGTTGCGTGCGGAAGAAAGGGAATGGGTTCTCGGGCGTCAAAAGATGGGGAGGCTTGCAGGCCCGTTTTTTGTGTTTTACTGTGAACGCTTGTGAAAATGCGTGCAAATAGCCAATCTCGGATTTTATTTTTGGGTGTCCAAGCTCAAATTTTTCGGATGGCCGGATTTCCAATCCATTTTCCAAGTCCATATGGAAATTCAAAGGGGGTTAGACAAGTGGGGTTTAGTGAGCAGTACCTGACCATTGGGATCTACGCCCTGGTGACCGTCGCGTTTGCGATGGCGGCGTTGATTGTGGCGTGGCTCCTGAGGCCAAAAAAACCCAACGCGGCGAAGCTGTCCACTTATGAGTGCGGGCTTGAGACGGTGGGGACGACCTGGGTTCGTTTCAAGGTTAGTTACTACCTGTATGCACTCATCTTCGTGGTCTTCGACGTCGAGACCGCATTTCTCTACCCATGGGCCGTAGCATTCCAGAAGCTAGGGCTGTTTGCGTTGGTGGAGGCAGTAATCTTTATCCTTATCCTGCTCGTTGGGCTGGGATATGCCTGGAAGGAAGGGGCATTGGAATGGAAGTAAACAAGACTTCAACGCCTGATGCCTCGATAGAGGAACAGGTCAAAAGAAACGTGCTGGTTACCACCCTGGATTCGCTTTTGAACTGGGCGCGAAAAAGTTCCATGTGGCCGCTGGGGTTCGGCCTGGCCTGTTGTGCGATTGAGATGATGCACACCCATGCTGCCAGGAATGATCTGGAGCGCTTCGGGATCTTTATGCGGCCTTCGCCGCGTCAGGCCGATGTGATGGTGCTCTCAGGCACGATCACCAACAAGATGGCGCCGCTTATTCGCAAGCTTTATGACCAGATGGCGGAACCCAAATATGTAATCGCCATGGGAAGCTGTGCCATCTCCGGCGGGCCGTTCGCGGATTCCTACGCTGTGGTGCCCGGAGGAGACACGATTGTTCCCGTGGACGTCTATATCCCGGGATGCCCGCCCCGGCCGGAGGCGTATATAGACGGGCTGATGAAGCTCCGGGAAAAGATCATGAAGGAATCGGTGGTGGACAGAAGATGATGAGGCAAACAAAGGATATCGAGCAGAAAAGCTCCGCATTGCAAGCGCGGTTTGCCGGAAAAGTAACCCTGGCCACTGATAAAGAACAGCTTGTGATCACCGTCAACCCGCCGGATCTTCTGGATGTTCTTCGCTTTTTGAGGGATGCTGAAGGGTTTAAAATGGATTACCTCGGTGATCTGACGGCGGTGGATTATCCGGAGCACTTTACCGTGGTCTACCAACTGTACTCCATCGCGCTCCAGCAATCGGTGGTGGTCAAGGTAAACCTTGACAAGCAGAAGCCGGTGGTGGCTTCCGCGACCCCGGTATGGAAGGGCGCCAACTGGCTGGAACGCGAAGTTTACGACATGTTCGGCATTGATTTTTCCGGACATCCCTATCTGGAACGGATCCTGACTGCCGAGGGGTTTGAGGGATACCCCTTGCGAAAGGACTTCAAGTTGCCCGATCGCAGCGAAAGGAGGGCGGTGAGATGAGCACACAGGCAACCGTAAAGGTAGAACCCGTGGTGCGCACGGAGGAGCTCCAGATCAACTTTGGTCCGCAGCATCCCAGCATGCACGGGGTCTTCCGGGTGATTGTCAAGCTGGACGGCGAAACGATCACCGATGCCACTCCGGTAGTCGGTTACCTGCACCGGGGCATCGAAAAGCTGGCGGAGGCCAGGACCTACCAGCAGTGCATTCCTTACACGGACCGGCTGGACTATTTGGCCTCCATGTCCAACAACCTGGCCTATGTTCTTGCGGCGGAGAGGCTTGCCGGCATTGAGGCGCCCGAGCGCGCCCAATACCTCCGGGTGATTATGGCTGAGTTGCAGAGGATCTCCAGCCACCTGGTCTTTGTGGGTTCCCTCAGCAACGATCTGGGCGCTTACACGCCATGGTTGTTCTGCTTCCGCGACCGGGAACTGATTAACGACATGTTTGAGATGGTTTCCGGGGCGCGGCAGACCTACAACTACATGCGGATCGGCGGCGTCTCCCAGGATCTGCCGGAAGGCTTCCTGAAAAAGCTCAAGGAATTTATTGATATAATGCCGGCGCGGATCGACGAGTATGAGACGTTGCTCACCGGAAACGAGATCTTTTTGGCCAGGACCAAAGGGGTCGGACTTTTTTCGGCGGAGGATGCCATCAGCTGGGGGGTTTCCGGACCCACCCTGCGGGCTTCCGGGGTCAATTACGATATTCGCAAGGCCGATCCGTATCTGGTTTACGACCGGTTCAAGTTTGACGTGCCGCTCGGGCAGAAAGGCGACACCTTCGATCGCTATATGATGCGCATTCTGGAGATGCGCGAGAGCCTGAAGATCCTTGAGCAGGCTATGAAGGACCTCCCACAGGGAGAGATTATGGCCAAGGTGCCCAAGGTCTTCAAACCGCCGGCGGGAGAGGCATATGCCCATGTAGAAGCCCCGAAGGGGGATCTTGGGTTCTACCTGGTGAGCGATGGCTCCACCAAACCCTACCGCTTCCATGCCCGGCGCCCGTCGTTTGTCAACGTTTCCGCCTTGCCGGAGATGATTAAAGGATGGAAGATTGCGGACCTGATCGCGATCTTTGCCTCCATTGACGTCGTCATGGGCGAGATTGACGCATAGGATGCCGGTTGTCTGTTACGGCGAATTCGCATCTTAATTGTGGAGGGTAGGCGAGAAGATGAACGTGATATTTAACTGGATGGATACACTGTTGCGCGGCATCGGCGTATCAGGGTCCTGGCCGGTGATCATCTACGGGGTGATCATCGGGCTGGCCGTACTAATCTTCCTCGCTCTGGCGGTTCTGTGGATTATCTACATGGAACGGAAGGTCATGGGCCACATGCAGCACCGGATGGGCCCGAACGTGACCGGGCCGCTGGGGTTGTTGCAGACCGTGGCCGATGCGCTGAAAGTGTTGCAAAAGGAAGATATTATTCCCGCCAACGCGGATAGAAAGATGTTCCGGCTGGGACCGATGATCGTCTTCTTTGCAGCCGGGATGCTCTATGCGGTGCTTCCCTTTGCGCCGGGAGTAATCCTGAGTGACGTAAACATCGGGCTCCTGTACTTTGTGTCGATTGCTTCTCTAACTTCGCTGGGAATTCTCTCATCCGGGTGGGGTTCCAACAACAAATACGCGCTCGTGGGCGGGATGCGCTCCGTGGCGCAGATTGTCAGTTATGAAGTGCCATTGGTGCTGTCGCTCCTCGGCGTGGTGATGTTGAGCGGCACGCTCAGCACAGGTGAAATCGTCAGGCAGCAGAGCAAGGTCTGGTTTATCGTCTACCAGCCGCTGGCTTTCCTGATCTACTTTTTTGCCGGGCTGGCGGAGGTTAACAGCAAGCCCTTTGACCTGCCGGAAGGCGAGTCCGAGATTATCGCCGGTTTTAATATCGAATACAGCGGCATGAGGTTTGCTCTCTTCTATCTGTCCGAGTACGCCAACCTCTTTGCGCTTGCGGCCCTGATGACCACCTTGTTCCTGGGAGGCTGGCAAGGGCCGGTGCTGCCCGGGTTTGTCTGGTTTCTGATCAAGACCCTGGTGATGGCCTGGGTTCTGCTCTGGGTGCGCGCCACCTGGGTGCGGTTCAGGATCGACCAGGTAATGGCGTTCAGCTGGAAGGTCCTGTTGCCGCTCTCGCTCTTGAACGTGTTCATCACGGCAGGCGAAGTCATTCTCCTGCGGGGGATAGGAGGTTGAACAGATGTATGGCACCGGTTTGCTGAAGGGCCTGGGGGTTACCTTCAAGACCTTTTTCAAAAAGCCAGTCACCCGGCGATACCCTTGGGAGAAGGCCATAATCCAGGATCGGTTCCGGGGCGCGCTGGCGCTTGACCCGGCTACCTGTATCGCTTGCGGCTTGTGCGAGCAAGCTTGCCCCAACGGGGTCATCAAGGTGAGTTCGGTTAAGGATGAGAACAACAAGAGGAAGCTTTCGGGTTACACGGTGGATTTGCAGTACTGCCTGTTTTGCGGGCTCTGCGTGGAGGCCTGCCCGACCAAGAGCCTCACGCACTCGCATGAATTTGAACTGGCGGATTACAGCCGGCGGGGTTACCTGAAGGACCTCTCCACCGGGGATAAATATGTGGGTACCCCGGCAATTCAGCCGAAAGGAGGTCGGTGAAGATGCAGGGAGCCGGTTCATTGGTAGCTTTTATAATCCTGGCTATCTTCACGGGGCTTTCGGCCCTTGGAGTTGTAACGTTCCGGAACGTCTTCCATGCGGCGATCTCCATGGCCTTCTCCTTCGTGGGCGTGGCCGGAATCTACGTGCTACTTCACGCCGAGTTTCTGGCGGCCATTCAGATCTTGCTGTATGTGGGCGCCATCGCCGTAATGATTGTCTTTGCGGTAATGCTGACCCAGCGGGGAGACATGGCTCTCACCAACCTCTCCAACAACAAAAAGTGGCTGGCAGGACTGGTATCCATCGCGACGCTGCTTTTGGTCGGGCTGGTGACCGGCCGGACGGTTTGGACGCAATCCGCCGTGGCCATGCCGGAGACGACGGTTCCGACCATCGGCAAGCTTTTCATGACCGACTATGTCCTGCCGTTTGAGATTGCGGCGGTACTTCTTCTGGTGGCCATGATTGGCGCCATCGTGATTGCCAAGGAGGTGAAGAAGTCGTAATGACTCCACTTTCTTACTACCTGATCCTGGGCGCGATCCTCTTTGCCATCGGCCTGTATGGTGCTTTAGCGAAGCGTAACGCGGTCGTGGCCCTGATGTCCATCGAGTTGATGCTAAATGCGGTAAATATCAACCTGGTGGCGTTCTCCAGGTTCCTGACGCCGGCCGCGATGATGGGGCAGATCTTTGCGCTCTTCTCGATTGCGGTAGCCGCAGCGGAAGTTGCCGTGGGGCTTGCCCTGATTATTGCGATCAACCGGCACAGAGATTCGGTCAACCTCGAAGATTTCGACTGGCTCAAATGGTAGTGCAGATCTAAGGGAAGGAAGGCGGAAGGAACATGACGCAGTATGCCTGGCTAATTCCGGTATCGCCCTTTGCGGCATTCCTGATCATTAGCTTTCTGACAAAAAAGTTCAGGCAGTTGAGTTCGACCGTCTCCATTCTTGCCATTCTGGCTTCGTTCGTGATCTCCGTCGGCATCCTGGTTGAGCAACTCGCCAACCCGGTGGTGACGGAGAATGCGGTCAAGTGGATCGGGATCGGCAAGTTTGTGGCTGAGATGGGGACCCTGATCGACCCGCTGAACGCCGTAATGCTGATCGTCGTCACCCTGGTAAGCCTTTTGGTGCAGGTGTATTCGATCGGTTATATGGGGGAGGATCCAGGGTATAGCAGGTACTTCTCGTACCTCTCGCTCTTTACGGCATCCATGCTGGGACTGGTACTGGCCAATAACCTGTTGCAGCTGTATATCTTCTACGAACTCGTGGGACTGTGCTCGTACCTCTTGATCGGTTTCTGGTATCACAAGAAGGAGGCCGCCGATGCGGCGAAGAAGGCCTTTGTTACCACCCGGGTTGGGGACTTTGGATTCCTGATCGGCGTGCTGGTGCTCTTTGCGGTCTTCGGGACCTTTAACTTCGGCGAACTGGGTAAAGCTATCGCCCAGCCGGGCGTATCGGTGGCGCTGCTTTCCACCACGGCGCTGCTCATCTTCAGCGGTGCGGTTGGCAAGTCGGCGCAGTTCCCGTTGCATGTCTGGCTGCCCGATGCGATGGAAGGCCCGACTCCGGTGAGCGCCCTGATCCATGCGGCGACCATGGTTGCCGCGGGCGTCTTCCTGGTGGCACGGATGTACTTCCTGTTTGCCGCGGCGGCTGACCCGCTGACGGTGGTGGCCTACATCGGTGGATTTACAGCCCTGTTTGCGGCAACCATCGCGGTGGCGCAAAACGATATCAAACGGATTCTGGCCTACTCCACCTTGAGCCAGTTGGGCTACATGATCATGTCCCTGGGTGTGGGCGGCTATACGGCGGGTGTCTTCCACCTGATGACGCACGCCTTCTTCAAGGCGCTGCTCTTCCTGGCGGCCGGCAGCGTCATCTACAGTTTCCATCATAAGCAGGACATCTGGGAGATGGGCGGGCTGTACAAGCCCATGAAGATTACGGCGATCACGATGATTATCGCCTCCCTGTCCCTCGCCGGTATCTATCCGCTGTCCGGCTTCTGGAGCAAGGATGAGATCCTGCTGGCGGCCTACAACTACTGGCAGGCGGGGAATTCGCCGATCCTCTTCTTTACGGCCATGTTCGTGGCCTTCCTCACCGCTTTCTATATGTTCCGGCTTGTGTTTGTGGTCTTCTTCGGCAAGGCGGCGGCCAGCGAAAGCGCCGGGGATCATGTGAATCTGACCATGTTTTCGGATGGTCATGGCCATGGCCATGGCGCGGTGCACGAATCACCCCTGGTCATGACCATCCCCCTGATGATCCTGGCGTTTCTCGCGGTCTTTGCGGGTTTGTGGGGTTCGCCGGCGGTTGAACACGGGTTCGGTTCCTTTGTGAAGTTTGGCGAGGGCCATGAAGGAGCTGGAATCAACCTGGGGATCGCTCTCTCGTCCACGGTGCTGGCCTTGCTGGGTATTGGAACGGCATGGCTTCTGTACGCGCGACGCACTTCCCAGCAGGATGCGCTGGTTCGTGCATTGGGTCCGGTGCACACCTTGTTGAAGAACAAGTATTACATCGATGAACTCTACAGCTGGTTGGAGAGGAAGATCTACGACGGCGTCGCCGCGGTGCTCAACTGGGTGGATCGCAACATGGTGGACGGTGCCGTAAACGGTTCAGCCTTTACCACGGGCTGGCTCGGCGGGGTTCTGCGGAGGGCCCATACCGGCCAGGTGCAGACCTACGCCATGGTCTTCTTCGGGGCGGTTGTGGTGATCATTTTGATCCTGGCCTGGAATAACCCGACATTCATGGCCATTCTGGGAGGTGCGCGATGAGTTTCCCGATTCTCTCCACGATCATCTTTGCTCCGGCGGTAGGCGTCTTGCTCATCCTTCTCATTCCAGAAAAGCGGGCCACGGCGATCCGGGTTGTTGCCGCCGCATCCACCTTCGTCTCCCTGGCGTTGGCGGTTTATCTGCTCTTTGCCTATGACAAGGCCAAAGCCGGATTGCAGTTTGTGCAGCAGATTCCCTGGATCGATTATTTCGGCATCAGTTACCATCTTGGCGTGGACGGAATGAGCATCGCCATGGTGTTGCTTACGGCTTTTGTGATCTTCGCCGGGGTCTTTGCTTCCTGGCGGCAGGAGAACAGGCAGAAGGAATTCTTCATCTTCCTCCTGACGCTGGTGACCGGCGTCTTCGGAGTGTTCATGTCCTTTGACCTGTTCCTGTTCTTTATGTTCTACGAACTGGCGGTCATCCCGATGTATCTGCTCATCGGCGTCTGGGGAAGCACCCGGAAAGAGTACGCCGCAATGAAGCTGACCCTCTACCTCTTGATGGGCAGCGCCTTCTTGCTGGTGGGCATGCTGATCCTGTACTTCAATAGCGGATTGCGGACCTTTGACCTGGTGGCGTTGCAAAACATCAAGTACACGCCGGAGTTTCAAAAGTTCGTCTTCCCGTTCCTGTTCTTCGGCTTTGCCTTCCTGGTGCCGATGTGGCCCTTCCACACCTGGTCGCCTGACGGCCACGTGGCGGCGCCGACCGCAGTCAGCATGCTCCATGCGGGTGTGCTGATGAAGCTGGGCGCTTACGGTATCATCCGGGTGGCCTTAAACCTCTTCCCGGAGGGCGCGCATCTGTGGGCCCCGATTATCGCCGGGCTTTGCCTGGTCAACGTGGTCTACGGCGCGTTTGTGGCTACGGCCCAAAAAGACTTCAAGTATATCATCGGTTACTCCAGCACGAGCCATATGGGTTATGTGCTCTTGGGGATTGCCTCCTTTAACGTCATCGGCTTAAACGGGGCGGTGATGCAGATGTTCTCGCACGGCATCATGACCGGTCTCTTCTTTGCGCTGGTGGGGTTGGTATATAACAAGACCCATACCAGGCACATTCCGGATCTCGGTGGCCTGGCGCATCAAATGCCAATCATCGCCGCGAGCTTCGTAATCGCCGGTATGACCTCCCTGGGATTGCCGGGCTTGAGTGGTTTTGTGGCCGAGTTGCTGGTCTTTGTGGGCTACTTCTCCATCAACAAGCTGGTGGCGATCATCGCCATCTCGGGTATCGTGATCACCGCAATATATGTCCTGCGGGCCGTGCAGAACGTCTTCTTCGGTCCGAGGAAAGCTCAATATGACGGGCTCACGGATGCAAAAACCGTGGATCTTGTGCCGCTGTACCTCCTGGTATTTGTGCTTCTGTTCTTCGGTTTCTTCCCAAGCATGCTGTTGAACCTGATCAATACCAGCGTGACGCCGCTGGTGGCTAAGATTGGGGGTGTCCTGTAATGGAATTGTCCCGTATCCTGAACGCGTTGTCGCCGGAATTGATCGTCACGGGCGTTGCGTTGCTCCTGGTCTTGCTGCATCTCATGGTACGCCGCTTGCCCAGTAAGACGGCGGGCTGGATCACCGTGATCGGCCTGATTGGCGCCGGGTTGGCTGCCGCAAACCTGTGGGGCACCAATGAAACCTTCTTGTATGAAGCGTTTCGGGTGGACGGATTTGCGATCGCCTTCAAGGAGATGTTCATAATTGGGGCGATCCTGGTAGTCCTCTCCTCCTTCGAGTATGTCTCGGAACTGCTGGAATATCAGGCCGAATTTTACAGCATCTTGCTGTCGGCTACCGCCGGTATGATGCTGATGGTTTCCGCGGTGGATCTGGTGACCATCTTTGTCTCCCTGGAGTTGACCACCATCTCCTTCTTTATCCTGACGGCATATCTCAGGGGAGATGTCAAGTCCACCGAGGGCGGCTTGAAATACCTCCTTTACGGCGGGTTGTCATCGGCGCTCTTGCTCTACGGCATGAGCCTGGTATACGGCATGACCGCCACGACGCACCTGGCCGGCATTACGGCGGCTCTGGCGGGCCAGCCGCTGCAACCATTGTTGCTGATCGGTGTCATCTTCATCCTGGCCGGTTTCGGCTTCAAGATCGCGGTGGTGCCTTTCCACATGTGGTCTCCGGATGTATATGAGGCTGCGCCCACGCCGGTTACCGCTTACCTCGCGGTGGCTTCCAAGGCGGCGGGACTTGCGGTGCTGGTCAGGTTGATGATGTTGAGTTTTGCCACGGCCAGGGCCGAGTGGACGGCGCTTTTGGCGGTTCTTTCCGCGATTACCATGATTGTCGGCAACGTGGTGGCCATTCCCCAGACCAATATCAAAAGGATGCTGGCTTACTCCAGCATCGCCCACGCCGGGTATCTGCTGGTGGGTTTTGTGGCCATCAACACCGCCGGTGTGGCGGCCATCATCTTCTACTCGTTCTTGTATGTGGTGTCCAACCTGGGCGCCTTTATCGTGGCCATTATTTACGGTAAGCTGGCCGGCAGCGACGAGATCAAGGATTATGCCGGGTTGAGCAGGCGCAATCCCTTGCTGGCGGCGACGATGCTGGTGGCACTGCTCTCCCTTGGCAGCATTCCCCCGCTGGCGGGATTCGTCGGGAAGTTCTCCCTGTTTGCCGCGGCGGTGGAACAGGGGTATATCTGGCTGGCGCTGGTGGGCACCATCACCAGTGTGATCTCCACATATTACTATCTCATGGTGGCCAAGGCCATGTATATTGATCCGCCGGCAAGCGACGCCCCCCTGCGTGTGGGAGGGGCGGCCAAACTGGCAATCGTGCTGACGGTGGCCGGTATCCTGGTCTTCGGTATCCTCCCGGGGCAACTGCTAAAGCTGGCTGCCGCAGCGGCGCAGATCTTCTAAAGTCGCAGATGGCGTTCCGGGGAATGAGCAGATTCCCGGGGATCAGGTCGGGAGTCTGGAACTTTTGATCCAGGCTCCCGATTTTGTATTTATGCAAAGCGTTTTGTATATTTAGTTCGCGATCTGACCGTTGACGGAAAGAGGCCCAAAAGATATAATTAGGCCAGGGAATAAAGGGGAGTAGCTTACACAGGTTGCACCTGTGCAATAAGGTCGACAGCAAGGCGCAAGGACCGCCCGTCTTATTGACAAGATACCGACATGCTCTGCATTTGACAGGAGGTCAAGGTGCCGCGGAGCCCAGGGATGGGCGGGAGCGGTGTAAAGGGCGAGAGCAATGTATCTTGGGAGCCAGACCTTTATTTTGGTGGATGCCAAAATAAAGGTTTCTTTTGTTACCTACCGCTTTGCCGATCATATCAGGGGTGAACAGAGCATTTAATAATGCGGCAGCAAGCTTTGCGGCTCTGCAGATGAAGAAGGAGTGGTGGAAAACATGGTAATCTTTTTGGCTTCCATCGGTCTGGTTTTAAGCCTGGCGGTCATCCTTTCCAGTTGCGAAGTCTTCACCAACGGTATCGAATGGGCCGGGAAGAAACTCAAGCTCGGCGAGGCGGTGGTGGGCAGCCTGCTGGCGGCGGTGGGAACGGCCATGCCCGAGACGATGATCCCCATTATCGCCATTCTCTTTACCGGTGGGCAGGATGCCAGCGCCATCGGGATCGGCGCGATTCTCGGGGCGCCTTTTATGCTGTCCACCCTGGCCCTCCTTGTGACCGGTACTTCGGTGCTGGCCTTCGCCAAAGTGAGGGAGAAGAAGCGGGAGATGGCTCTGGATACCACCAATATGACGGTGGACATGACCTACTTCCTGATCGTTTACCCGATTGCCATCCTGGCGGCGTTTATCAATAATCAATACGCCAAATGGGCGATTGCCATTTTTCTGGTGATCCTCTACGGGTTGTATGTCCGAAAGACCCTCGAAAACACCACGGAAAGCGAAGGAGAACCAGTTCCTCTCTATATGACCCAGTTTTTGAAGTTACCCACTGAATTGCCCTTCATTTTCGCTCAGGTTGTCCTGGCGCTAGCGGGAATTGTGATCGGGGCGCATTTTTTCGTGACCAATATTGAACATCTGGCAGATGCGCTACATGTTTCCCCGCTGCTCTTATCGATCATCATTACCCCGATTGCCACTGAACTGCCGGAAAAGTTCAACAGTATCATCTGGATCAGCCGGGGCAAAGACACTCTGGCCGTGGGCAACATAACTGGCGCCATGGTCTTTCAGAGTTCCATCCCGGTGGCGATCGGCGTGGCGTTCACTCCCTGGAAATTATCGGGGATAACACTGGTCAGCGCCATCATCGCGTTAGCGTCGATTTTGATCCAGTTTACCTACCTCAAGCGGAAGAATACCCTCAGCCCATACATGCTGCTTGGGATAGGCGGGGTACTATATGTTGCGTTCCTTACATACGCGCTGTAGGGCGTCGATAAACCAGCGGAATCGGCGACTCAACCTTGTGAGGGAATTCAGGGTGTTGACATTTTACCCTGGTTAGGTTATAATAATTGTTGAAACGAGCGGATGTGGCTCAGCGGTAGAGCATTGGCTTCCCAAGCCGAGGGTCGCGGGTTCGAATCCCGTCATCCGCTCCATTTTATTGCCGGAGATGCCGGTGTAGCTCAATTGGTAGAGCAGCTGAATCGTAATCAGCAGGTTGCGGGTTCGAGTCCCATCGCCGGCTCCAGTATTTATGCCAGTTTTAGAGCCCATAAGCGGGCTCTTTCTTTGTTTTTGCCATCTCTTGCCAATCCAGTGTTTGAGGTGGTTTCTTTTTGCGGAAATTAGCGCGCCCGCCGGCAGGGGCTTTCTAAAGAATGTTCGGTGTGCTATACTAATAGCTATAGGGGGAGCACAATGAACAATCGGAGTTGGCAGATCTCGGTAGCGATCGTTTGCCTGATTCTGGGGCTGCTCTTAGTAGTGCAAATCCGGACGCAATATGTTAAAGAACGGGCGGCCTTGCCCCGGACGCAATTTCTGGTCCAGCTCTACGTGGACGCCGAAGAGCAACGCAAGGCTCTTCAGAAGGAGGTCGACCAGCTCAGGGCCGAACTGGCCGGCGCCGCTCAGGGCAAGAGCCTTACTGCGGCGCTGAATACGGAGTTGGAAAAGGCGCGCCTCCTGGCGGGCTTAACAGACGTTAAAGGGCCGGGTGTAATTGTGGTGCTTGATGACAGCACTGCTAAGCCAAAACCGGGGCAGGATGCGGATATCTTCCGGATTCACGACCAGGACACCCTTCTGGTAGTCAACGAGCTGTTTGCCGCCGGTGCTGAGGCTCTATCCATCAACGACCAGAGGCACGTGGCCACCACCGAGATCCGGCTGGCCGGCGATGCCACCTCGATTAACAACACCCATGTCGGCTTGCCGTTCACGATCAAGGCGATCGGCAATCCTGCCACGCTGGAGGCGGCGTTGCGCATGCGGGGCGGTGTGGTGGACAGCTTGAAAACATGGGGGATCAATGTGAAGATTGAGCAGGCGCAAGAGTTGGTGATCCCGGCCTATAAGGGCAGCCTGGCCTTTGAATACGCCAAACCGCTCAAGCCGGCGGCCGCAAACCCGGATACGGGCGGGGTGGGAAATGCTGGAGCTCCCAACCCGGTCGATGCGGCGCAACTGCCCACCAAAGTGATGCGCTAATCGGTTGAAAGGAGAAGGATTTACCCAAAGAGAAGCATCCCTAAAAGAGAGGCAGCCACCACAAGGTGATGGCTGCCTTTAATCGCGACAAGCTGGATTTGGTTTCACTCGGCGACAAGAATTGCAATCGCACGCCGGAACCTGTACTATTGCTTCCTCAGGCGCTTACCGACGGTTTCCGATAGGCGAAGAGCTTGGAGATCGACAAAAGGATCACGCCGATACCCAACAGCACCAGGATGATGTCGGTGATTGCCAGGGTCATGTTCCCCAGCGGAAGGTACTTGGTGAACAACAACTTAAACAGCGACCATAAGGTGGTTACCATCATGAAGAGGGCTGGAAGCACGGTAAACCAGGTCGGTTTCTTCTTGCTGGCCAGCCAGGCGGAGACGGCGATCAAGCTCAAGGCAGCCAGGAGCTGGTTGGCGGAGCCGAAGATTGGCCAGATCAGGCTGAAGAGGTTGGTCGCGCCGAAGTACCACATCAACACCACGGCAATACCGGCATTGAACAGGTAGGACTTGAGGATCTTCGGCGGGTTCTTGAAGAGGGTCGCCCACAGTTCCTCGAAGAGGTACCGGTTCAAACGCACCGCGGTATCCAGGGTGGTAACCACAAAGCCCTCCACCATCAGGATGCCGAAGACTGTTCCCGCAGAGACCGGAAGCCCGACGCTCTTGTTGAGCAGGCCGCCCACAGCCAGGGCAAAGGCCAGGATCGGGTTGGACTTGGCGCCGGCCACCGTCGGGTAGACGATATTCTTGTAGGTCTCGAAGTTCAGGCCGCCGGAGATGGCCATGATCACGCCGGCCGCCAGCAGGGACTCCACCAGCATGGCGCCATAACCGATGGTCCGGATATCCTTCTCGCGGGAGACCTGCTTGGAGACTGTACCCCCCGCGACCAGCGCGTGGAAGCCGGAGATGGCGCCGCAGGCCACTGTGATGAAGAGGAAGGGCCAGATGGCTCCGCCCAACTTTACCCCCTCGGTGAGGTTCAAAGCCGGAGCGATCAATTTCACGCCAGCCAGACCGCCACCGAAGACGCCGACGACCAGGGCGACAATACCGATGTAGAGGATGAACGAGTTGGTGAAGTCACGAGGTTGCAGGATCATCCAGACCGGAATTCCGGCAGCGATGAAGGTATAGATCGATAGGATGATCATCCAGACCTCGGGCTTGAAGGTCACCGGGTAGAAGATACCTACCGTAACCGAAACAATACCTACCAGGATGGCCAAAAGCGAACCCAGGTAGACGTTGATGTTCTTCTTGTAGAGCAGCCATCCGATCAGCGGGGCGAAGAGGGTCAGCACGATGACGGACATGGAGGCGATGCCGCCGATCTGGGCGTTGGGAACACCGTTCACATCCCTCACGTGCAGGATGGTCTTGCCCGCCTCAAGGCCCATGTCCTTCAACGGGACCAGGGAGCCCAGCGCGGTAGCGGTAAGCTGCATGAAGGAGGAGGTGACCAGGACCAGAAGCGCGATGGTAAAGCCAATAAAGAGTAAGAAGCCGGCGCGCCCCAGAGTATGGTCGGAGACCTCCGCCATGGACTTCCCTTTCTCACGGACACTTACAAACAGCGCGGTGAAGTCGTGCACGGCGCCGATGAAGACGCCGCCCAACAATACCCACATCCAGACCGGGATGTAGCCGAAGATCATGGCTACCGTGGGCCCGACGATGGGGCCGGCGCCGGCGATGGAGGCGAAATGGTGCGAGAAGACCACGCCGGTTTTGGTGGGAACATAGTCAACATCGTCCTTCATGGCAACCGCCGGTGTCGGCCGGCTGTCGTCGGCGTCGAAGACCTTCTCAATGTAACGCCCGTAGTAACGAAAGGCCAACCAGAATACCGGAATGGTGATCAACATCAGGATTGCAATGTTCAACCTTTATCCCTCCTATAATTCTCCCATTTGCAGCGATTGGCAATGCAGCATACGATTGACAACCCCGTCAAGCCCGGGCCTCACCCCCCTTTTTGTAACCTTCAGAAATTCCGTACTATCAATATGTATATTTCGTGGGTAAGCTGGAATTTCCTCCAGGTTAGGACAGAAACTGAACGCCATCTGAAATTATCGGCTGAATTTCGATTTCATTAAGTTAAGTTTTTTCCGGGGGAGCCGATAAAAATATAGAACCGTTTCGGTTAAAAGGGGATGGGATCACAAAGATGGCATGGACGCATTATCCGGAGAAGCAAAAGGAGGTGGCGCAGGGTTCCATTTCCAGACGTGGCAAGAAAAGTTCGTTGACAGCCCGCGAATAGGCTGTGTTATAATGAAATTGCCAGAAAGTATATTCTCGTGCGTGTCCACACGTGTTTTTAACTTAAAAAGCGCAAAGAACAGAGGTGGGCAGATGCCGGCTGTTGAAATTAAAAGTGGAACCCCTGACAAAGGGGAAAAGAAGCCTCAGGATGTAAAGATCATCTGGAAAGGCAACAAGATCGCCAAGTTGATCTTTGCGACCGGCAAGATGGTGGAGTTTGAGCAGTCCTAAACTCCTGGAATCGCCGGTAACGGCCAAAAGTTTAAAAAAAACGAGAGCCTGTAAAGAGGCTCTCATTTTTTTGCGTCGTCTCTTTGCGCCCAGGCGCGCGCCTTTTGCGTGTCTTCCCGAAACTTGGCAACCAGGCAGGAACCCCCGCGGCGTAGGTAGAATTACTCAGCGAGGGGGTTGTAATTATGCCGGACTTTATTGCATTAGGAGAAATTCTGGTTGATCTGGTCTCCACGAAATCCGGAGCTTCCCTGGCGGAGACTCCCGGGTTTCAAAAGGCGGCCGGCGGCGCGCCGGCCAATGTGGCGGTGGGCCTGTCCCGCCTGGGAGTGAGTACGGGTTTTATCGGCAAGGTGGGGGCCGATGAGTTCGGTTCTTACCTGATCTCCGTATTGGCCGAAGACGGGGTGGACACATCCCGGATCGTGCGGGAGGCGAAGGCCAAGACCGGCCTGGCTTTTGTGGCGGTGAGCGAGAGCGGGGAGAGGGAGTTCCTTTTCTATCGCAATCCGGGGGCGGACATGCTCCTCAGCCCGCGGGACCTGGAAGTGGCTTACATCCGGAGCGCGCAGGCCTTTCATTTTGGGGCGGTGTCCCTGATCAGCGAGTCCTCGCGCCTGGCTACCCACCGTGCCGTGGACGTGGCCCGGGGGAATGGCTTGTTGATCTCCTTTGATCCCAACCTGCGGCTGACCCTTTGGGACACGGAGTCGCAGGCCCGGTTGCAGATCGATGCGGCCTTGAAGATGGCCGACGTGATCAAGATGAGCCAGAGCGAGATGGAGTTTCTCACCGGGACCTCTTCTCCCGAGGACGGTTGCCGGATTCTTTCCAAAAGCGGTGCCAGGCTTGTGGTGATCACCCTCGGCAAGGAGGGTTGCTTCTTTGCGCACAGTTCCGGCTCGGGCTACGTTCCGGCGCTGCGCGTGAAACCAGTGGATTCCACCGGCGCAGGCGACGGCTTCATGGCGGGCCTGCTCTGGCAGATCCTGGAGGCCAAACAGGCGGCGGACGCAAAGACGGGGGCCACCTTCTGGGAGAGGAAGGACAAACCGGCAAATTCGTTTTTGTCTTCCCTCTCCCACGAGCGCCTGGAAGAGATCTGCCGGGTGGCCAACGTGGTGGGCGCCCTGGTCACTCTGGAACGAGGGGCGATCCCGGCCTTGCCGTCCAGGGAGAAGGTCCTGGCGGCGCTGGCCAAAGAACGTACGGCTTAGGCGGTGCGGATCGACGCGGCGTCTTCCAGGTGCAACTCCTGGATGGCGCTCTCCCGCAGTTTGTACTTCTGGATCTTGCCGCTGGCCGTCATGGGAAATGCCGCGATGAACTTGATGTAACGGGGGATCTTGTGGTTGGCGATCTTGCCGCGACAGTACTCCCGGATCTCCTCGGGGGTGCTTTCTTGCCCATCCTTAAGGATGACGAAGGCCATCACCTCTTCCCCGTATTTGACGTCAGGGACCCCCACAATCTGTACATCCCGGATCTTGGGAAACGTGTACAGGAACTCCTCAATCTCCCTGGGGTAGATGTTTTCCCCGCCCCGGATAATCATGTCCTTGGCCCGGCCGGTGATATTGCAATACCCGTTTTCATCCATCTTGGCCAGGTCGCCGGTATGCAGCCAGCCTTCCTGGTCAATGGCCGACGCCGTGGCCTCCGGCATCTTATAGTATCCTTTCATCACATGATAACCTCGCGTGCACAGCTCGCCTGGGACGCCTCTTGGGACTTCCTTGCCGCTGGAGGGATCGACGATCTTCACTTCCACGCCCGGCAGTGCTTTTCCGACGGTAGATACCCGCAACTCGATGGGGTCGTCGGTTCTGGTCTGCGTGATCACCGGCGATGATTCGGTCTGGCCGTAAGCGATGGTAATCTCCCGGACGCCCATGCGGTTCGCCACGGCCTTCATGACCTCCAGCGGGCAGGGGGATCCCGCCATGATTCCGGTACGGAGCGAACTTAAGTCGAATTTGGCGAAGTCCGGGTGCTCCAGTTCGGCGATGAACATGGTGGGAACCCCATGCACGGCGGTGCAGCGCTCTTTATCCACGGTTTCCAGCACCTGCCGCGCATTGAAGGCCTCGATGGGCGCCATGGTGGCGCCGCGGGTAACGCAGGCCAGGGTGGACATCACGCATCCGAAGCAATGAAAGAGGGGAACGGGGATGCACAGCCTGTCGGTGGAGGTAAGCTTCATGCAATCGGCCACCGCGTGGGCATTATTGATGATATTGTAGTGGGTGAGCATCACACCTTTGGGAAATCCGGTGGTACCGGAAGTATATTGCATATTGATGACTTCGTCGGGAGAGAGGCTGGCCTGCCTGGCATAAAGCGCCTCCGGGGGCGCCTCCTTGCCGGCTTCCATCAACTCCTGCCAGGTGAACATGCCGGCGGGACGGCCTTCTCCGATAAAGATCACGTTTTTGAGAGCCGGCAGGCGGTGGGAGTTCAACTGGCCAGGCGCTGCATCCTTTAACTCGGGGCAGATTTCGTAGAGGGTTTCCACATAGTTTGTGTCCTTGAATCCCTGGATTAACAGCAGGGTCGTGGAGTCCGACTGGCGCATCAGATATTCCAGTTCGGCGGTCTTGTAGCTGGTATTGACGGTTACCAGAACGGCCCCCATCTTGGCGGTGGCAAACTGGGCGATAATCCACTCCGGGACATTGGTGGCCCAGATCGCCACGTGCTCCCCTTTTTCAATACCCAGGCGCATGAAGCCCCGGGCCGCCTGGTCGCAGATCTCCTTGAACCGGCGGTAGGTCCAGCGCAAGTCGCGGTCGGGGTAGACCACGGCTTCATTGTCCGGAAACCGTTCAGTCGTGGCGTCCAACAGATCGCCGATTGTCGTGTTCAGAAACTCCAACATTCTCTCGCCCCCTCAAATATTGTGGTACAAGTTAATACAAGTATAGAATATTCTACGTTGTCCAACTTGTCAAAATGACTGTGGCCGAAAATCGGCCAAAAAATGGGATCCGACGGGCCGGGCAAGCTCTTTCCGAAGAAAATTCCGCTCCGGGAAGGATTTGCGGGACAGACCGCCAAATAAATATGGATGGGCACAAAGGGAAGGGGTTTTTATGGCGTATCAGGATCTGAGAGAATTCATGGCGCGGTTGGACCGCGAAGGGTTGTTGGTGCGGGTCAAGGCGCCGGTGGACAGGGATCTGGAGATCACCGAGGTTACCGATCGAGTTTCCAAGGCCGAGGGCCCGGCTCTTTTATTTGAAAATGTACAGGGCTTTGACGTTCCGGTGTTGATGAACGCCTTCGGGTCTTTTCGCCGCATGGAGATGGCTTTGGAGGTGGAGAACCTCGACGAGATCGGCAAAGAGATCACCGGCCTCATCGAACTTTCTTCCGAGGTGGGCCAGGCCGGGCTGTTCGGCAAGCTGCAGGCGCTCCCGAAACTGGCCGAGCTGGCCAGCTTTTTCCCAAAGGTGGTGGGGCGCGGGGCGTGCCAGGAAGTGGTGCTCATGCCGCAAGAGGGCGCCACTTTAGAGCGTTTTCCGATTCTCAAAAGCTGGCCCGGCGACGGGGGACGCTTTATCACCTTACCGCTGGTCTTCACCAGAGATCCGGAGACCGGCCGCCGTAACGTGGGGATGTACCGCCTCCAGGTCTACGACGGGTTAACTACCGGAATGCACTGGCATATTCACAAGGACGGCGCGGAGAACTTCCGCAAGACCAAACGCCTCGGGAAGCGCATGGAGGTGGCGGTGGCCATCGGCGCGGATCCGGCTACAATCTACGCAGCTACCGCTCCTCTGCCGAAAGAGGTGGACGAACTGCTTTTCGCGGGCTTTTTGCGCAAGGCCCCGGTGGAGCTGGTGAAATGCCGGACGGTGGATCTGGAGGTGCCGGCCGGTGCGGAGATCGTGCTGGAAGGCTACGTGGATGCCGAGGAGTTGCGGACCGAGGGGCCGTTCGGGGATCATACCGGGTATTATTCCCTGGCCGATGAGTACCCGGTCTTTCACATCACCTGCATCACCCACCGCCGCAACCCAATCTACCCGGCCACGATCGTGGGAAAGCCGCCGATGGAGGACTGCTATCTGGGAAAGGCCACCGAGCGGATCTTTCTTCCTTTGATGAAGCTGATGCTTCCGGAGATTGTGGATGTGGACCTGCCCATCGAGGGGGTCTTCCACAACTGCGCCATCGTCTCCATCCGCAAGAGCTACCCCGGACATGCTCAGAAGGTCATGCACGCCCTCTGGGGGCTGCCGCAGATGATGACCACCAAGATCATCGTCGTCGTGGATGCCAGTGTAAATGTCCACGACACGTCGGAGGTAATCTGGAAGGTCTTCAACAACATTGATCCGGAGCGCGACATCGCCTTTGTCAAGGGCCCCATCGACGTGCTGGATCATGCTTCCCGGTTGCCCAGGTACGGTTCCAAGATGGGGATTGACGCCACCATCAAATGGCCGTCGGAGGGGTTCCAGAGGGAGTGGCCGGACGAGATCCGGATGAGCCCCGAGATCAAGGAACTGGTGGACCGAAAATGGTCCCAGTACGGCATAAAGCTGGACCGGGCCCCCAGACCAGGGACGTTCTGATGCCGCGAAGACCATGGAGGGTCGAAAGCGGTGAACCGGCGGAGGTGAACAAGGAATGGCTGAAGCGGGTGGAAGAAGCGGAATGAGCAGAGTGAGCGGGATCCGCAAGTTGTGGATCTTTCTGGAAATGATCAAATTTGAACATACCATCTTCGCCCTGCCCTTTGCTTATGCTGGGGCGCTTCTGGCGACCGGGGGGCGGGCGACACCCTGGCAGATCTTCTGGATTACTTTAGCCATGGTCGGGGCGCGAACCGCCGCCATGGCTTTCAACCGGCTGGCGGACGCGGAATTGGACGCCAAGAACCCGCGTACCAGAGGCCGGGCGCTTCCCCAGCGGTTGTTGGCCAAAAAAGAGGTCTGGCTCTACTTTATGCTGGCGGTGGCGTTGCTTTTGGTCTCCGCGGCCCAGTTGAACCGGCTCGCGCTTTTTTTGAGCCCGGTGGCCCTCTTTTTCCTGGTCTTTTATTCCTACACCAAGCGGTTTACCTGGGCCTGCCACCTTTTTTTGGGGTGGGCGCTGGGGTTGGCGCCCATCGGGGCGTGGCTGGCGGTAACCGGCCGGATTGACTGGCAGGTGGTGGTTTTGGGGCTGGCGGTAACCTTCTGGGTGGCCGGATTTGATGTGATCTACGCCTTACAGGACGTGGCCTTTGATCAGACCGAGGGGCTTAAGTCCATCCCGGCCAGATTCGGGGTGAAGAGGGCCCTCTTCTGGTCGCTGGCCTTTCATCTCCTGACCATCGTGCTCTTTGCCCTGGTCGGGGCGGCAATGCGGCTCGGGCCGGTTTACTGGATCGGGCTCATGGTGGCGGCGGGGCTCTTGATCTACGAACATGCCATCATTGCGCCGGATGACCTTGGAAGGATAAATACCGCTTTTTTTACGGTAAATGGGGTGTTGAGCGTCGGGTACCTCTTGTTTACCTGGGCGGCACTATAACTACGCGATAATAATTGATTGAATGGAGGAGTTGCGATGTCGGAAGTATTCTGTGAGGCCGGGCGGCGCAGCCGTGTGAACGGGGCCGCGGCGGTGGCCTTGACCGTTGCGTTTGTTCTCGTGGCGGCGCTTTTTGCGGCGGTGGCGCCGTCTATACCTGCGTCGGCCAAAGGTGAAGTTGTAAAGATCGGGGTGCTTCCCATCGAGGACAACCTCCCGTTCTATGTGGCGGAAAAGGAAGGGTTCTTTGCCGCGGAAGGGGTGGCCGTGGAACTTGTGCCGTTCAACAGCGCCATCGAACGCGATACCGCCATCAGAGCGGGCCAGATTGACGGTGTAATCACCGATCTTTTGGCGGTCATCTTTCTCGAAAAGAGCGGGATACCGGTGGCGATTACCTCGGTGGCCCTGGGGGAGGTGCCGCAGGAGGGGCGGTTTGCCATTCTCGCCGCTCCGGGGGCTAAGATTCAAACGGTCGCGGACCTTAAAAACGTTCCTATCGGGATCTCCAACAATTCCATCATAGAGTATGTGACGGATCAGTTGCTTTCAGCCAACGGTCTTAAGGCTCAGGAGATAGTCAAGGTGGAGATTCCCAAGATCCCGATCCGGCTGGACATGCTGCTCAACGGAAAGTTGCAGGCGGCCACTTTGCCCGACCCGCTGGCGGCGCTGGCGGAAGCCAGAGGCGCCAGGGTGATTGTAAGCGATACCGCTCCGGGCCCCGCCGGCAACCTGTCGCAGGTGGTATTGGCCTTCCAGAAGCGAAGCATCAGCGGGAAGCGGGCGGAGATCCAGAAGATGTACGCGGCCTACCGCCGGGCGGTGTCAGCCATCAACGCGCGCCCTGATGTCTACCGGGAACTCTTGATCGACAAGGCCAGAGTACCGGAGGAGATCAAGGAGACTTATCCGTTGCCTCATTACCCGATGCCGAAGTTGCCGCAGAAGCAGGATTTCGACCGGGTCGTGAAGTGGATGTTGGAAAAGAAGCTCATCGACAGGTCGTATGCGTATGGCGACCTCACAGACGGCCAATTTGCCGCCGCCAAATAAATGGGTACAGAGTGGAAACGGATTTGGAGTGTTTGGTATTGCTCGAAGTGGAGAATCTGGCCTTTGAATACCCGACTCCCGGCCGGAGGGTTTCCGCGCTGGACGGAGTCAGCTTTACGATCCCGGACGGAGAGGCCTGGGCGGCCATCGGCCCCTCCGGTTGCGGGAAGAGCACCTTGTTGTACCTGATCGCCGGGCTTCTGAATCCAACCGGCGGGCGGATTCTGTTTCATGGAACCCCCCCCGGCCAGCGGAACCGGGAGATTGCCCTGATCTTGCAGTCTTATGGGCTCTTTCCCTGGAAGACGGTCCGGCAGAATGTGCTGCTCGGGCTCCAGTTGCGGGGGATGAACGGGCGGGAAGGGCTGGCCAGGGCCAGACGGATCCTGGCGGAATTGGACATCGCCGATCTGGAAGATGCCTACCCCGAAGAATTGAGCGGCGGTCAGAAGCAGCGCGTGGCCATCGCCAGATCGTTGGTTACCGAACCGTCCTTGCTCTTGATGGATGAACCCTTTTCGGCTCTGGACGCGCTAACCCGCGAACGCATGCAGAACCTGCTCCTGGAACTGTGGCGCCAGCGGCGCATGACTATCCTTCTGGTGACGCACAATATCGAGGAAGCGGTCTTTTTGGGACGGCGGGTGATAGTCTTTTCCGAACGCCCGGGCCGGATCCTGGAGATTGTGGACAATCCGGGGATGGGTGATCCGGCCTACCGGGCCTCCGGCAGGTTCTATGAGAAGGCGATGTACATTCGCCGGCAGTTGTTCTCCTTGTCCGGGACCGCCGCCGGGGGTGGCGCCAGATGAAACAAGCGGGGCCGGATCTTAATATATTGCAGGTAACGGCCATGGCGGCCACACTGGTCGTGGCGCTCATGGCCTGGGAGTTGCTCTCCCTTCTCTTGCAGACCCCGACTCTGCCCGGGCCCTGGGCGGTTTTACACGAGATGGTTGCCAACCAACAGGAGGGGTTGCTCTTGCACTTCCTGGCCAGTACCCGGCGGGTGCTCGTGAGCCTGGTGGTTTCGCTCGCCGGTGCTGTCCCGCTCGGCCTGTACCTGGGGCGGAATCCCAGAGTGGATGCCTGGGTGGCGCCGTTTCTCTACCTGACCTATCCGATCCCCAAGATCGTCCTTTTGCCCATTGTGCTCACATTGCTCGGGTTGAGCGACACTTCCCGGATCTTTCTGGTGACCCTGACGGTCTTTTATCAGATCCTGGTCACCACCCGGGACGCGGTCCGGGCCTTGCCGGCGGCGGCAATCTACAGCGTGCGGTCGCTGGGGGCGCGCGAACGTCAGATCTACCGGCATGTGCTCTTTCCATTTGCTTTGCCAAAGATCTTCACCGCGCTGCGGATCAGTGTGGGAACCGCCATTGCGGTCCTGTTCTTCGCCGAATCCTTTGCTACCAATTCGGGGCTGGGCTACCTGATCATGGACGCCTGGGGCAGGGCCAATTACGAGTTGATGTTTGCGTCGGTAGTGGCGCTCAGCCTCCTTGGCCTGGTTTTATACCTGATGATTCAACTTCTGGAAAGGAGCCTTTGCAAATGGCAAAGGTAAGGGCGGTTCCGGGGCTCTTTCGGACTGTACTGGCCCTGACTTTTGCGGCCGGGCTTTTGGCCGGGGAGGCCGGTGTCGCTGGCGTGATCGGCGGAACAGATCAGGCATACGCGCAAGAATCGTCAACGGGCTGGCCGCAGCAAGCCGGGCCACAGCAGGGTCTGGTGAAGGTCAATGCGGCCATGGTCCATATCCGCCCGTCGGAAGGCGCGGAAGAAGCGATCCGGCTTCTGATGAACACCGTGGTGGCGATGGTTACCGAAAAAGAAGGCTGGTGGCTGGTGTTGGCGCCAGGGGAGGGCGATACCGCTGGCTGGATCAAAAAGGAAGAGGTGGCGGCCATCACACCGGCGGAGTACTGGTCCCGGTTTACGCAGATGGCCACGGTTAGAGTGGATGTGGCGGTCGTTCGCACAGAGGCGTCCAAGCTCAGCCCGCCACTTACCAACGTATTTTTGAATACCCGTCTCGGGATAGCCGGAGAGGTCGGCGACTGGATCAAAGTAGCGCTCCCGGGGGGAGAGGTGGGCTGGATCTACCGGGAGCTGCTGGATGTCGGGGAGATCCCCTCGAAGATGAGCCTCGCCGGGAGAGAAGGTCGTTTCGCTTTCATCGATAATCTGGTCGCCACTGCCCAGCGCTTCCTCGGCGCGCCGTACCGGTGGGGGGGCCGCAGCCGGCAGGGATTCGACTGTTCGGGACTGATCTACACGGTCTTTGCCATGAACGGCATCGCCTTGCCGCGTGAGACTGGGCCCCAGTACGCCGCGACCCAGGTAGTTCCGAAAGATGTCTTGACCCGGGGGGATCTGGTCTTCTTTACCACCTACCAGCCCGGCCCATCACATGTGGGCCTCTACCTGGGCCGGGGAAGATTCATACATGCTTCGTCCCGGCGAGGCGTGATCGTCAGCCGCCTGGACGACCCGTATTATGCCGCCCGTTTTCTGGGGGCCAGGCGAGTGCCCCCGCCAGAAAACTAGCCGGATGCGGGCGGAAAGAAGCAGCTTCCGCTAATAATGCCGGCGAAATGGGCTGTCCAGCCGGGCCCTTCTCTCGATATCCTCCCGGAATATCTTCCACCGTTCCTCCTCCGAAAGAGTCTGCCATTCGCCGGGACCGACCATCGGCGGTAGATCCCGCACCTTTTTAGGGCGTTCTTCAAAAAGAGAGACGGGCTCCAACGGGGCAAGCCACAGAAGGAATCTTCTCAGGCACTCCTGCCAGGGAATATTTGGGAAATTCATCTTGACCTCCTCCTTTGAGTCGCTTATTTCGAGTATCGACTTGAAAGCGATATTCCCTAAGATCAGAAAGAACCGTTTTGGGCCGAAAACAGTTATAAAATGGAAGAGATGCCAATTGTTGCGCCAAAGCCTCCCAGTTACGCGCCAATGCGCAGCCGGAACTTTTCAGAGAGGCGGAAAACCAGCAGGAAGGGCGACGGGGCTGTAGAAATACCGTGTGGGACGATCTGGAGCCTGCAAATTTTCTTCGACAAGGGGTTTGTGTGGATGGGGAGATGGCATGAAGCAAGGATGCAGGGATGGCTTAGTGGTCATGAATGGGGGAAGGCGGCCGGGACCTTGCCGGCGGGCTGGCGTCTGGCGGTGGGGATTTTGGGGCTGCTTCTCCTGGCGGGATGCGGTTTGCCTGGCGGACGCGACGGTTTCCGCGCGGGGAAAAACGCCTCCGTATCCCAGGGGGCGGAACAGGTCGCTGAACAACCCATCAAGCAGGACCTGGCCTCCACAAACGGCTCCAGTCGCAAGGCTCCTCCTGCGGGGGAGCTGGCCGTCCGGCGGCGGACGCCTGGGAAAGTCGTGCTGCGCTACACGGTTGGCCCCGGTGGACAACTCGAGTTTTGGGCGGACAACGCGACGGTGGTTACCGTAGTTGTTCCAGGGGAAGCCGATCTGATTTCGGGTGAAGGAAGATTGCGCCAGTGGGCGGAGGGAAAGGAAGATCCTCTGCTGGCCGCCAACCTGCTGGCCGAAGGGCGCCAGGAAAGGAAGCCGGATTTTGCCCAATCCTACATAATTATCCCGGTTGGAACTCTGCGGGTGGGAGTAATCGGCCTTCTGGCGCCTCAGGTGGATCTTGCAGCCGGGCCCCAGCTTCTGGAGGGCTTGCGCAGTCCTTACCCAGGGTTGGCTGTAACAGACCCGGTGCAAGCCGCCGCCAAATTGATCCCCGAGGTGGCGGGGGCGGCGGATCTGGTGGTGGTATTATCGGATCTGGGTCCTGAAGCGGATCGCGCGATGGTCCGGCAGGTTGCGGGAATCGATCTGGTGTTGGGGAGAACCCAGACGCCGGGCGTCTATTCCCGGCAATACAGCGGGAAAACTCCCCGAGACGCAAGGCCCGACCGGAACGCCCCGGTTGTGGAGCAAACCCGCAACAGTTTTCTGATGTGGGTGGGCGGGGAAAAAACTTCTTATGCAAGAGTAGAGCTTACCATTGGCGAAACCGGGGTTACGGAGGTCCAGGGCCGGTATTTGCCCCAGGCGCCTCCGGCATCCCAGGCGCCTCAAGCGTCTCGGACGCCCCAAACACCTCAAGTGCAAACCGGACGCCCGGCGCCCGAAAAGCTTGGGGAAGCGCTGGTGGAGATGGTATATGAACCGGCTCAGGTGTCCAGCGGAGAGACGGTGCTCGGCAATTTCGCCGCGGACGCGGTTCGGTCTTATACTGGCGCGGATATCGCGATGCTTGAGGCGCGGGATCTCCGGGCGGGCCTGGCCAGAGGGGTCATCATCCCGGCGGATCTGCAAAGACTGGTTCCCGGCGGTGGGGAGGTCGTGGTCGCGGAGGTTCGCGGGGCTGTGGTTAAAGAGCTGCTGGAGCGCGGAGTGGCCGGATATCCTTCGCGGCCGGTGGATCCCGGGACGCCGCCGGGGTCCGGAAAGCCTGCGGAGCTGGATGGGTCCCAGTTGCCGGGAACACCGGCCTTTCCGCAGTTCTCCGGGATGAATCTTCATTTTGATTTCCATAGAAGCGCAGGCAACCGGGTGGTCGCCGTGGAGATCGGCGGCAGGTTGCTGGATCCCCTGGCGCATTACCGGATTGCGGCGTTACGCAGCTTGCTTGCCCGGAGTGAACGCCAGGGAGACCCGGTGCGGTATCTGATCCGTTACCACCGTTCTTTAGCCCAAGTGCTCAGGGAATGGACAACCGCCCAGAGGAAGGTGGGCGCGGCGGTCGATGGGCGGGTCAGGACGGGCAGTTACACGGTCATTGATGTGGTGGCCACCGGCGGCTTGCGTGGCGGCCTGGCGGCCCGCAGGTACCCGTGGTCCGGCGGGAGGGAGCTGGGCGGATTGCCGCTTTTGGGCGGCAATATTACCGAGATCCGGGAGCAGAATCCCAGGGGGACTATCCTGGTTGACGCCGGCGATCTGCTGGCCGGGGACGCCGGCAACGACCTTTTCCAGGGGGAGGCGATGGTGGAGGCGCTGAATACGCTTGGGTTCACCGCTGCAGCCATCGGGGAAGACGATCTGGAATGGGGGGAGGCTGTCTTTGAGGCGAGGGCGGTCCGGGCCAGGTTCAGCTTCCTGGCGGCCAATCTTTACGAACGGGCTACCGGCCTCCCGGTGAAGTGGGCGGCGCCCACCAAGATGGTGACTGCCGGCGGGCGAAAGATCGGCCTGGTCGGCGCCACCTTGCCATCCGCCCCGGAAGCAATCCGGCCGGAGATTCTCTCCGCGATCGATTTCCGGCCGGTTGTCCCGGCGGTGAATGCCGAAGCCGCCAAACTGCGCAAGGCCGGCGCGGAGATCGTGGTGGTAATCGCGCATGTTCCCGGAAAAGTCGAAGATCTGGCAAAAGATCTGCGGGGGGTGGATCTGGTGGTGGCTGCGCCATCCGGTAGAACCGCGCCGGGTGGCTATACCGCCGTGGCCCACAGAGTGCCGGTGATGGCGCCAGGCCAGGGAGGCAGTTCGCTGGCCCGGACCCGCCTCCTCTGGGACAAAGATGCCGGGAAGGTGGGCTGGCACGGGATGCAGCTGGTGGAGGCGGCGCCGGGCAGGACGGACCCGGATGCGGCGATGGTGGATCTGGCCGGACGGTATGCGCTCCGCACCAGGGTGAGACTGGCGCAGATTGTGGGGACGAGCGCCGTGCCATTAGAGCGGGACCCGCAGGGGGAATCCAACCTCGGCAACGTAGTCACTGACGCTTATCGGGAGGCCACCGGCGCGGAGGTCGCTTTGCAGCCCGGGGAAGGACTGAAAGGAGATCTCCCGGCGGGCCCGGTCACATTAGGGGATCTTTTCGCGCTCTTGCCGGCGCGGGAGCATCTGATTCTTATGGAGATCTCCGGCGCCAGATTGGAACAGGCCGTGGCCCAGATGGTCCGTTCGCGCCAGGAGGTTGTCCAGATCTCTGGAATCGAGCTTTTGGTTGCCGGAACCGGGAAAGGAAAACAGGTATTGGAGGTGCGATCCGGCGGAAAGCCGTTAGCACCCGGGAGAATCTACCGGGTGGCGATGCCGGCGACGCTTGCTCTTGACCCGCGGATCGGGGCCTTCAGTGGCGCGCGGAACCGGACGGATACCTTCGTCAGAGCTGCCGACGCGCTGGCGCGCTGGTTTGAATCCCATAAAGAGGCGGAGGGCGGGCTCGAAGGACGGATCCGGCAGAAATAGGAAGAATGGATCCGGTAGAAACAGGCAGGGCTTTCGGTTGGACAAGGGCTGGATTTCGCGGGCAAAAAGGAGTAAAATAAAATAAGAATCTTGTTTCCCTGAAAAGCGGAGAACCGGCACGGGAGGGAAGCCAAACGGATAGCGCCGTCGTAAACATAAACCTTTTGATCGATCTTCTGGAAAGGCTGAGCGTGATTGCCGCCTTTGCTTACTTTTTCAGCAAGCTCAAACCTTTTCGCCATGTGCTTTTGCGTTCCGGCTCCTTCCGGGAGAAGTTCCTCCTGGCGGTTCTGTTTGGTCTTCTAGCCGTGGCCGGCACCTATGTGGGCATTCCGGTCAAAGGAGCCCTGGCCAACTCCAGGGTGGTCGGGGCGGCAGTGGCCGGCCTTCTGGGAGGACCCTGGGTCGGGTTGGCGGCCGGGCTGCTGGGGGGCGCGCATCGGTATCTGATGGGCGGGTTTACGGCTCTGGCTTGCGGCGTGTCCACTACGGTGGAGGGGCTCTTTGCCGGGCTGGTGCACAGAGCCATGCGCGGCAAGACCACCACCTGGGCGGTGGGCTTTTGGACAGGCCTGGTGGCCGAAACCATGCAAATGGTGATTATCCTGGCGCTGGCCAGGCCGTTTAGCCAGGCCTGGGAACTGGTGCAGGTGATCGGCATACCGATGATCGTGGCCAATTCTCTCGGGGTGGCGGTCTTCATGGCCACCGTCCGGGCTCTCAAAGAGCGCGAAGACCGGATTGGCGCCCTTCAGACCCAAAAAGTGCTGGAGATTGCCAACAAAACTCTGCCGCACCTGAGAAAGGGCCTGGACTTTGAATCGGCCGCCGCCGCGGCCAGGATCATCTATGAAGCCACCGACGCCGCCGCGGTGGCCATGACAAACCGGGATCGGATTCTGGCGCACGTTGGCGTAGGCGGCGATCACCATCGTCCCGGAGAGCCGATCTTAACCGCGGCGACCAGGCGGGTGCTCTCGGAAGGCCAGACCGTGGTGGCGGGAACGCGTGCAGAGATTGGCTGCAAGGCGGCCGGGTGCCAGCTGGGGGCCGCGATCATCGTGCCCTTGCGTTGCAGGGAGGAGATTATCGGGGCGCTAAAATTTTACAGGAGCCACGAAAACACCATAACTTCCCTGGATCAAGAGTTTGTGGCCGGCATTGCCCAGCTGTTCGCCACGCAGTTTGAACTGGCGGAGTTGCAGCGGCAGGCGGAGTTGGTGACCAAAGCCGAGTTAAAGGCCCTCCGGGCCCAGATCAACCCGCACTTCCTTTTTAACGCCTTGAATACCATTGTCTCTTATGTGCGCACGGAACCGGAGACCGCCAGGCGCCTGTTGATCTACCTGGGCGATTTCTTCCGGCGCAACCTGCACCAGGCCGGGGATTTCGTCACCCTGGCGGAGGAATTGAACCATGTCAAGGCCTACCTGGCTATCGAGCAGGCGCGCTTCGGCGAGAAGTTGCGGGTGAGAGAGGAGATCGACCCCGCGCTGGCCACTCTTGAACTGCCCGTTCTGACCCTGCAACCCCTGGTGGAAAACGCGGTCAAACACGGGCTCCTGCCCAAACGGGAGGGCGGGACGGTGACCATCCGGGTGGCGAAGGTCAAGCGCGGGGTGCGGATCATGGTGCACGACGACGGAATCGGGATCCCGCCGGAGAAGAAGGCCCGGCTTTTGGCGCCGGACTCTTCCGGGTTGGATTGGACCACGGGTGTCGGCCTGAGCAATGTCCACGAACGGCTGAAGAGCATCTACGGCCAGAGCGCCGGGCTAAGGATGGAAAGTGAATCCGGGCGGGGGACGACCGTTGAATTTGTGATTCGAAGGCAGGAGAGGGTGGCCCGGTGAAGATTCGCGCGTTGATTGTTGATGATGAACCCCCTGCTCGCAACGAGTTGCGCTTTCTCTTGGAACAACTGGGAGTCAGCGTGGTGGGCGAGGCCGACAGCGGCTTTGAGGCCTTGGAGGAGATCCCGCGGCTGAACCCCGATGTGGTGTTTTTGGATGTCCAGATGGCGGGCATGAGCGGCTTTGAATGCGCCCAGCGCCTGATTGACGAGGGCGAGGATGGGCGGTTGCCGCTCATTGTTTTTGCCACGGCTTACGATGAATTCGCCATTAAGGCCTTTGAAATCAACGCGGTGGATTACGTTTTGAAACCTTTTGAGGCGGAGCGGCTGGCCAAGACGGTGGCGCGGTTGGAGCAGGCCATGGAGGCCGCCGGTGGCGAGCAGCGGATCGCCCAGAGCCTGGAGCGTCTGCTCGGGTCTTTGGCCGCGCATCCGCAAGCAGTTCACCGGATCCGGAAGATTCCCGCCGAGCGCCTGGGCAAATTGATCTTGCTGGACGCGGACGAGGTTGTCTTCGCCTTTACCCGGGAAGGGCATGTGTTCCTCAAGACCTATGACGAAGAGGTGCTCACGCACCTGACCCTGCGGGAGGCCCAGGATCGCCTGGGGGATGAGTTTTTGCGGGTTCACAAGGGGTATGTGGTCAACCTGCGCAAGGTCAAAGAGGTGATCCCCTGGTTTCACGGCACATACAACCTGGTAGTCGAGGACAAGCAAAGGACGGAAGTCCCGGTGGGACGGGCGCAGATCCGGGAGGTAAAGCGCATCTTCGGCCTGTGACCCGAACCCGCGGCGGGTGTTGTGGTTCAGGAGCGGATATTGCGGTTCAAGGCCGAATTTCTACCGGTCGGCGCAGATCCCTTGAGGCGTGGACAGGCTTCCTTTAAACTCAGGTTAAAGGGGTATTTATCATCATAGCAACCCCAAATAACCTCAGATTGAGAGAAGGAGGCATTTTAGTGTACACGTTCTTGGGAGCAATTGTCGTGTTGATTCTTGGGTACCTGCTCTACTCCAAGGTTGTGGAACGGGTCTTTGCCGTGGACGAAAAACGCCCGACCCCGGCCGTTACCCTGGAAGACGGCGTGGACTTCGTCCCCATGGGCTGGAAGAGGATCTTTTTGATCCAGTTCCTGAACATCGCCGGCCTGGGGCCGATCTTCGGGGCCATCTCCGGCGCCTTGTGGGGACCGCCGGCGTTTTTGTGGATCGTCTTTGGGACCATCTTCGCCGGCGGCGTCCACGACTACCTCTCGGGCATGCTTTCGTTGCGCAACAACGGAGCCAGCATCTCGGAGATCGTGGGCAAATACATGGGCAATGGCGCCCGGCAATTCATGCGGGCCTTTTCCATTGTCCTTCTGGTCCTGGTGGGCAC
>JBLNCV010000165.1:0-20409 GCA_050260975.1 Syntrophothermus sp. | reverse complement strand
GCGCAAGACCTCCGGCACCACCACCGTTCCGTCGGCTTGCTGGTAGTTCTCAAGGATCGCCGCAAAGGTCCTTCCCACGGCCAGGCCCGAGCCATTCAGGGTGTGGACGTACTCCGCCCTGACCCCCGGCTCCGGCCGGAATTTGACATCCGCCCGCCGCGCCTGAAAGTCCATGAAATTGCTGCACGAAGAGATTTCCACATAGCGGTTGTAACTGGGCATCCACACCTCCAGGTCGTAGGTCTTGGCCGAGGAGAACCCCAGATCCCCGGTACACAGCGCCATGACCCGGTAAGGCAGTTTGAGCTTCTGCAGAACATCCTCCGCATCCCTGGTCAGCTTCTCCAGTTCATCGAACGAGGTCTCCGGCCTGGTGAATTTCACCAGTTCCACCTTGTCAAACTGGTGAACCCGGATCATTCCCCGGGTGTCCCGCCCGGCGGCGCCCGCCTCCGCGCGGAAACAGGCCGTGTAGGCGGTGTAATAGATCGGCAACTGCGTCCCCTCGAGGATCTCCCCGCGGTGCAGGTTGGTCACCGGCACCTCCGCGGTGGGGGCCAGGTAATAGTCATACCCCTCGCACTTGAACATGTCCTCGGCAAACTTGGGCAACTGTCCGGTACCGATCATGCTGGCCCTGTTCACCAGAAAGGGCGGGTAAACCTCGGTATAGCCGTGTTCTTGTGTATGCAAATCCAGCATGAAATTGACCAGCGCCCGCTCCAGCCGAGAGCCCAGCCCGCGCTGCACCACAAACCTGGCGCCGGCGATCTTTCCCGCTCTTTCAAAATCCAGAATGCCCAGATCCACGCCGATATCCCAGTGGGCCTTCGGCTCAAACGCAAACCTTGTCGGCTCGCCCCAGCGGCGCACCTCGACGTTTTCGCTCGAGTCCTTCCCCACCGGCACGCTCTCATGGGGGATGTCGGGGATCATCAGTTGAATCTCGTGAATCCGGGTCTCAAGGTCCCGCAGTGCATCGTCCATCTCCTTGATGCGCTGAGAGACCTCCCGCATCTCGGCAATCACTGCACTGGCATCCTGCCCGGCCTTCTTCATCCTGGCCACTTCTTCGGACACCGTGTTCCGCCGGTTTTTGAGCTGCTCCGCCTCCACCAGAAGGTTGCGCCGCTTTTCATCCAGCGCCAGCAGCTCGTCCAGAGGTGCCTCGGCCCTCCGTTTGGCCAGGGCGTCCCTCACCACCTCCGGGTTGCTTCGTATAAACTTCAAATCCAGCATGACGTCCACTCCTTTGCTTCTATCATTTGCTTCCATGTTAAAACAACCCAAGCCAAAACCCGCGTCTTAAAAGAAAAACCTCCCGTCCAGATAGGCTAACCTACCGGGGACGAGAGGCTATCTCCCGCGTTGCCACCCCAATTGACAGCGATGGTTCAAGCTCTTATCCAGGATCCAGGCCTGCCGACCTGGCGACCCGGCCCTGCAACCCTGCATCGTGAACAGGGACTATGACGCAAGGAGCCACTTAACCCACGCCATCCGCTTCATTGCGCTGTAACGGGCAAACCCGGCCGGTTTGACAGTCCCGCCGTTACACCGCACCCTGGCGGCATCGGCTGGCCTTTTCACCGGCCCCTCCGGGGTGGATTCGGGGCGCTTGCCGGCTTACACCGCCCGCCGGCTCTCTTGAAAAGCCCTACTATTCCCATCATCAGGACAGATCATCAGGATGCACTTATTGTTCCCAGCATAACACACTTTGATGAAAAACGCAAGAGTGATCGCGGAATGCCAGAGATTCCGCAGCCTCTCTGGCGGAATGCCAGAGATTCCGCAGCTACCTTCTGAGAGGTACTCCTATCTGGCACTCCGCACCCTCTATAAGTTCCGCCAGCGGGCCTAAGCGGGCCTAGGGGTATCTGGAATCACCATCCAGGCGTATAGTGCCCGGGGGACAACGGTCAAAGCTCGCCAACGAGGATGTCCAGAACCTGATCGATCGCCTGGTTGAACGTTTCCGGATCGTCCATGACCGAAAGCTTCTTCTCCTCGATCAGCTCCCTTGCAGCGGCCAGGCGCGGACTCTTCAGGCCGTATTCCTCCATTGTGCCTATCAGCCTGCCGCAGGCGTCTATCAAACGGAACGGGCCGTACTCCCGGGGTTCCCACGACAATCCCCGGGCGCTGGAAACCAGGTAACACAGGTGCCTGATCAGAGTTTCCCGGAGCCGGGCCAGCTTCTCGTCTCCCGCTGCCGGCCCCTCGCCTCCCGTTGCCACAGGCGGCCCATCCTCTTCGCCAACCGGCTCGCGCCCTTCGCCGGCAACCGGCAGAGCGGCGTCCGAATCCACCCCCGCCGCGGGGACAGCGCCATCGTTCGTCTCCTCGAATTGGGCCAGAAACTGGCCGGGAATGGGGTTCCCCCATTTTTCAAGGTGGATCAGCTCCCGGAGCGACCTTCGACGAGGTCCACGGGTTTGGCTGCCTTCGGGATAACCAATGGTCACCAGCAGTTCTGGCACAATATGCTCGGGGTTGTCGAACAACCTGGCGGCGGCTCCCTGGTGAAACGACCTCACCACGCAGGCTCCCAGTCCGAGGTCATGGGCGGTAAGCAACATGTTCTCCGCTGCGAAACACGCATCCAGAAGGCCAAGCATTTCGCCTCCTGCTCCGCCCTTCCTCCGCGCTTTTTCCCGGTCGACGCTGATCACAACTATCGCACGGGACGTTCTGGAGATACCGGGGGCGATGCTCCTGATGGCATCGATCTTTTTGGGATCGACAGTCACCTGGAACTCCCACGCCTGAAGGTTCGCCGCCGTGGGCGCCCATCGCGCGCTATCGACCAACCTGGCGATCCGCTCGAAATTGACTGTTTTATCGGAATAACACCTCACGCTTCGGCGTTCTTTGATGACCGTGGACAGATCCATCCGGTGGCCTCCTAAACCAGCAACTTGCCATCCTGCATGAGCGGTTTCTCGTCCACAAAAACGGTAGCCTTGAGAATGATCCCGTCCAGATGGCTGGCGACCTGCACTTTACCGCCGAAGGTGGCGTTTGAGCCAAAGGCTATATGCGCCGTGCCCAGCACCTTCTCGTCTTCAAGGATGTTCCCTGTCAGAGTCGCCTTGCCGTTGGTGCCCACACCGAGTTCCGCGACGTTCCGGGCATCGGGGCCGGCCGCATCAAACAACGACTCAAGCTGTCTTGCGGACTCGCCGCCCGAGATCTTCACCGCTAGGCCGTCTTTGACCTCGATACGCACAGGGGCGTCCACCAGCCCGATGGCAGCGAAACTGCCATCGACGACCACCACCCCGTTGGCTGTACCCTCAACGGGCGCAAGGTACACTTCTCCCGCAGGCAGGTTGCCGAAAGCATCGGGCTCCGTGTAGATGCCCGTATCGGGGTGCACGGGCCTGCCTTCCACGCTGAATGTGATGTTGGTGCCGGAGGGGCTCTTCACCGTTGCCCGGCGGGCGTCCCTCATTTTTTCGGCGACCTTCCGGGTGAACCCGGCGATCTGTTCATAATCGGCCATAAGCGCCCTTCCCATGATCTCCTCCGTGATCCCGGGCAGGCTGGCGATCCTTATTCCCGCCGCAGTAGCTTCCTTCCTGGCCCTGGTGTGGGAAAGGGATTTGCTCGTAGCCAGCAGGCACACCTTTGCGCCGAGCATCGCCCGGGCCACGGAAGCAGGCGGTTCCTGCCCGTTGGTCTGCCGGGGTCTGATCTCGGCAAGCACCACGTCACACCCCAATTCCCTGGCCCTGTCCCACAAGGCCAGGCCCACGCTCTTGCACGGCTCGTCCGTGACGATGAGGACTTCCTCATCCTTCTTCGCTCTCATGCACTTGTTAAGCACGATGTCCGCCGCCTTGCTCAAATCCGCCACTAATGCTCCCTCCCATCAAAAGTTAATGGCCGGCCTCAGGCCCCCACCACCTCCCTGGCTTCGGCTGCGCCGGCAAACAGGTGGCATCTTACAAAATGGTCAGGGATTGTCTCCACCATGATCGGGTCCACTTCAAGGCAAATCTGCCTAGCCATGGGGCACCGGGGATGGAAGCCGCAGCCCGGAGGGACGTTAACCGGGCTGGGGATCTCGCCCCTCGAGGGCACCTTTTTGGGCTTTATCTCCTCCTCGGCCGCACTTATCACAGGGATGGACGACAGCAGCATCTGCGTATACGGGTGCTTGGGCGAACGGAAGAAATCGACGGTCGGAGCGATCTCCGCAATCTTGCCCAGGTACATGATGGCCACACGCGTGGCGAGATTCCGCATCAGGCTGAGGTCGTGCGTTATGAACAGGTACGAGAGGTTGAACTGTTTCTGGAGCCTGATCAGCATGTTGATAATCTTCGCCTGGACGGAGACATCCAATGCGGAAGTTGGCTCGTCGAGCACCACGAAAGAAGGATCCGTGGCCAGCGCCCGGGCTATGGCAACCATCTGGCGTTCGCCGCCCCCTATTGACCTGGGGTACTTGTAGATGTATTCCGGCGGCAACTCGACGGTTTCCAGCAATTGGATCAGCCGGTCCTCAAGCCTCCCGCCCTCCTCCAGAACCCTGTGGACCTTCAACGGCAGCGCCAGGATCTGGCCGATCGTCCGCTGGGGGTTAAGCGATGTGCCGGGATCCTGGAAGACCATCTGCAGGTCCTTCTTGAGGGAAAGCGGCCTTTTTTCCGCATCACCGCTGATGTCCACGCCCTTGAAATATATCTTGCCGGCAGTCACGCCGTACATGCCGATAACGTTATATGCGGTGGTGCTCTTTCCTGAGCCTGATTCACCGACAAGCCCGAGAGTCTCGCCTTCGCGGACCGTAAAGCTGATGCCATCCACGGCCTTTACGTAAAGGTCCTTCTTTCTGGTGGAAAAGTATTTTTTCAGGTTCTCGACAACAAGAATATCCTTGGCCATGGTGTTGCACCCCATTCTACGTCACCTAGTAGTGCTAGTAGTAAAGGAAGCAGGCGACCTGATGATCCTCGCCGGCCTCAACGAACTCGGGTTTCTCCTTTTTGCAGCGTTCCATTGCCTTCGGGCAACGCGGTTCAAAACGGCAACCGGCGGGAGGGTTAATGTAGTCCGGGATCCTGCCCGGGATGCCCTCGGCGACCCCGCCGCCGGTCAGTTTTGGAATGCAGCTCAGCAATCCGGTGGTGTATGGATGCAGCGGCCTCTCGAAGATTTCGGCCGTCCTGGCAACCTCCACCATGTTGCCCGCGTACATGATGTATATCCTGTCTGTCGTCTCGCGCGCCACTCCCAGCGAGTGCGTTATGAGGACCAGGGACATGCCCCTCTGATCGACCAGGTTTTTGACAAGGCGCAGAACCTGATCCTGAATGGTGACATCCAGGTTCGTGGTGGGTTCATCGGCGATCATGAGGTCGCGGGGTGTGGCAAGGGCCATGGCAATACACGCCCGCTGCCGCATCCCGCCGCTCAACTGGAAAGGGTAGGTGACCATCATGCGCTCCGCGTCAGGCAGAGTTGCTTCCCTGAAAGCCTTCACCGCCAGGGTCCTGATGGCTTCCTTCTTGCCTTCGGGCTGCGTTCCCGAGTGACGGATGATCTCCGAGATCTGTTCGCCAAGAGTAAAGACCGGGTTGAGCGCAGCGGTCGGATCCTGGAAGATCATGGAGGCGCCCTGGCCCCTTAATTTCTGGAGTTCGTGCGGGTGCATCTTATAAACGTTTTTGCCCTGGAAGAGCACTTCCCCGCGGAAAATTCTTGCCTCCCCCGGCAGGATGCGCAGGATCGATTTCACAGTGGTGGTTTTGCCGCAGCCCGTTTCACCGACGATCCCGATCTTCTCGCCCCTGCCGACAACCATGTTCACGCCGTTCAAGACCTTCAACAGGCCTCCGAACACTTTGAACCCCACATGGAGGTCCTTTATCTGGACGATTGGCTCACCGCCAACTGCGGACGACACGGGTTTTGCGACGGCTGCATCGGCCATCATGATCCCTCCTCGGTAGCGAGCATGTCTTTTATGCCATCGCCCAGGAGGTTAAAGGCAAGAACCACGACCATGATCGCGATGGCCGGGAATACCGCTATCCACCACTGGGCCGGGAGATATTTGGCTCCATCCGAGACCATGGTGCCAAGAGCGGCCTTAGGCGGCTGCTCACCGAGCCCCACAAAACTCAGGGACGCACCGGTGAGGATCACCCACCCCACATCGAGGGTCATTTTTGTAAAGATGGGAGCGATGCAGTTCGGGAGGATCTCCCTGAAAATGATGTGCGGCTTGCTGGCGCCCGTGAGCTCGGCGGCTTTCACATAGAATTCGTTGCGCAACGATGATGCCATCCCGTACACAAGGCGGGTATACCACGGCCACCATGACACGCAGACCGCCATCATGGAATTGAACAGGGTCGGCCTCATCAGGGCGCTGACGGCAAGGGCGAGGATCAGCGGCGGCAGCGCCAGGAAAATGTCGGTGATCCTCATGATCACCGTTTCGATCCAGGTGCCCTTCAGGTATCCGGCGATCAGGCCGAGGACAACCCCCAGGGGAACAACAAGGACAAGAACCCCGGTGCCCATGATGAGCGCGCCGCGGAAAGCGAAGATCACCCTGGTCAGGATATCCCGGCCGAAAACGTCCGTGCCCAACCAGTGCTTCAAGCTCGGGCCCGCGCTGCCCGTCATAAAGTCCACAAACGCCCCCGCGTGCCTGGGGTAAGGCGTAACATACGGCGCGAAGATGGCCAGCAATACAATGGCCAGAACCATGACCAATCCCACAACGGAGATGCGGTTACGAGAAAATTTGTACCATGCACGCCGGAACCTCTCGCTGCTCTTTTCCTTCGCGCGCTTTCTGAGTTCTTCCCCCTTCGTGCCTGTCATCTAGTTCCGCCTCCCAGCAAGTCCTATACGAGGGTCAAGATATCCAACGATTATGTCGATCGCGATATTCATCGTCACAAATGCAAGCCCGAGAACCATTATGACCGCGGAGATTGCGTTGAGATCCTTGTTCAGCATGGCCTCAATCCCGTAGCGCGACAGGCCGGGGTAGTTGAAGATCAATTCCACCAGGAACGCATTGCCGAACAAAGCAGCGATATCGAGGGCCATAACCGATACGGTTGGGATCAGAGATGGCTTCAGAAGGTACTTCATGAGGATCCGCCGGGGTGGAATGCCGTAGGCGGTCTCTGCCGCTATATAATCCTTGCTCATGTTATCGGTCATGCTCGACCGGGTGATTCTCGCGGCCTGGGCCAGTCCCCCCATGGCAAGAGCGATGGCTGGCAGCACCAGGTGCAGGAAGGCATCCCAGGCGGTGGCGGAGTCACCGGCCAACAGGCTGTCGAGCGTAAACATCCCCGTGATCGTCCTCGGTGCGTCAAATCCGGGGGAGAGCCTCCCGGTGGTCGGGAAGATCGGAAACACATAACCGAAGATCAGCATGAAAATGATCGCCCAGACAAAGGCGGGCGTCACAATGCCCAGATAGGAGATAATCCGCGTCACCCCGTCAAACCAGGAGTTCGAGTATTTCGCCGACAGCACCCCCAGGGAAATGCCCCCGATGGCCATGACCAGCGCCGACAGCACAACAATTTCGAAGGTGGCCGGCAGAAACTCCCTGATGTCGGCGCTGACAGGGCGGCGTGTGACGAGGGATTTTCCGAGATCCCCGTGGACGATTCCCGCCAGCCACAGGCCGTATTGCTCATAAATTGGCTTGTCCAGGTGCATCTCTTTTCTCAGGTTTTCAACCGCCCATTCGGGCGCCCGAGGCCCCAGCGCAAGCCTTGCAGGGTCTCCTGGCACAACCCGGGCGATCAAAAAGATCAGGATGGATAAACCGAACAGTACGAAGATCGAAAGCCCGATCCTTTTTAATAGGTCGCTGCCCATTTTGGAGCATTCCTTCTTTCGCTTGTTCCGGGACCGCCCGGGACGAGCGGCCCCGGACCCGCATCATATCAGCACTGGGCTCTATTCTGGACTCTATTTCTGAAGCAACCCGGCCCGCTTCTCGGGGTATACCTTCATGTCATGGGCGTACTGATCGTAACCCATGACCGAGGTGAAGATCTTGCCCGTGCTGGCGCGTTCGGCGGTTGGCCACACGATGTAGTTGGCCTGGTAGGCCCTCCTCTCGGCCTGGTCGAACAGCCAGATGGTCGGCGCCAGTTCGACGATCTTCTTCTGGATCTTGGCGTACTTGGCGAAGCGCTGCGCCTGATCGACGGTGGCCAGCGCGTCCTCGATCATCTTGTCGATCTCCTTGTCCTGCAGCCATTCCATCTGTTCCCACGTTCCGGCGGAGCTCGAGTGGTACCTGGTGCTCAGCATCGAGCCGGCCTCCGCATAGTGGGGAGCGACGAACACCACGGACGCGTTGGGAGTCGTCTCCATCTTCTGGGCGTCGGCAATCATGGAGCCGAAGGGCTTCTTGGTGATGTTGACCTTGATGCCGATTTCAGCGGCGTTGGCCTGGAATAAAAGAGCGATCTTTTCTTCCTCTGGCGCCTCGGCGCACCAGGTCAATTCCACGGGATACTGGTCAAGCTTGTCTGCGTACCTGGACTTGGCCAGTTCTTCCCTGGCTTTGGCCACATCCCGCGTGTAACCCTTGATGGTGTTGTCAAAGCCGGGGAGGTTGAACGGAACCGGACCCCGCGCCGGCTTTGAACCCGGGTAGATCCTGGTCGTTATGGTGTTGTAGTCCAGGATATACGAGAGTGCTTTCCTGAAATGGATATCGTCGGTCGGCGGCTTCTTGGTGTTCAGCATCATGTTCAGGTTGTGCCCATTGAAGAATGTGGCAATCTTGATGCCGGGTATCTTGGCCATGGTGTCATAGTTCTCAAGAGGTTGCAACTCGTCGGTGATCTCCAGTTCCCGGCGGGAGACCAGAGTCCTGACCGTCACCGGCTCCACCGAGCCGCTCTCCTTGAAATACCTGGGCGCCTGGGGATCCCAGCCCTTCCAGAAATTGTCGAACTTTTCCGCCAGGAGATACTCCTCCATCTTCATCTCCTTGACCTTGTAGGGCCCGGAACCGGCGTCGTGGGTAAGGAGCCACTTCTTGCCGTAGTCGCCCATCTCGCCATACTGGCCGTTTTTCTCGATGTGTTCCATGACCTGCTTCTTGTTCACAACGTAGAGGCGCACCAGCGACAGAATGAACGGGCCGAAGGGTTCCTTCAGCTTAATTTCGAGCTTGTAGTCACCGGTAGCCTTGACGCTGGCCACCGTGCTGGTGAACAGGTAGCCGTAACCCTCACCGATCTTCAGCATCCTTTGAAGGCTGAATTCGACGTCTGAAGCCTTCAATTCGTCGCCATTGTGGAACTTGACGCCCTTCCTGATGTTGAACGTGTAGGTCTTCCCGTCCGGGGAGACGGTCCAGCCGGTCGCCAGTTGCGGTTTGACCGTGCCATCCGGCTGCGGGAAGACGAGGCTGTCATACAGGTTGACCAGCGCGATGGAGTCGGAGAAGTCACTTCCCACCGCCGGATCAATGTACGTCGGCCAGTCCTCGGTGACCCGGATGATAGAATCCTCGGGCTTGACTTCCACCTTTTTGCTGGCTGCGTAAACCGTCAAGGACGTGACGATAAGTCCCACAGCCACCATGAATATGAGCAGCTTCTTTGCTTTGACTGACATTTTCCGGTTTCGCCTCCTTAATCCATGTGGTGTTTCGCAATTGTTTCGGAGCATTTTCCTGCCGCCTGGAGGGCCGGTCAAGAGATCCGACGTTACCGGGTCAGATTCGTGGCTAGCGCGGCGAGTTCAGGGTGAACGATCCGGCCCTCGTCCGTGATTTGCTTGCCGTCAATCCAGACCGAGGAGTTGAGGCAGATTCCGTCCGCATGCGAGACTGCTGTTCCAACCTTCCCCTTGAACATCGGGCCCTGGTATCCCATTCCCCACTCGGTGCTTCCCCAAACCCGCTCGTCTTCGGTACAAAGTCCGCACAGACGTGCACCCGGGTTGAAGCCATAGCAGACGTGGGCCAGGTGATACATCTTGGGGTCGTTCAAACCCTTGAGCCACTCGCGAACCTTCTTGGCTTCCTCACCTCCTTCGACTGCCGTGATCACACCTTCCTTCACACGCAGGACAACGGGGTTCTTCAATACGCCCAGATCGGCATCGCCGCCGCCGGAAAATGAGCCGTCAAAAACGATGGTCCCGTTGATGCTCTCCTCGATGGGCGCCCAACCGATTTGCCCCAGCAGGAAGTGGGGCCCGGGCGTGTGCGCGAACAACTCGTTGGTCACCGGCCTGCCGCCGTTCTCAAAGCTCACGTCCGTCCCGGCGGGAGTGGTTATCCTCATTTTTTTTGCAGCATGGGTCATCGCCACCAACCGGTCCTGGAAAGCCGCCTGACGCTTGATGTTGATGTTGCCGACGCAACGAACCATCTGGTCGGTGTCCATCCCGCCGAAGAACGCGTATCTCACTCTCGACCCGGACATTGCCTCCTGCCAGCCCGCGGAGTACAGCAACCACTGGTTGTTGAACTCAATCCACACGTCGGTGTTCGGGATCGCCGCTCTGAGGCTGTCCGGAAGCATAGGATCAGCCATCCGGCCGTAACCTCTCGGGGTTGACGTGTAGGCCACCATCACCCTTGCGCCCGCGGCCGCAGCGGCTTTGGCGGTCTCCTCCGCCGGGCGGAAGTCGGCCACGGAGTCGATGGTGATCAGAACGTCCTCCCCCGGTTTCACATCGCACAGTTCGTTGACAATGACATATGCCGTTCTGCCCAGTTCCAGGTCTTGCCTTGCAGGCATTTGCCTCACCTTCCCAATCCAATGTGTTTTAGTACCTGGGTTCGCCCAGGACCTCTTCAGCAGGCTTGTAAGGAATGTCGAAGTTGAAGTGCGACGGGCCAAGTATAGCCAGGCCCTTCGGCGATCTGAACTGCGGCACCGCCTTCAGGCAGATGACGGCAACCTTCATGCCTTCGACGATACTGGTGTTGGTGTACGGCTTCCCGGTCCTGTCGTCCACCACGATGAGCATGTCGGGGCTGGTGATGAGGGGTCTCCCGTTCTTCCAGCAGATGTGGTTCTCGTTCTTGAACCATATCTTGAGTTCGGTGCCCTTGAAATCCCCCTCGCCCTTGAAGGTGTGAGTCCCCCAGTAGTAACCGTCGCGATCCTCGTCCTCCTTCCTGGAAACCGTGCCACGCAGCAGCACCCAGCCACCAAGCATCTTCGTGACCTCCATGACCGGATCCTTGCCGCTTTCGCCGGCTTCGCGGATGGTTTTGCCGATATTGTGGCATTTGGTCAGGGTGCCGGGGATGAGGACCTCCTTCATGTCCTTGCCCTTGATCAGAAAACCGGCCTGCCCTGTCAGCCCGAAGGCCGCCTCGCTGATCTTCTTTCCCAGCCTCTCGGCCATGGCGTAGCTGATTGCCTCGGTGATGAACGCCCGGTTCCCGAAAGCGTCCACCGAAGACATCGGCCACATTGGCTTTCCGGCAAGGTACAGCGTCGTCTGCGGAGCCTCTGGAATGGCGCGGCCCGTATAATCCCCGTCCACAACCGGTAAACCCAGGCTGATACCCACCGCCAGGGGACCGGGTGTGTTCGCACCGCCAAGTTCGATGGGAACTACAGCGCTGACCTTGACGCCATGGTGGATTGCTAGAGCTTTCACTGCCTCGGCCAGCATCTCCTTCGAGGTGTAGATCCGGCTGGTCAGGCCGAAAGACTCCATCTCTTTTTTCAATTGTTCCGTGACGGGTGCTATGGAGCCCATCAGAAAGGGGCAGATAGTCCACTCGTCATCACCTATGGCGCTGGCATCAACCCACTTGATCGTCCTGCCCTTCTCCAACTCGCTCTTGAGGGACTGCAGCCCGTCCCCGGGCTGTCCCCCACCGCCCGTGCCCATAAAGGTGCAACCGATGACAAAATCTTCAACGTCGGTCAGGTTTTGCAAAACATGTTCAGGCATCAAGCACTACCCCCTTTGGTAAGAATCGAGCCGCTTTCGACGCAATTTCCTTTTTGAGAGGAAATTGGGTCATCACCATCAGAATAATTCCTCATCGCGAAATTGAAAGCCTTTGTGCATTTTGCACATGTTTATGGAAAAATGCAGTGCATGATGCTCATCGGAGAACTGGCCACCCTAGAGCAGAAGGCGGCGCATGGCGAGGGCCATCTGAATGTTCAGACGGTGGGGGTTGAGAAAGGGGTCAAAACCCAGTACTTCCTTGATCTTTTCGAGACGATTTCGCAGGGTATTGCGATGCATATAAAGCTCCTTTGCTGTAGCTGACACGTTGCCACCGCAGGAGATGAAAACATCGAGTGTCCTTACCAGCTGGCAGTTGTTCTCTTCATCGTACCTGTTGAGCGGTCCAAGGACCTTTTCGACGAACTCCGCAAGCTCGCCGGACCTGGACGAGCGCGACAGGTAGTCGTACCCCGCCAGGTCGTCGATCTGGAGAACTCGCTGGGCCGGGCTGACCTTCTTCCCAAGCGCCAGGGAGTTCCTCGCTTCCTCGTAGCTGCGCCGCAACCCCCCGGGGTCCTTGCAGGGGTTGCCAATTCCCACCAGAACTTCCGAATTTTTTCCGGCAAACGCCGAAACGAGGACCTTTGCCAGATTCACGGAGTTCTTCTTGATCCTCTCGCGGGACGCGCCGCTCTCGGCCTGAACCAGGACCACGATGGAGTTCCCCCTCCGGATGGCAATATGCCCTGAGGAGTCCCTCTCGAGCACGTCACGGATGACGTGGTAATCGTCGGCGGTAACCCCCTCCGGGTTCGGAGCGCCTCTGGCTGCTCTTGCCAGTACAGGCTCGGTCTTGATGATCAGCACGGCCCTCTTGTTCTCCAGGGTCCAACCGGCGGCGCGAAAACGGGCGTCGATCAGGTCCGGCTCGACGCCGGCAATCAATTCATCCAGCAGGTCCCTCTCCAGGTGGGACTTGACCTCCTGGACAACACGCTCCTTTTCCATATAAAAGCTGAGAACAGTGCAGGCCTGTTCAAGGGCCATCACGTGCAGCCTTGTCAGGGGGAAATTTTGCAACCAGACGATGACCTGCCCGTATCTGAACCTCCCGGCTCTGATCGGGCGACGCATGAATACGGGCGACTGGACGGAGGATTTCTTGTTCAATGCATCGAAGTCCGCTTGCCTGGCGGAATCAAGCCCGTTTTCAATCTCCACGGTAACCGCGGTGGGGGAATCCATCGCTTCCATGAACACCCTGGTTGAAAGCGGCCCACGGGGCTCCGCCGTGGCCAGCGCCCGCCCCCAGCGGTCAAGCACCATCACCGGGTTCCTCATGAGGCGTGCCACAAGTTGCACCAGGTCGGGAAGCTGTTTTCCGGCAAAAACAACCTCGGTCATCTGGGTGTGCGCGTCGAGAGCATATTTGAGTTCCCTTGCCTGGCGATTGACGATCTCGCCGTATATTGGCAACGTGATGTCGACATACGCCACCTCGTTGGGGATCGTGAACAGTGGCAGCGAAAGCTGATTCGCGTGCTCCTTGAGAACTGCCGGGAGATCCCCGACGTAGCCCTCGGGATGGGAGAGGATTGCCAGCGCGGCACTACCTCTCTGAGCTGCCGCCTCCATGAAGGAGAGCTGGCTGGACAGCGCCTGGCGAAAGTTGAAGAAGGCCGTGATCAGGAATTCGCCGCCCTTCAACCATTTCGCGGAGTCAGGGACCTCGACCACCGTCACGTTGAGTATCTCGCGGTCAAGCCCCGACTCCCCGGCGACCAGCGTTATCCGGTTGACACCCTCGAGCGACATCGCTTCGCGTACCTTAAGACCCAAAGCCGTTGCCCCCCTCCTGGATTTTAACGGGCGCGTTTTACCCGGCGCTGCTCCAAACGACAGGGGTTAGACTCCGTTGCCGATACCTTTTGGTTTTGGCCATGCTTCAGTTTAGTAAAGACATATTTGATGTTTTCCCGCCAAATCCTCCCTTGTCGTCGCCAACGATTACTGGAAATCGAGGAAATCCCCGACATCCCTCGTGTACGAAGCCATGGCCAAAGGACGTTTACAAGCAAGCAACATGGAATGCCGTATGCCCCGCCCTCAAAAAGGGTAAAGTAAGAAGGAAGAATGCGCCAAACCAGGCCAAACCAATGAACAGAAGGAGGCACAAGCGTGGTACATCGGCACCAGGCATATACCAGACGCCCCGCCCCAGGCCGCGCCCACGGAAGCTTCCGGCCGGCGCATGCCGGACAAGCGGGGCCGCTTGCAGCCCACGGGCCCCTTGGCACCACCAAAGACTTTATGGACAAGGAACCTGCAAACATCGAAAAGTACGGCCAATTTGATGTGACCATCGAGCAACTGGGGTTCACGGCAGGCGAACTGGCCAACCGGATTGTGGATACCGTGGAGAGCTATCTCACCGAACTGGTGGAAAAGCAGACGCGGGAAGGATTCCGCCGGGAACTGGCCCGTTATCTCGCCACCCCGGCGCCGAAAGGGCAGACCTTCACCAACCCGGCGGAGGACAGGTTTATAAATGACCAGATGTCCACGGCCTTCTGGGGGGTGGGGCCGCAGACCCCGGTCAGCACCCAGGCGGGGTGGCGGTCGGCGGATGAGTGGCGCGTGCCACCGGTACCGGATATTCCAGACCTGACGGAAGCAACCGATTCCGGTCAAACCCCTCCGCGGCATTAGAAGTTCCGCGGTATCAGGAGAGCCATCAGGAGTGCGTGTTTCTCCGGATCGCCCTAGCCACCCGGGCCGCCGGCAAAAGATCCGAGGCGCTGATCTGCCGGGAGGCGCGATCCTGCACCGTGCGCTTAAACAGATACCAGGCCACCATGCGCAGGATGAAAGACAGGACAAAGACAAACCGGATCCCCGCCAGGTCGGCCAGAATGCCCCCGACCAGCGGGCCAACCGATTGCGCCAGGCCGTTCAAGGTATTGTAGACGCCCACAAAGTGGGTCCGGCCCTGATCGGGCGTAACCTCCAGGAGCAGGTTGAAATTGGCCAGATTGTAGCCCGACCAGCCGAAGCCGGCTAGCAGCTGGATGACCGTCACGAAGCCAGGCGTGGTAAGTGGCGCCCACATCAGCGGCAAAATAGCGTTCACGACCCCGGTGAGCACCATGGTGTTCCGGTTGCCGAAGCGGTCGGCCAGCGCCCCCCAGTAGCGCTGCCCGAGGATGGTCGTCAGGCTGACCACGGCGGTCATGATTCCCCACTGGGATTCCGAGCCGCCCAGGGCTTTCACGAAAAAGACGGGGAAGAGACCGGCCGGCAGGTAAACCGCGAAGTTCCAGAGCATGGAGCTGTGGTTGAATGCCGCGAATTGCCGGTTCGTCCGAAACATCGTCGCTACGTCCGGGGCGGCCGCCTTGGGGCCGGCCCCCTCCTCCCCTTCCGGCCCGGCCGTCAGGTGCAGCATCGGCGGTTCGGGGATCAAGGCGAAGTAGTACATCGAGAGCAACCCGGCCACAAACGCACCGACCGCCCCGATCTGATAACCCACCGGAAACGCCAGCCCCTTGATCAGGTATCCCGCCAGGATCGGCACCGCAAACGCCGCGGTGTTGATCACGATATTCCGCGTGGCAAAAAAGCTCCCCCGAATCCGGTAAGGAGTGATGTCCGCCATCAGGGAAGTCCACGCTGGCATCATCAGGCTGGCAAAGATTCCACGCAGGGTAAGGAGCGCAATCAACGTATAGACCGCCCGGTGCCCGTCATAAAACAGCGGCACAAAGGCCGCCGGGATCCAGAGAAACCGCAGCCAGAAGGCGCCGAAGAGCACAAGCCGCTTGCGCCTGCCCAGCCGTTCCGCCACCGCCGCGCCCGGCACCTGCAAAACATTGGCGGACAGGTTAGGAAGTGCGGTAATCAGACCAATTTGCGAATTGTTGGCTCCCAGGGCATTGCCAAAGAGAGCCACAAAAGGCCCCAGAAAGTTGTCGCTCACCGAGGCAAAGAAACCGTCCCAAACGCTCATCTTTAAGGCCCGCCGGGTCTGCGGGCCGGAAAGTCTTGCCTGTTCCATCTCGTCTCTTCGCTTTCTAGACCACCATAAAATTCTCTTCGTGACTGCGCATCCCGCAATTATACACGGGCTCCGCGGCACCTTGACCTCCGTGTCAAATGCCGGCAAAATCCGGAAAGCGCCGGCAAATCCCGGCCACTCTTCTCCGCGCCTCTGCGATAGCCTTCTCCGGCGGGTCGGGCACCAGGACCTCATCCATAATCTCCGCGATACTCCGCATCTCATTCTCACCCATGCCGCGCGTGGTCACCGCTGGCGTCCCCAGCCGGATCCCGCTGGTCACGGTCGGGCCTTGCTCATCAAACGGGATGGTGTTCTTGTTCACGGTAATACCGATCTTGTCCAGGGTCTCCTCGGCCTGTTTCCCCGTGATCCCCCGGCTGATCACCTTCACCAGCATTAAATGGTTGTCCGTGCCGCCCGAAACCAGCCCGAACCCTTCCTGAATCAAGGACCTGGCCAACGTAGCCGCATTGGCCACAATCCGCCTCTGGTATTCCTTGAAGGATGGTTCCAGCGCCTCCTTGAAGGCCACGGCCTTGGCGGCAATCACATGCATGAGAGGCCCGCCCTGAATCCCCGGGAAGATGGCCTTATCGATCTCCCTGGCATACTTCTCCTTGCACAGGATCATGCCACCCCGCGGCCCCCGCAAAGTCTTGTGGGTGGTGGTGGTCACAAAGTCCGCATGGGGCACCGGGCTCGGGTGAAGCCCCGCCGCCACCAGCCCCGCGATATGGGCCATATCCACCATCAGGTAGGCCCCCACCTGGTCCGCAATGGCGCGCAGCCTGGCAAAGTCGATGAACCGCGGGTAGGCGCTGGCTCCCGCCACGATAAGCTTGGGCCGGTGCTCCTTGGCCAGCTTTTCCAGGGCATCGTAGTCGATGGTCTCGGTCCGGCGGTCCACCCCGTAAGGCACAAAGTTGAACCAGACTCCGGAAAAATTCACCGGGCTGCCGTGGGTAAGGTGGCCGCCGTGGGCCAGATTCATCCCCAGTACGGTATCACCCGGCTTTAAAATTGCAAAATAAACCCCCATGTTCGCCTGCGCCCCGGAATGAGGCTGCACATTCACGTGCTCGGCCCCGAAAAGCTTCCTGGCTCGCTCCCGCGCCAGGTTTTCCACGATGTCCACGTACTCGCAGCCACCGTAATAGCGTTTTCCAGGGTAACCTTCCGCGTACTTGTTGGTGAGCACCGACCCCTGGGCTGCCCGCACCGCCTTGCTTACGAAGTTCTCCGAGGCGATGAGTTCAATCTTGTCCATCTGCCGGTGCGCCTCTTTTTCGATGGCCGCCGCCACCTCGGGATCCACCTTGGCAATCACTTCATCAACCATCCGATCACCAGCCTTTTCGTTATTTTGATTCTGCCACCATGTTTGCAAAATAGCGGTGAACCCGGTCATCCTCCGTCAATTCAGGGTGAAAGGCCGCCACCAGGAGCCTCTCCTGCCGGGCCATGACCGCCTTGCCCTTGTACTCCGCCAGAACCTCCACCCCCGCATCCACGGACTCGATATAGGGAGCCCGGATGAAAACCGCGCGAAAGGGCGGCGGACCGCCAATGGCCTCGATGACCAGGTCGGCCTCAAAGCTGTCCACCTGCCTCCCGAAGGCATTGCGCTGCACATGAATGTCCATCAAGCCCAGCCTGGGCTGCTCACTCCCGATGATATTCCTGGCCATGAGAATCAGGCCGGTGCAGGTTCCAAAGAGCGGCATCCCGGCCCGGGCCCTCTCCCGGATGGCTGTGTCCAGGCCGTATTTCACCAGAAGCTTGCCCACCGTGGTACTCTCGCCTCCCGGCAGGATCAACCCGTCTACCTGGTCAAGTTGCTCTTTTCTTTTCACGGCCAGCGCTTTCACACCGCATGCTTCCACAGCGTGAAGGTGCTCCGCCACATCGCCCTGAAGGGCCAGCACGCCGATTTGCATATCAATCCCTCTGCTTATCCAGCTCCCCCTGAAAAGTCGCACCCTCTTGCTCCAGTGTCGCAATAAGGTACGACTTTTTCAAAGGGAATTATCCAATTTATAAACTTGAACGTAAGATACGCCTATAGTAAGGCCTCACCACCCGCGCCCCTGGATCCGCTCCTCGGCCTTGAGTCCTCCGGCGTAGATGCCCCGCATCGCCTCGCCGATCCCCTTGGACACTTTGGCCAGAAGAGCCGGATCGTCGTAGTGGGTGGTGGCCTCCACAATGGCCCTGGCCCGCGCCGCCGGGTTGTCCGACTTGAAGATTCCCGAACCCACAAAGATCCCGTCCGCGCCCAATTGCATCATCAGCGCCGCATCAGCCGGGGTGGCCACGCCGCCAGCGGCGAAGTTGACCACCGGCAGCTTGCCGGTTTTGGCCACTTCCTTGAGCAAATCATAGGGCGCCCCCAGTTCCTTGGCCGCCGCCATCAGTTCTTCCTCGGGGAGGTTTTGCATCCGCCGGATCTCGTCCATCACCGCCCGCATGTGCCGGACCGCCTCCACGATGTCGCCGGTGCCGGCTTCGCCCTTGGTGCGGATCATCGCCGCCCCCTCGCCGATGCGCCGCAACGCCTCGCCGAGGTTGCGGGCGCCGCAGACGAAAGGCACCTTGAACTGGTGCTTGTTGATGTGGAATGATTCATCGGCGGGGGTAAGCACCTCGCTCTCGTCGATATAATCCACCCCCATGGCTTCCAGAATCCGGGCTTCCACGAAGTGCCCGATCCGCGCCTTGGCCATTACCGGAATGGTCACCGCGTTCATGATCGCCTCGATCACCGCGGGGTCGGCCATCCGCGCCACGCCACCGGCCGCCCGGATATCCGCGGGGACCCGCTCCAGGGCCATCACCGCCACCGCCCCCGCCTCTTCCGCGATCTTGGCCTGCTCCGGGGTGGTCACATCCATGATCACCCCGCCCTTCAGCATCTCCGCCAGACCCTTTTTAATCCGCCAGGTTCCTTTCTCTTCCATTTTCCCTACCTCCAGACAAAATAGATCTTGTCGCCACGGGCACCCTACACATTGAACCGGAAATTGATGATGTCCCCGTCAGCGACCAGGTAATCCTTGCCTTCCAGCCGGAAGAGCCCCTTTTCCCGCACTTTGGCCATCGAGCCGCACTCCGCCAGATCCTGGTACGCCACCACCTCCGCCCGGATAAACCCGCGCTCGATGTCCGAGTGGATCTTGCCGGCGGCCTTTCTGGCATGGGTGCCCTTCTCGATGGTCCAGGCCTTCACCTCGTCCTCCCCCACCGTAAAAAAGGAGATCAGGCCTAGACGTTCGTACACCACCCTGGCCAGCCGCTCAATCCCGGTCTCTTTCAGGCCCAGATCCTCCATGAAGACCGTCCGGTCCGCGAGCTCCAGCCGGCTGATCTCCACCTCGATCTGGCCGCACACTTCCAGCACCGGCACATGGTTATGCTTCGCCCACTGGTCCACCGCCGCCTTGCCCGGATACTCCCCCGACTTGAACTGAGTTTCATCCACATTGACCACCAGAATCACCGGCTTTTCGGTCAGGAAGGTGAAACTCCGGATCAACGCCCGTTCCTGGTCGGCTAATTCCAGGCTGTGCAACGAAGTCTCGCTCTCCAGCGCCTCCCGGAGCCGCCGCATCAGCACCAGCTCCGCCTCGTTCTCTTTGGTCCGTTTTTTGGCGCCCTCCAACCGCTCAATCCGCTTTTCGATGACCTCCAGGTCCGCAAAAAGAAGCTCCATATTCACGGTTTCAATGTCCCGCACCGGATCGATCGACCCTTCCACATGCGGGACTTCCTTGTTCGCAAAGGCCCGGACCACGTGCACCAGCGCGTCCACCGTCCGGATCGCCGTGAGAAACTGGTTCCCCACGCCCTCGCCCTGGCTGGCCCCCCGTACCAGGCCGGGCACATCGGTGAATTCGATCTGGGCATGGATCGTTTTCCGGGGCTTGTACAACTTGCTCAGCCAGTCGATCCGATTGTCCGGAACCCTGGCCACCCCCACGTTGGCATCGGTCTTGCCCGAAAAGAAATTGGAGGTAACCGTCCGGGCATTGGTCAACAGGTTGAAAAGGGTGGTCTTGCCCACCATGGGCAAGCCCACAATACCGATCTTCATCTTTGTCCTCCACCATCCGCCGGGAATAAGGGCAGGAGTTCCGCGGGGGATACCCGCCCAGATCATTATACCACAACATTATACCACAAGATCTGCCGGATGGAATAAAATATGCCGGATTTGGCAAACTAAGTGCATCCCATGGAGGACGCACAGGAGGAATAGGCAGATGAGCTTAGGGGCGCTTTTGGTGATCATGGCCATCACCGGCTATACAATGCTTTACGGTTACCGGGTGGGACGCCAGGGCAACCGCTTCGGCGCTTTAGGGATCTTCCTGCTCTCCCTGGCCGCCGCGGGGGTGCCCATCTACCTGCTCTTC
>JBLNCV010000164.1:0-3973 GCA_050260975.1 Syntrophothermus sp. | reverse complement strand
ACAAATGTGAAGGGATATTTTTTCGCATAATAGGAAGCCAGATCTTTGGATTTTTCATCCATTTTGAGCCCCCCCTTTTGCTTATTTACCCCTGTTTGTCATGCGATAGCCCTTACCTGGCGTTATGCCGTCATGCCTTCCAGCTTGGCCAGCGCCCGCTTCAACCTCTCCACGGTGCGTTCCTTGCCCAAAACCGCCATGATTTCCGTGGAGCTGCCGGGACTCACCGTCCTGCCGGAGATCGCCACCCGGAGTGGCATGAAGACCTGCCCGGCCTTTAACCCCAGCTTATCCGGCAACTTATGAAACTCGGCGTTGACGTTCTCCAGGCCGAAATCCCGGATCGCCTCCGCAAGCGCCACCGCCTGCTTGAGCACCTCGAGCGTCTCCTCCCGACTGGTCTTCTTGGGAATCAGAGTTTCCGGCGTATAGTCCCCCACATCCTTATACAAGAAGTCCACCTGATCCGGCACCTCCGAAAGCAGGGTTATCCTTTCCTGGATCAAGGGGATAATCTTCAACAGATAGGCAAACTCTTCCTCCGTACGCGGGGTGCCGATATACCCGGCCTCCTGCAAATACGGAAGGCAGCGATTGGCCAATTCCTCAGGAGCCAGCCGACGGATGTGGACGCCGTTAAACCACAGCAACTTTTCAGGGTTGAAAGCGGCCGGCGACTTGCTAAGCCCTTCCAGGCTGAATTCGGCAATCGCCTCTTCCATCGTGTAGACCTCTTTGCCGGTGCTGGAACTCCAGCCCAGCAGCAAGAGGCCGTTTACAAGGGCTTCCGGCAAGTACCCCAGCTTGAAAAAGTCCCGGATCGCCGTGGTGCCATCCCGCTTGCTCATCTTGCCCTTGCCGCTCGGTGACAAAATGATGGGCAGGTGCACAAAGACGGGAACTTCCCAGCCGAAGGCCTCAAAAAGCAGTTTATGCTTGGGCGAAGATGGAAGCCACTCGTCCCCCCGCACAATATGCGAGATGTGCATCAAATGGTCGTCGACAGGGCTGCACCCATGATAGGTCGGCCATGCGTACTTTTCGCCCTCCCGCCGGCGCTTCAGGAGAACATGGTCATCCAGCGTGGAATTTTCAAAGATCAGTTCGCCCCGTAGATAGTCGTTAACCACGGTGACGCCTTCCAGAGGCATCTTGAAACGGATGACATAGGGTTCCCCCGCCTCCATCCGGCGCCGGGCCTCTGTGGGAGGAATGTCGCGGCAGCGGCGGTCGTAACCGGGAGGCAGTTTGGCGGCTTCTTGCTCCTTGCGAAGCTCTTCCAGCCTTTCCGGGCTGCAAAAGCAGGGGTAAGCCTTTCCTTCGTCCACAAGCTGGTGCAACAGCTTATCGTAGATCTCCAACCGCTGGGACTGGTAATACGGGCCGTAGGGCCCCCCGATATCCGGCCCCTCCGCCCACTTGAGCCCCAGTTTCCGGCAACTTTCGATAATGTTATCCACGCTGTCCGCAACGTAGCGGGTCTGGTCCGTATCTTCGATCCTCAGAATAAACTCGCCGCCCATGGCCTCCGCCAGCAGATAATTGTACAGGGCGGTGCGCATGTTCCCCAGATGCGCGTACCCCGTGGGGCTGGGCGGGAAACGAAAGCGGGGTTTCGTACTCCTGGCGGCGGCGTTCGTTTTCGTGTCAATCTTGCCGGTTTCGGTACTGGTACTTGGGTTCACTTTACCTAGCATCTCCTGTCGACTTTTCCTCTGGACTCAGCTTGGGGCCCAACCATGGAGAGTTAGTGTCCCGTGCCGTGTTTCGCATTGGCTATAGTATTTCTATATAATTGCCAAATCACCTTCTAAGTTACGTTTGTTTCTGGGAAATAGGCAGCCGTTGAAGGTTTTGTCAGGTGCTCAAGCGGGAGATAACCTATCAGGTGAGATCATGTACCTGTTTGGGACTGGGCTCGTGCATCTGGTGGACCTGCGGCGGGCGGACCCTCTCTTGAAGTACCATATTGCTCAAGACGGGCGAATCCTCTATGAAGACGAACCGGGAAGATTTGCCCGGTTCGCGGTAAGAGCGCTTCAGGACCATGAAGACGCCAAGAAGTTTTTTGAAGCAGAGGCTCGCTTTCTGGAGAATACTGTTAAAGGAGGCATCGGGCGTGTTCGATCCCGCCGCCACACGTAAACCAAGCCGGCGCGGCGCCCGCTACACCCGGCCGATCTCCCGCACCCAACCGAATTCGTCCTTCGCTCGCCCGTATTGGATCGCGGTAAGTTGATCGTACAACTCCTGGGTGATAGGGCCAACCTGGCCGCCGCCCACGATATAATTCTTCCCTTTATAATGCAAGGAGCCAACGGGTGAAATAACCGCCGCCGTACCGGTTCCAAAAGCCTCCGTCAATGACCCGTCCGCCGCCCCGGCGACGACCTCGTCAATGCTGATCAGCCGCTCCTCGACCTCATACCCGAGCCGGCGGGCCAGCTCAATCACGGAAGCCCGGGTGATACCGGGTAAGATGGAGCCGGTTAACGCCGGGGTAACCAGCTTCTTGCCAAAACAGAAGAAGATGTTCATGGACCCTACTTCTTCCACATACTTCTTCTCCCGCCCATCAAGCCATAGGACCTGGGAAAAGCCCTTCTCCTGCGCCTTTTCCCCCGCCAGAAGGCTTGCGGCATAATTGCCGCCGGTCTTTGCCTCGCCAGTTCCACCGGCGACCGCCCGTACATAGGTATCCTCCACCAGGAGGCTCACCGGCTGGAAACCACCTTTGAAATACGCCCCCGACGGCGAAAGGATGATATAAAACAGCGTCTCCGCGGATGGATGCACGCCCAGCGCCCCTTCCGTGGCGATCAGGGTCGGCCGGATATATAAAGATGTGCCGGGTACGCGCGGGATCCAGCGTTTCTCCAAGAGAACCAGCTTTTCTACCGCCTTCAAGAAAACTTCTTCCGGTACCGGAGGCATGCACATGCGTTCCGCCGACCGGATCATCCGGCGCGCATTCTGTTCCGGCCTGAACAGGAGAATCCGCCCATCCTCGGACAAATAAGCCTTCAGCCCCTCAAAAACCTCCTGCGCGTAATGAAACACACAGGTCGCCGGATCGAAGCTGAAGTTTCGGTACTTCTCAATCTTGGCGTCTACCCAACCGGCCCCCTTCTTATGCTTCATGGTGAACATCCGGTCGGTGAAGATCTTGCCGAAACCAAGCTGCGCCGGATCCGTAAGCGGTTTCATATCGCGACTTTCCAAAGGTTCGATGGCAATGTGCAAAATCTCCTCACTCCTCGCTACTCGCTCTGCTTGCTGAACCACACTCATTTCCCCACCATATCCTCCTTGTTACAACCGCATTTTGGGTATTGGTAGTGTTTATTCGATACGAGTGAGGAAATTCCCCCTTGAAAACGCAAGATGTGAAAAGATTTTTTGGGAACTTGAAGATCAATCCTTAAGTAGATTCTGAAGCACTTTTTTATAAATTGCAAGATCCCGTTCTGAGAAGAGCACGAAGTTGATCCTGCTTAAATCACCTTGCGGAGACTCATTTAAAAGAAATTCCTTTATGGTTCGCAGCGCGATTCTGGCCGCCCGTTCCACCGGAAAGCCGTAGGCGCCGGTGCTGATGGATGGAAACGCCAGAGACCCGATCCCCCGATCCTTCGCCAGGCGCAGAGAACTAAGATACGCGCTCCTTAAAATCTCGTCTCCCCCCTCATCGCCTCCGTCCCAGATCGGGCCCACGGTGTGGATGACGTACCTGGCCTTTAGCTTTCCGCCGGTGGTAATCACCGCTTCTCCAGGCGGGCAACCTCCCTGTCGGCGGCGGATCTCCGCGCACTCCCTGGCGATGTCAGGCCCCCCGGCCCGGTGAATGGCGCCGTCAACCCCGCCGCCGCCCAGAAGGCCGCTGTTGGCGGCGTTGACAATCGCTTCCGTCTCCTGTTGGGTAATGTCCCCGAGGACCAATTCCAGCGTGGTCTTCCCAAAAACCGCTTTCACC
>JBLNCV010000163.1:0-4070 GCA_050260975.1 Syntrophothermus sp. | reverse complement strand
CTAAACGACAATCAAATAACGGAGGTATTCACGTGATCCTTGACATCATCATCCTGATCGCGAGCCTGGGCTTTATTCTCTTGGGAGCCACCTTTTTTACAAATGGGATCGAGTGGCTGGGAAAGAGGCTGAACTTGTCGGAAGGAGCGGTTGGAAGCATCTTGGCCGCGGTGGGAACGGCGCTGCCTGAGACGTTGATCCCGATCATCGCCATCTTATTTAGCACCGGGGCCGAGTCGCACGAGGTGGGAATCGGGGCGATCCTCGGAGCGCCCTTCATGCTTAGCACCCTGGCGTTTTTTATCGTGGGGCTTTCGGCTGTCCTTTTCAGGCGTCGAAGGCAAGTTTCGCCGGCCGCCTCCGCTTCGCCGGTACGAGAAACCGAATCTGATTCGATTGGTTTCATACAGGCGGCAGACAAGGCGCCGGCGCTCCCTTACCTTTCCCTTGACACCTCCATTATGCGCCGGGATCTGGGATTTTTTCTTGCTGTCTACACGGTGGCTTTGCTTACCTCTTTGCTCCCATCCGGGTGGATCCGGCCGGCAATCGCCGTGGCGTTGGTAGCCGCCTACCTGTACTACGCCGCGAAGACCATTAAAGACGGCGCAGAGGTGGGCGAGCACCATCTTGCACCGCTTTATTTCGCTAAAAGGGCTGAAAACCCGGCCTTGGCGCTGATACTGCTCCAGGTATTGCTGGCCATCGCGGGTATCGCCGGAGCCGCCAACCTCTTTGTGAACGCCTTGAGCAGTCTGTCGGCAGCCTTCGGGGTTCCCGCTCTAATCTTGTCGCTCTTTATCGCTCCGGTAGCCACCGAGTTGCCCGAGAAGTTTAACAGTGTGATCTGGATCCGCGAGGGCAAGGATACCCTGGCTCTGGGCAATATCACCGGGGCCATGGTCTTCCAGAGTTCGATGATTCCTGCCCTGGGCATTGCCTTCACGCCTTGGGCGCTCTCGCCGGTCGCCGCCACCAGCGCGGTTCTGGCCATCCTATCAGCCGGCATGGTCTACCTGGCCCTCCGGCGGACCGGCCGTCTCCGTCCAGTTACCTTGCTGCTATCCGGCGCTTTTTACGTGGCCTTCATTTTTATTGCCACAACTGGTTTGGTATAGTAAAAAAGAGGTTTCCTCAACAGAAGGTATTTGACACGTGTAGACGCAAAAGGCCCGCTCACCAAGGAGCGGGCCCGTACCTTTAGCAGGAATTCCGCCGTAAACAGTGAATTAAACCTGGGGACGAAATTCAGCAGGATTTCAGATTGGATCTAGATGCGCAAACGCCTGAGCGCGGAGGGGCAGCCATGCATGAAGATCTTCGCCGATTCTCAGCAATCGTTGGCCGGCTCGCCAAAGATACACACTACACCAAAGTCGGCCAGTTCATCAGAACCGTTCTTCTCCTGGCCATCCTGGCCATCGCCAGTGGCTTCACCAGCGAAAAGACCGCAAAAACCATAGAAGACTTCGCTATCCACCCCCTCTCCGGCCAGGCCGTGGAAAAGCTCATCGTGAAAAACCCCATTGGCCCTGTTGAGATAACCTATAGCGAACAATCGCCGCCGGAGGTGCGGATCCAGAAGACCGGCCGCGGCGCCGGGGCTGCCCTCACCCAAAAATCGCTGGATAGCGTGAAGGTTGATATCTCGGAAAAAGACGGTTTGCTGCGGATCACCACTCACCCCCCGCGCGTCCCCGGTTGGTGGTTTTCCGCCTCGGTACGGGTAAAGGTAGTCCTGCCGGCCTCCTCCATCCAAAATATTTCTCTGGCCGTGTCCCGCGGGGAAATCGCCATAAACGGCATCCGTATCCGCGACTTTGCGGCGGCCACTACCGGTAATGGCGGAATCGAAGTTCAAAATGTGGCGGGAAAACTCGATCTGTCAACCTCAGACGGTAAGATCGTCCTGGGAAACGTCGATCTGCGCCCGGGCTCCCGCCTGGTCACCTCCAACGGGGCGATCCGGGGCCGGCTCCGGATCTGGGCGCCTGGTTCTTATTATTTTGAAGCCACAAGCGGTTATATTGATCTAACTATGTCGGACCTTGCGTCAGTGACGATTGAGGCCTCCGCTCCGGGCGGAAATTTCCAGATTAAGGACCTGCCGGGCCTGATCGTGGATGAGATACGTCCCAATTACCTGCGGGGCCACACTGGCGACGGCGAGGTACGCCTGAACCTGGTGAGCAAGGACGGAGATATCGCGATTTCCAGAGGGGATAAATAATGAAGAAGCACAGTTGAGCGCATCAACTGTGCAGGTAGGTAGCCCTGCCGATTACCTTTTGCCACAGCGTCTTTTTGGGTTCGTCGTTGGCGTTGGCCTTCCGCCACAGATCCGCACCACACTTGCGGCAGTAGGCGTCCCCCGAAAAGTTGACCGTCTTGCAATCACGGCATACCATCTTATGTAACCCCCCTTGATCCAGGCTTGGCGCCTGAGATTTATATTGCGGGACAGGTTATGGGACAAATTTTGTCCCATGTGTTTAATTTTCGTCCCGCTTTCGGTATCATTCTACTTCGGGTATCAGGGAAAGTCAACAGCCTCCTTTTACCCTTTTTTGAACAAAACTGGCCGTTTAAGCCCGTAGGATGAAACTATGCCACACAAGGTGGGCAGATTTATCTCGCGGCTATATGGGCAACCAGTTTTGGCACCACCTGCTCAAACTGCTCAACGGATCAACCGTAATAAGGGCCACCGCCATTTTTTCCGATAGTTAAGAAGGATTTTTGAGAAAGGGGAGCCAATATATAAGTTGGTATATCAATATGCCAAATATATCCATATACACATCCCGCGGCAAAGTCGAGGTGAGACCGATGGAGCCTGCAAGCAGAGCCATGGTGGAGCCCGTAAGCAGAGACAATCCCATCCCCCTTTACCTGCAAATCAAAGAATTCTGGCGCAAGCAGATCGAAGGCGGCGCCCTCCAACCGGGGGATCAAATCCCCACCGACCAGGAACTCTGCGAACGCTACAACGTCAGCAGGATTACCGTTAAACAGGCCATCAATGCCCTTGTCAACGAGGGGCTGGTCATCCGACGCCAGGGCAAGGGGACCTTTGTCGCCAAACCCAAGCTTCAACAGGATCTGCTCAAACTCACCAGCTTCACGGAAGATATGTGGCAGCGCGGCCTGGTTCCGGGGGCGAGGTTGCTCAGCAAGGAACTCATCCCGGCGCCGCCGGAGATTGCCAAGTCGTTGCGCCTCAAAGAAGACGAGGAGGTCGTCCGTATTCAACGCCTGCGCCTCGCCGACAACGAGCCCCTGGCGGTGGAAACCCTCTATGTTCCCTACTCCATCTGCCCCGAATTGCTGGGGGATGACCTGGGCGGCCAGTCCTTTTACGGCCTCCTGGAGAACCGGTACGGCTTGCGTCTCAGCAAAGCAGAGCAGTTTCTTGAGGGGTCGTTGGCCACAAAAAAGGAGGCGCGGTTGCTGCGCATCAAAGAGAAAGACGCGGTCCTTCTTACGGAACGGATTACTTCTCTTGAGGACGGCCGTCCGGTGGAGTTCGCCAAATCCGTCTATCGCGGCGACAAGTACAGGTTCCACGTGGTGCTTCACCGCCATCCGTAACTACCGGGAGGATTTCCGCAGTCATTGGGGGGAGTCATTTATGAGTGAAAATTTGCCAGGAGCTGTTCCAGTGGGTGAAATTACGCCCGCGCCCCGTCGTCGAATGTCTGCGCTCCAAAGAAGAGAGGCTCTCACCGGTTGGCTTTTTTTGGCGCCAAGTACCATTGCTTTTCTGATCTTTACTGTGTTTGCCGTAGGAGTGGCTTTCTGGCTCGGGTTTCAGGAGTGGGGCTTGCTGAGTCCTCCAAAATTCGTGGGTCTGGAAAACTACCAAAAAGCTCTCACCGGCGACCCAAACTTCACACGGGCCCTGTACAACACCTTTTACTTCGCAATGGGTATTGTGCCGTTAATCGTCGCCACCTCCCTCGGGCTGGCCATCGCCGTCAACCGGCAGCTTAAAGGGATCTCTTTTTTTAGGACCGCCTTGTATATGCCGACTGTGACCTCTACAGTGGCCATCAGTATTGTCTGGATCT
>JBLNCV010000162.1:0-40518 GCA_050260975.1 Syntrophothermus sp. | reverse complement strand
TGGAGCAGTGGAAACTTTCTCTTTTAGGGACTCCACAAGCCTTTCGGTCTCTCGAACACTGAGCTGATCTTTGAGAATCTTTTCCCAGGCGGTGATCTGCTGCTCCGGGCTCTCCAATCCCAGAATTGTCCGTGCATGCCCCATACTTATTGTTCCACGTGAAACACTCTCCTGAATCTCCTCGGGCAAATGAAGAAGGCGCAGTGTGTTGGCCACTACAGGACGGCTCTTTCCGACTGTAAAAGCAATCTCTTCCTGCGTCATGGAAAACTCATTTAGTAGCCTGGCATACGCCCGGGCCTCTTCGAGAGGGTTAAGATCTTCTCGCTGAAGATTTTCCACCAGGGCAATCTGCATCATTTGAAGATCGTTTAACCCTTTGACAACCACCGGCACCTCTTTTAACCCGGCCAACTGTGCGGCACGCCAACGACGTTCTCCCGCGACCAGTTCATATCCTTCTTCTCGTTGGCGCAGAATGAGGGGTTGTACAACACCATGCTCCTTTATTGAAGCAGCGAGCTCCGCAAGTTTCTCTTCGTCAAAATGCTGCCGTGGCTGAAATGGATTCGGTTTGATCGCCGAAATAGGAAGGTTCCGTACGGCTGATTGATCCACGCTATCGACTTCCTGAATCAATGCACCCAGACCGCGCCCCAATACCTGCCTAACCACGGGCGATTACCTCCTTTGCCAGGTCCTGATATGAAAGAGCTCCCCGAGATTTGCCGTCATAAACGATTACCGGCTGTCCAAAGCTTGGCGCCTCACTGAGGCGAATATTACGTGGAATAACAGTGGCAAAAACTTTTTCCCCGAAATGGGCCTTTACCTCATCAATCACCTGCTGAGCCAGATTAGTTCTGGCATCAAACATGGTCATCACAACCCCGGAAATTTGAAGTGACGGGTTCAGATGCCGTTGTACCAGTTCAATGGTCTTCAAAAGCTGGCTTAACCCTTCCAACGCAAAGTACTCGCACTGGATAGGTACTAAAGCCCCGTCAGCCGCAGCCAGTGCATTCAATGTCAACAGTCCCAAAGAGGGTGGACAATCCAGAAGAATGTAGTCATAACGATCACGAACGGCTTTCAATGCCTCTTTCAGCCTGAACTCCCGGCCTACAGTTGATACCAGCTCAATTTCAGCCCCCGCCAGATGAATTCTGGCTGGAACAAGATCCAGGCGCGGATAACCGGACGGAACCTTTACCTCGTCAATCTGTCGCTCATTGATTAGAACATCATATATACACATATTCAACTTGCTCTTGTCGATGCCAATCCCACTACTGGTATTTCCCTGGGGATCCACATCCACCATCAGCACCTTCCGCCCCTGCTCCGCCAGGCAAGCCCCTAAATTGATCACCGTCGTGGTTTTACCGACTCCGCCCTTCTGGTTCACTACAGCAAAAATTTTACCCATCTTTTACCCTCCTCTTGGCCCAAACACTCCTTTGCCGACCTAGGAGATCACCCGGCGTCCCAAGCCAATCCTTCCTTTGGTGCTCTTTCTCTTCAACCCGGTCTTTTTTATCACCATATGGACCGTATAAACTTCCTCGTCGTCGGACTCCTCGAGCTCCACCGGTACGCCGCACTTTTCGAGTTCACGTATCAGCTGATATAACGAATTTTTAAAGATGCGCAGATCTTTCAAAATCCGGATCACATTTGGTCTGGCCTTTGGTGGATGATCTTTCCCGGTCCCGTTCGCAAGGAGAGCCTGCACCAGTTCCTCGGCCTGACGTACATTCAGCTGGCGGCGGATGATCTCCTCCAATGCTTTCAACTGATCGGCTTCCCGGGCCAGCCCCAGGAGGGCCCTCGCATGTCTTTCGGAGATTATTTCCCGGGAAATATTTTCTTTGACTTTTTCCGGCAACCTGAGCAACCGTAACTTGTTTGCAATCGCCGCCTGGCTTCTACCAACCCGCCGGGCCAACTCCTCCTGAGTATAATTGAACTCGCGGATCAACCGCTCATATCCTTCCGCCTCTTCCAGACAGTTCAAATCCTTTCTTTGCAGGTTTTCAATCAACGCGGTCTCCGCTTTTTCCACTTCGGGCAATTCAACCACTATCGCCGGAATGGTCTTCATCCCCAGGGCACGGCACGCACGCAGACGTCTTTCCCCGGCCACAAGCTCATATCGGGCGCCGGCCCGACAAACAAGGATTGGCTGGATAACCCCGCGCTCTTGAATCGACTGGCCCAATTCCGCCAGGCTTCCCTCGTCAAAATTCCGCCGCGGTTGATATGGGCTGGCATCAATTAGTTCCACGGGGATTTCCACAATTGCATGGCGTTCAGATTCCCCCATCGATACCGCCACCTTTGGTTCCGGATTTCGATTTGTGCTCGCAGACATGTAATCTAAATTTCGCCACCCTCCTCGGACTTCCTGCCCAAGATCCCCAGTAGGGAGGTTAAAAGATCGGCTGGTCTGAAGGGCTTAAAAAAAGACCCCTTACAGGGGTTTTTTTTCGGGGGTCCCGGCCTTACGAGGAAATTCCGGCGGGGTAGGGGAGACCTTGCCAATTACCACCAGGTTCCTTTCCCCGGCCTCCTGGGGCAAGGCCAACTTTTTAACCAACCGGAATTCCCCACCCAGCCGTTTTATCGCCGGCCGGGCTTCTTCAAGTTCAGGAGCAATCTCCGGTCCTTTCTGGGCTATAAATATTCCTCCCACCCGGACAAAGGGAAGGGCATATTCCGCCAAAACCCGCAACCTGGCCACCGCCCTGGCCGTAGCGATGTCATAACTTTCCCGGTGTGGGGCGGTATGTGCCACATCCTCAGCCCTCCCCTGCACCGCCTGGATCTCTTTCAAGCCCAACTCCCCGCAAAGATGCTCCAAAAAGATCACTCGCTTCTGGAGCGCATCCAGCAGGGTAACGACCAGGTCAGGCCTGGCAATTTTTAAGGGAATCCCGGGAAAGCCCGCTCCGGCACCCACATCGATGAGACGGCTCCCGGTGGGAAAGGGTGCTGCCAAAAGGCATGTAAGGGAATCAATGAAATGTTTCTGGACGATCTCCCCTTCCTCATGGATCGCGGTAAGGTTAATTCGTTTGTTCCATTCCATCAATTCCACCAGATACTTCATAAAAAGGTCAATCTGCCGGGAATCCAGGGTGATCCCCGCACCGGAGCGCGCCCATTCTTCAAGATAACGTCGAAACACTGCTTGGCCGGCCCCTTCGCCGGTCTTCACAAGCCCGTCGGACATCGCGCATTTCCTCGCTCATCTCAGTCTCGCCGCCGCCATTGCTCCAGGTAAACAGCCAGCACCGACAGATCGGCCGGAGAAACCCCGGAGATCCTTGATGCCTGGCCGAACGAGAGGGGACGAATTTTAGCCAGTTTCTCCCTGGCTTCAGTGGAAAGTCCGGTGATCTCCTCATAGACAATTTCCGGTGGGATCCTTAGCCCTTCCATCTTTTTAAAGCGTTGTACCTGCTCGGACTGCCTGGAAATATATCCTTCGTATTTTAGCCGTAACTCCACCTCTTCCACCACTTCCGCCGGCAGGGGAGTCCTCCCGGGATCCAGAGGAGCCAGACTCTGATAGGTAAGTTCCGGACGTTTCAAGAGTTCTGCCAGAGTGGTGGGGCTCCGCAATACTGAGGATTCCACCCCTTCCAGAACCTCCTGGACATCCTCGCTCGGGTTTATGGCGACCCTCCGCAGGCGCTCTTCCTCCCGGGCGATCATCTCCCGCTTTTCCGCAAACCTGCGGTACTGTTCGTCGCCAACCAGCCCCAGGGCGCGCCCCTTTTCGGTAAGCCGGAGATCCGCGTTATCCTGCCGCAACAGGAGCCGGTATTCCGCCCTAGTGGTCAACATCCGGTATGGTTCTTGCGTCCCCTTGGTGACCAGATCATCTATTAAAACTCCAATATAGGCTTCGGAGCGGTCTAGAATAAAAGGTTCTTCTCCCTTGACCCGCAAGGCCGCGTTGATCCCCGCCATGATCCCTTGCGCGGCAGCCTCCTCGTACCCGGAAGTCCCGTTGATCTGCCCGGCGGTAAACAACCCGCCGATTGTTTTGGTTTCCAGGCTTGGAGTTAGCTGAGTCGGGTCCAGGCAGTCGTACTCTATGGCGTAACCGAGGCGCATCACCACAGCGTTTTCCAGGCCTGGAATACTGTGCAGCAATTCCACCTGGACATCCTCCGGCAAGCTGGTCGAGAGCCCGCTTACGTACATTTCATAGGTATGCAACCCTTCCGGTTCGATAAAGATCTGGTGACGTGGCTTCTCCGGAAACTCTGCGACCTTCGTTTCAATGGAGGGGCAGTATCGCGGTCCGACCCCGGTGATCGCCCCGCTGAAAACCGGCGCGCGGTGCATATTTCTTTCAATAATGGCATGGGTAGCCGGGGTGGTATAGGTCAACCAACAGGGAACCTGTTCATTGCCCGCCTCAAACTTCCGGCGGCCGGGAACATCGGAAAAAGAGAAGCCGGTAACCACGTCATGGCCCGGTTGAATCTCCATCTTGCTGAAATCAAGCGAACGTTTGTCTACCCTTGGTGGGGTACCAGTTTTAAAACGCATCAAGGAGAGACCCAACCCCCGCAAGCTTTCCGAAAGTTCGCTTGCGGCTTGCTGCCCGTGCGGCCCCGATTCGTAACTGATCTCCCCGATATGAATCCGTCCCCTCAGGTAGGTCCCGGTGGTCAACACCACCGTGGAGCCCTCGATAAAGGTCCCCGTCTTAAGCCGCACTCCGACTGCCCGGCCTCCCCGGACCACCAACTCCGTCACAATCGCCTGTTTTAGCTCGAGGTTGGGCGTCTTCTCCAAAGCTTCCTTCATGGCCACGTGATAGGCGATCCGGTCCGCCTGGGCGCGCAGGGAATGGACAGCCGGTCCCTTGCGGGTATTAAGCATGCGGATCTGGATATAGGTCCGGTCGATGTTTTTGCCCATTTCTCCTCCCAGCGCATCCACCTCCCGCACCAGGTGGCTCTTGGCCGGGCCGCCAATCGCCGGGTTGCACGGCATCCAACCCACGTTATCCAGATTGATGGTCAAGATCAGAGTCCGGCAACCCATGCGCGCTGCCGCCAACCCTGCCTCACATCCGGCATGCCCGGCGCCCACCACGATCACATCATAACGCCCGTATACCGAATCTTCCCGCTGGAGCGGCATCCCCCACACCTCTACTTTCCGATGCAAAACTGGCTGAAGATCTGGTTCACAACCTCATCATCAACCGTCTCCCCGGTGATCTCCCCCAGGGCATCCAGCGCAGCCTTCAAGTCCACTGTCAAAAGATCCTCGGGCAAACCTTGAACCATGGTGTTCCTGGCCTCCTGTACCGATCGTCGCGCCCGCTTGAGTGCCTCCTTATGCCGCAGATTGCTGACCAAAACTCCCTCACCAGGCGAGATCCGTCCTCCGGCCACGGCATCCACCATGGCTGCCTCCAACTCGGACAATCCCCAACCCTGGACAAGAGACATGCGCACAAAGCGCCTTCCGGGCAACAGATCGGTCAATTTCGCGATATCTTCTGATTCCGGCAGATCCGTCTTATTAATGACCACGAGGGTCTTCTTTACCAGGAGTTCCTTGATGATCTCTCGATCCTCCCGGGAAAGGCCCTGGTGTGCATCAACCACCAGAATAACCAGATCGGCGCGCTCTAAAAACTGGCGTGTTCGTTCTACTCCAAGCTTTTCCACGGCATCGCTGGTCTCCCGGATCCCGGCGGTATCCACCAGGCGAAAAGGGATCCCTTCAAGATTCACCAGTTCCTCGATTGCATCCCTGGTAGTGCCGGGTACATCGGTGACGATAGCGCGGGATTCGCGTAAAAGAGCGTTGAGGAGGCTGGACTTGCCGACGTTAGGTTTCCCGACGATTACCGTTCCCACTCCTTCACGGTAAACCTTTCCGATCTCCGCTGATTCGATAAGCCTGTCCAGCCTGGCCGAGACTTCGCCCAGTTGGCTGAGTACCTCTCCCGGCTCCAACCCGGGGATCTCCTCATCGGGGAAATCAATCGCCGCCTCAATTGATGCGCTGATCCCAATCAAAATCTTCCGCAACTCCCGAACCGTGGCGGATAATCCTCCGGCTAGATTTTCCATCGCCAGCCGGAGGCTCCCGTCGGCCTTGGCTCTGATAATATCAATGACCGCCTCGGCCTGAGAGAGATCCAGACGCCCATTTAAAAAGGCTCTTTTGGTAAATTCTCCGGGCTCCGCGAGCCTGGCGCCGTTGGCCAAAACAGCCTCCAACACCCTGCGTACCGCTGCCAGCCCACCGTGGCAATTGATCTCCACCACATCTTCACGGGTATAGGTTCGCGGCTTACGCATCACCGAAACAATAGCCTCATCGATCACCTTTCCAGTCTGATGATCGACAATTTCGCCCAGGCGCATGGAGAAAGAGGGACCCACGCTCAATGACTCCCCGCTCCGACGCGGGCGAAAGAGGCGGTCAACGATGGGGATGGCTTGATCGCCGCTGATGCGAACGATGGCGATCCCGCTTTCCCCCAGGGCAGTGGAAATAGCGGCAATAGTATCCTGATCCACACGCCAGCACCTTTCTTTCGCATTTAACACAAATGCGTGCCCTCCCCGGCACGCATCAAGATAGAAAACCCGACGACTCCAGCTTCTCTGCGCCTGCAGCTACTTTTTGTTACCGGCCTTCTCCTTGAGGCTGATAATTACCCGGCGGAAAGGCTCCTCTCCTTCGCTATAGGTATAAACATCCGGGTCATCTTGAAGAGCCGTATGTATGATCCGGCGCTCCTGAGGTGTCATGGGCTCCAGCACGGTCTTTCTCCCGTAAACCTTGACTTTGGTGGCCAACCGGTGCGCAAGACTTTGTAAGGTCTCTTCCCGCCTGCGCCGGTATCCTTCCACATCCACAACAAATCTTACCCAATCCTGTCCACCTTTACTACCCTTGTTGGCCGCCAAATTTACCAGGTACTGCAAAGCATCCAATGTTTGCCCATGGCGCCCGATTAGAATCCCCAGGTCGGTACCGTTCACTTCGAGGGTTATCGTTCCATCGGTCCCTTCTCCCTGAGTGATATCCGCTTCCACATCAAGAATCCGGCAAAATTGCGACAAGAATTCACTCGCTTTTTTGGTCCTATCCTCTCGGATTTGTTCAGGTTGGCTCTTGTGCTCTGTTTGGTTCTTTGGGACAGCTCCGCCGGTCACCGGCTTCTCCTTCAATATCACACGGACCTTGGCCGATTTGCTTCCCAAAAGGCCAAAAAGACCCTTGGTCCCTTCATCCAGAACCTCAACATCGACCTGGCTTCTCGGGGCACCCAGCAATTGCAAAGCCTCTGCTACCGCATCTTCGATACTTTTGCCGGTAACGGTCACTTCCTTCACTTTGCCTTGCCCCCTTCTTGACGCACCGCCATTTGCCGGTTGGTAATATATTGTTGGCCAATGGAGAAAATGTTACTCACAACCCAGTAGATCGCCAGGCCGGATGCGAACTTTATGCTCATCCAGCCGATAAAGATCGGCATAATCATGGTCATCGCCCGTTGGGAAGGATCCGTGGTGGTCATCGCCATCTGAATATAGGTGGTTAGCGCCGCCAGGATTGGCAGGATGTAGTAAGGATCCGGCTTGGTCAGGATCCATAGACCCAAAAAACGTTCCTGCCCGAACTGAAAGCTTCCGAGTACCTGAAAAAGAGCCCAAAGAAACGGCAACTGGATCAATGCAGGTAGACACCCCCCAAGGGGGTTGATCTTGTGTTCCTTATACAGTTCCATCATCTTTTTTTGGTACTCTTCGGGTTTACTCTTATACTTGGCCTGAAGTTCGGCCAATTTTGGCTGTAACTCCTTCATCACCGCCGCAGTCTTGGTCTGAGTGGCAAACAACGGGTACAAAATAAGACGAATAGCGACGGTCAAAAGAATGATCGCCCACCCGTAACTGCCCGTAAATTGATAAAAAAACTTGAGGGAAGCCACCATCACCTCGCGTAATAAAGACAAACCCCCAACCTCCCGTTTCAATTAGTTAAGGAACAGGATCAAAACCACCGGGATGAAACGGGTGGCACCGCAACAGCCGCCGGATTGCCAGATAGCCACCCCTGACGACACCATGTTTTTGCACGGCGCCGGCAGCGTACTCCGAACAAGTTGGATAAAACCGGCAACTTCTCGGCTTAAGGGGAGAAATCACCTTCTGATAGACACGAATGAGGCCGAGAACAAGAAAGCGCACTACTCGTCCTCCTTTGCACGAACTGGCGTGTCCTCGCCATCAACCCAGATTCCAGCTTTACGCGCCAGCAAAGAGAATGCCTCCTGCAATGCCCCGAAAGTCGCCTCCCTGGCCCGCCCTCTGGCCACGACCACCAGATCAAACCCGCCGGTTATCTGCGCAGAATCCGTGATTGCGCGCAACCGGCGCTTAATCTTGTTTCGGACTACCGCCTTGCCGATCTTTTTGCTCACCACAAGACCGATCCGCGAAAGACCTTTCCCGGACGGCAGGACATACAAAACAATAACTTTATGTACGTATGATGTCCCATGGGCGTAGACCCGCCGGAAATCATCGGGTCTTTTCAGCCGGACAAGGCAAACCATCTAGGCGCACAACCTCTTTCTACCCTTCATCCGACGTCTTTTTAAGACATTGCGCCCATCTTTGGTGCTCATTCTCTTTAAAAACCCATGTACAACTTTCCGCCGTCTTACCTTAGGCTGGAAGGTCCTCTTCATGCCCGTCACCCCCTAACGAGAACCGGTGAGACAACCACATCAAATTATAGCCGATTGCTTCCTCTCATGTCAAGAAAAAAGACTCCCCCACATCTCTCCGTATTTATCATTCATATTCTCCTGCAACCGGCCATATCCTTCCAAACTCCACAACTAAATATGCACAGGTCCTTCTTTTGGCTTCATCCAGAACTTGCGGATCAATTTTTGATCTGTTATCATAACACACGGAACGAGCCAGCGCTAACCAGTCTATTTCTCCCTTGTAGAGATATGCACAGCTTGTGGATAACTTTGTGGGTAACTTGTTAATTGGTTGCCCACATGTGCAAAAAAGTCTCTCCTTCGCTTGGGAACTCCTTTTCCCCCTTATAGTTTTTCACAACTTGTGGAAAACCTGTGGACTTCTTTTTGCAGGAAATACCTTTGAGCGGGGCGAAATATACTTTTCGCTATCCTCGGCAGCCTGTTACTTTTGGGTCTGACGGGGATCCTTTTGCTTGAAGCTAACGCCAACCGGTTTCAAGGAGGCTTCACAGAAGATGAACGATCATTTAACAAAAATATGGAAACAATCACTTAGCCTCATTGAACCCGAGGTAGCCAAGACAAACTTCGCTTTTTTAAAGTGGTCGCGGCCCCTTTCTCTGGAGGGGAATGTTTTGACTCTTGAGGTTCCGGATCGCTTGGCCAAAGAATGGATGGAATCCCGGTATATGAAATTAGTCGAAAAAACCTTGAATACAGTGGTCGGCGAACCTCTTTCGGTACGCCTGGTAATTTCTCAAAACGGCGCACCAGCCGGCTCCACCACTTTACCGGAATCCAAACAACCGGAGACGGACTTTTTTTCTCCACAGAAGGCTTTTTCCAATCCGTCCCGGCTCAATCCTCGCTATACCTTCGACAACTTTGTCGTGGGGAACAGCAACCGTTTCGCCCACGCTGCTTCCCTCGCCGTTGCCAAGACTCCGGCAAAAGTGTACAACCCTCTCTTTATTTACGGCGGGGTCGGATTGGGCAAGACACATCTCATGCATGCCATTGGCCACCATGTGTTGAAAACAAATTCCGGGACCAGGGTGGTCTATGTTACTTCGGAAAATTTCACAAACGAATTGATCAACTCAATTCGTGATGAAAAAAACGCGGAGTTCCGAAAAAAGTATCGGAACGTAGATGTGTTATTAATTGACGATGTGCAATTTCTGGCAGGCAAAGAGCGCACCCAGGAGGAGTTCTTTCATACCTTTAACGCCTTGTATGAAGCCAACAAACAGATTGTGATCTCCAGCGATCGCCCTCCCAAGGAAATTCCCACCCTGGAGGACCGGTTGCGTTCAAGGTTTGAGTGGGGGTTGATTACCGACATCCAACCCCCTGACTTCGAGACCAGAATCGCTATCCTGCGCAAGAAGGCCAGCGCGGAAAAACTGGAGGTCTCCAATGATGTAATGTCGTACATTGCCAACCAGATCCAGTCAAACATCCGCGAATTAGAAGGCGCGCTGATCCGCGTCATCGCGTACTCTTCATTGAACAACACGCCGGTGACCACGGAAGTGGCCGTCGAGGCGCTCAAGGACATCGTTCAGGGAAACAAACCTAAACAAATTACCATCGACAGTATACAGATGATTGTCGCCGAATATTTCGGCCTTCCTCTGGAGGAGATGAAAGCCAAAAAACGAACCCGGGCGGTGGCTTTTCCTCGCCAGGTGGCCATGTTTTTGGCCCGCGAGCTCACCGATGCATCCTTGCCCCGGATCGGAGAAGAATTCGGTGGAAGAGACCATTCCACCGTGATTCACGCATATGAAAAGATCCAGGAAAGCATCCACCAAGACCCGTCATTGAACGAGACCCTCAAGGAGATCATCAAGAGATTGCAGGCCGGTTGAGAGACAGGAATATGAACGAATGTGGACAGGCTGGTCCTAACTTTGTGGATGGCTTGTGGATAAAGATCCCGGCAAAGATCTTCTGTTGAAATCGTGAAAAACCAGGACATTTTATCTACAGATCCTCAACATCACTCTGGGCCTTTTTTATTGGCTTTTGGGGATTTTTCCACAAATCCACACGTCTTACTACTACCACTACGACAAGATCAATTTTATTGGGCAAGAAATACTTTTCCACAGGAAGAATTTAAACTTTAGCCAAGGGGGTATCGGAAGTGCATTTCATCTGCCCGCGCGAGACGCTCCATCAGGGCCTTCAAACAGTGCAAAGAGCGGTTTCAACTAAAACAACCCTCCCGATCCTGACCGGAATCCTCCTGGAAGCCGGCAAAGATCGTCTACGCCTTCTTGCCACCGATTTGGAGCTGGGAATAGAGTGTTTTGTCCCAGTGCAGACTATCCTGGAAGGAAGTATTGTTCTTGAAGGAAAGTACCTTACGGAGATTGTCCGCCGGTTGCCGGATGAAGAGGTGGAATTGATCTTCGATGAGGAGAAGAAAATGGCAGAGATTCGCTGCGCCAAGTCGGTTTTTCTGGTGCACTCCATGCCTGCGGCGGATTTCCCTTCTCTTCCGGAAAACGAAGGAGATCTGTATTTGCAGATTGAACAGCCAACCTTCCGGCAGATGGTGAAAGAGACCAGCTTTGCAGTGGCGCTGGATGATACCCGGCCGTTTTTGACCGGCGTTTTGCTGGAATTGGACGAAAATCGAGTGCGTATGGTAGCCACGGATACATCACGGCTGGCTCTGCGCCAGATTCCCGCGGAACAGACGTACCAAAGAACGCAGGCCTTGATCCCTACGAAAACTTTGCTGGAAGCAAGCCGCCTGGCCACGTCATCAGGGGAAGAGGAAATGAAGATCACTATCGGGCCCAAGCATGTCTCTTTTGAACTTGATGCGATAAAGATAGTCTCCCGCCTTATTGAAGGGCAGTTTCCAAGTTACCAGCAGGTGATCCCCAAGCAGTATCAAACCAAAGTGCAGATCCAGAGGCTGGCGTTTCTACAGGCGGCGGAGAGGGCTTCATTATTGGGGCGGGAAGGAACCAACGTGATTAAATTGCAGATCTCCGGGGAGAAGATGACTCTTTCCGCAAACGTGCCAGAGGTCGGCCAGGCTTACGAGGAGGTGGCGATCACCAAAGACGGCAATGACGCCGAGATCGCTTTCAACGCTCGCTTTATTACGGATGTGCTCCGGACACTGGATGCGCCGGAGATTCTTTTGGAACTCACCGGCGTTCACAGCCCGGGCCTTGTCAAGCCGGCGTCGGAGGAGGAGTACACCTATGTGATCATGCCGGTGATGGTTAGATAGCGTTTGGCAGGGATGTCAAGGCGCCGCGGAGAGCCCATGGAGGGGGAGAACGGAGAGAGAAGGCGCCCACTATGTTTTTGAAACACATTAAACTTTCTAATTTTAGAAATTATGTCTCGCTGGACACCGATTTCGTTTCCACATTGAATATTTTTGTAGGTGACAACGCCCAGGGAAAGACCAATCTGCTGGAAGCGATTTATCTGCTTGCCACCGGGCGCTCTTACCGGGCATCGCGTGATCAGGAGTTTGTAAACTGGCAGGCGCCTGGCTTTAACATAAAAGCGGAGATTCACCGGGAGTTTGGCACGGTGACGCTAGAAATAGGGTATATAAAAGACCAGCGCAAGCGCATCAAGGTAAACGGCGCCGATCTGCCGAAGCTGAGCGAGCTTTTTGGCCATCTCAACGTCGTGGCCTTTTCCCCGGAGGATCTCCAGCTGGTAAAGGGGGCGCCTGCTTACAGGCGCCGTTTCCTGGATTTGGAGCTTTCCCAGGTGAACCCCCGGTACCGTCATGAATTGATCAGCTATCACCAAATCTTATTGCAGCGCAATAACCTTCTGAAAGAGATGCAAGCCGGTCGCGGCGACAGGCAACACCTTGATGTGTGGGACGAGCAGTTGTCCAAAAGTGCGGTGAAGATCTCTATACAGCGGATGGCTGCGGTGGAGAAGATGGCGTCGCTGGCAAACCGCATGCAACAATTGATCACCGAAGGGAAAGAAGAATTGTCATTAAAATATGTTCCTTCCATTTCAGGGCTGGGGGAAACGTCTTTTGCAGAGGGGCCCGCCTGTGAAAAGGCTCTCCTCCAGTTGCAAAGCCTGCGCAAAATGGAACTGTCGCGCGGGATCACCCTGATGGGTCCGCACCGGGACGAGCTTTCGATCCAGATTAACAAAGTCGATGCGCGTACGTTCGGTTCACAGGGGCAGCAGCGGACGGTGGCTTTGGCTCTTAAACTGGCTGAACTCGAGTTTATGCGGCAAGAGACCGGAGAGTACCCGATTTTGCTTCTGGACGATGTTATGTCCGAGCTCGACTATTCCCGCAGGCAGTTTCTCACGGAGGCAATTCGCAGCAAAGTGCAAGTATTTATGACGACCACAGGGTTACACAGCTTTCAAGAAGCGCAACTGGCAGAATCCCGGCTGTTTAGAATTTCAAATGGTATAATTTTAACAGGGTTCCTTTGAAAAGTAATCTCCGTTGCGAGAAGCTTCTGGAGTAAAGGAGAGACTTTTCAAAGGAAACCGAGCGGAGGAGGAGAGTCATGTTCTTGCATCTTGGGGGAGATGTCGTGATTCCGTTCCGGGATGTGATCGCAATCTTCGACATGGAGATTGGAAATCTGTCCCGCAGCACGGACGAGTTTTTGAAGGTAGTTCAAGAAGAGGGTTTTGTAAAGGATATTTCCGATGGGAACCCCAAGTCTTTTGTCATTACCAACAAGTACGTCTATCTGTCCGCCATCTCTTCGCTCACCCTGAAAAAGAGAGCGGATTTCCTGAAGGACTATCTGGAAAAAGGTGAGAGTGGAGAGGAAACGGTATGAGGTGGGTTTATGGCCAACAACAATAAAAAAGTAGAGCAAGATTATAACGCCGAGCAGATCCAGGTCCTGGAGGGGTTGGAAGCGGTACGTCGGCGGCCTGGCATGTATATCGGGGATACCGGTGAAAAAGGCCTCCACCACCTGGTTTTCGAACTGGTGGACAACAGTATCGATGAGGCGATGGCGGGATACGGCGATCTGGTGGAAGTTGTCCTGCGCGCAGACCACACCGTGGTAGTGGCGGACAACGCGCGCGGCATTCCAGTGGATATCCATCCAAAGATGGGGATTCCAGCTGTGGAAGTGGCCATGACGGTATTGCACGCCGGCGGGAAATTTGGCAACGGCGGGTACAAGGTTTCCGGGGGCCTGCATGGAGTAGGGCTCTCCGTGGTCAACGCCCTGTCCGAATGGTTTGAGATCGAGGTACGACGGGGCGGAAAAGTCCATTACCAGCGATACGAACGAGGAAAACCCGTGACACCTCTGAAAGTGGTTGGTAAAGCCGACTCAACCGGTACCAGACAGATCTTTAAACCGGATCCGGAGATCTTTGAAACCACCGAGTTTAACCCGGATATTCTGGTCCACCGCCTCCGGGAACTGGCTTTTCTCAATAAAGGCATAAAGATTGTCATGCGCGATGAAATAAACGGCAAGGAGACGGTCTTTCAATATGATGGGGGCATCGTCTCTTTTGTCGAGCACCTGAGCAAGAACAAGGATCTGCTCCACAAGGAAGTGATCTATTTATCCGGAACCGTGGACAATATTCAGGTGGAGATCGCGCTTCAGTACAACGACGGGTACCTTGAGAACATCTACTCCTTTGCCAATAATATCAACACCCACGAGGGGGGAACGCACCTCAGCGGGTTTCGATCGGCGCTGACCCGAACCCTGAATGACTACGCCCGGAAGATTGGCCTGTTGAAGGAAGCGGACCAAAATTTAAGCGGAGAGGATGTCCGTGAGGGATGTACCGCTGTAATCAGCGTCAAGCTCATGGAGCCCCAGTTTGAGGGGCAGACCAAGACCAAACTTGGGAATAGCGAAGTCAAAGGGATTGTGGAGACGATTACCGCCGGGGGATTGGGAACCTTTCTGGAAGAAAACCCGTCGGTGGCCAAACGCATAGTGGAAAAGGCTGTCACCGCCGCCAGAGCCCGAGAAGCGGCGCGCAAGGCCAGGGAACTCACCCGGCGCAAGAACGCCCTGGAGATCTCGCCGTTGCCCGGAAAGCTGGCGGACTGCTCAATCAGCGATCCATCCATGTGCGAACTCTACCTGGTGGAGGGTGATTCGGCGGGGGGCACCGCCAAACAGGGGCGCGATCGGAGATTCCAGGCGATCATGCCCTTGCGGGGGAAGATTCTTAATGTGGAAAAAGCCCGGATAGACAAGATCCTGAGCAACGAGGAGATCCGGGCAATGATCACGGCTTTGGGGACAGGTGTCGGCGAGGAGTTCGATCTGGAAAAAGCCAGATACCACAAGATCGTGATCATGACCGATGCCGACGTGGACGGCGCCCATATCAGGACGTTGCTCTTGACCTTCTTTTACCGGTATATGAAGGAGTTAGTCGAAAACGGGCATGTCTATATCGCCTTGCCGCCTCTTTATATGGTGAAAAAAGGCAAGGAGGAGCACTACGCTTACAGCGACAAGGAGTTGGAAACTGTTCTGAGCAAGATCGGCAGGCAAAATATCGCCATCCAGCGGTACAAGGGGCTTGGCGAGATGGATGCCGAACAGCTCTGGAAGACCACCATGAACCCGGAGACCAGGACGATCCTTCAGTTGAAGCTGGAGGACGCGGTGGCGGCTGACGAGATCTTTACAACCCTGATGGGGGAGAAGGTCGAACCCCGACGTGAGTTTATCGAGCAGCATGCCCACGAGGTCCAGAATCTGGATGTCTGATTCGCAAGCCATGGAGTAAACGTCAAGGGAGTAAAGCTATGTTGAACTTTAACACGGGGAAGGTTGTTACAATCGACGTCGAAGGGGAGATGCGCCGCTCGTACCTGGATTACGCCATGAGCGTCATCGTGGAACGGGCGTTACCGGACGTACGGGACGGGCTCAAGCCTGTGCAGCGGCGGATCCTTTACGCCATGGGCGAACTGGGGCTGACGCCCGACAGGCCCCACCGCAAGTCGGCGGGGATCGTCGGAGACGTAATGGGGCATTACCATCCTCATGGAGATGCCGCTATTTACGATGCCATGGTGCGCATGGCCCAGGACTTTTCATACCGGTACCTTTTGGTGGATGGGCACGGAAACTTTGGCTCGGTGGACGGAGACCCGCCGGCGGCCATGCGCTACACCGAGGCGCGCCTTTCAAAGCTTGCCATGGAGATGCTGGCCGATATCAAGAAAGAGACCGTGGACTTTATTCCCAACTATGATGAGACCCGGATGCAGCCCGTGGTCCTGCCGTGCCGGTTTCCAAACCTGCTGGTGAACGGTTCCTCCGGGATTGCCGTCGGGATGGCCACCAATATCCCTCCTCACAACCTGGGAGAGGTCGTTGACGGCCTGGTCAAGCTCATTGAAGATCCGGAGATCTCTATCAAGGACTTGATGAAATTTATCAAGGGCCCGGATTTTCCCACCGGGGCTTTAATCCTCGGAAAAGAAGGAATCAAGGACGCCTACCATACCGGCCGGGGACAGGTCAAGATGCGGGCGCGGGCCCATTTTGAACAGATGAACAACGGTAAGACCCGGATCGTGGTCAACGAGCTTCCGTACATGGTGAACAAGGCCAATCTCATCGAAAAGATCGCCGAGTTGGTCCGGGAACGGAAGATCGACGGGATCACGGACCTGCGCGACGAGTCCGATCGCCAGGGAATGCATATCGTGATCGAGCTCCGCCGGGACGCCAACCCCAATGTAGTGCTCAACCAGCTCTACAAGCATACCCAGATGCAAGACACCTTCGGGGTGATCATGCTGGCGCTGGTGGATGGGCGCCCCCGTATTCTCAACCTCAAAGAGATGCTGCATTACTATCTGGAACACCAGAAGGATGTGGTGATCCGCCGCACCCGGTTCGATCTGAAGAAAGCCGAAGAAAAAGCGCACATCCTGGAAGGGCTGAGGATCGCTATCGACCACCTGGATGCGGTGATCAAGCTTATCCGGGGGTCTAAAAGTTACGAGGAAGCCAGGGAAGGATTGATGGCCAACTTCGGCCTCACTCAGCCACAAGCCGAGGCCATCCTCGACATGCAGTTGCGCAAGTTGACGGCGCTGGAACGCGAGAAGATCGAGGAAGAGTACCAGGAACTCTTAAAAAAGATCGCCTATTACAAGGATCTTCTGGGTGACATGCAAAAGATTCTGGGGGTAATCAGGGAAGAACTCCTCACCATCCGGGAGAAGTTTGCGGATCCGCGCCGTTCGGAGATTACCGGCCCGGCTGAGCAGATCGAGGTGGAAGATCTGATTGCGGACGAGGATGTGGTGGTGATGCTGACCCACCAGGGGTACATCAAGCGCTTGCCGGTGGATACCTACCGGTCGCAACGCCGGGGAGGCCGGGGAATGGCGGGGATGAACACCAAAGAGGAGGACTTCGTGGAACACCTCTTTGTCACCACCACGCATACCAATATTCTCTTCTTCACCAACCGGGGGCGGGCTTATCGCCTGAAATGCCACCAGATCCCGGAATCCAGCCGCCATGCCCGTGGCATGGCAATCATCAACCTGATCCAGCTTGATCGAGGGGAGACGATCAACGCGGTCATCCCGGTGAGGGCCTTCGATACGGATCAATACCTGTTTATGACCACCAGAGCCGGTACGGTGAAGAAAACGCCGTTGTCGGAGTTCGACAATGTCCGTGCCGGTGGGTTGATCGCCATCAACCTGGAGGAAAACGATGAACTGGTGGGGGTAAAGCTGACCGACGGCAAGCAGGAGGTCGTTCTGGTCACGGAAAGAGGCCTGAGCATCAGGTTTGAGGACGATGAGGTACGCCCCATGGGTCGTACAGCGCACGGTGTAAGGGGTATCAACCTGGTGGAAGGGGATCGGGTGGTCGGCATGGATGTGGTCAAGCCGGGCACCGATATCCTGGTGGTGACCAGAAACGGTTACGGCAAACGAACCCCCATGGACGAATACCGGTTGCAGTCCCGGGGCGGCAAGGGGATCAAGACCTTAAAGCTTACTGAAAAGAATGGGCCAATCGCCGGCGTGAAGATGGTTCGCCCCGACTACGACGTCATGGTAATCACCGCGGAGGGCATTATTATCCGGATGCCGGTGGAGACTATCTCCATCATGGGCCGGGACACCCAGGGGGTGCGCCTGATGAGACTTGACGATCAGGATTATGTGGTCGCCCTGGCGCATCTGGCCAGCAAGGATGAGGATGACGAGGTTGAAAAGAATGTTGCGGCGCAAAAAGGGCAACCCCCGGATTTATAAGAGTTCCTTTGCCGAAGAGGACCGGAGTTTTTCGACGCGCAAGGTGGGTCATGGGTGGAAGAATGTCTGCACATGGCCCCTGTTTATATGATTGACAGAGATCCCCGGCGTACCATAAAATTTAAACATGGAACGAAATAACAGTAAGTACCAATTATTTTGAGGAGTTGAACCAGGTGCAGATCGAAAAAGTCTTGCTCAGTGTTCCACAACCACCCAACGCTGCCGCCGGTGCCTTGTCCGAGGATTTGGTGCGCATGGTCCGTGAACGTTTCCCAAATCTGGCTGTCGTCTGGGCACGAAATAAAGAGGAGTATCAGGCCAACCTGGCGGATTCGGATGCGCTGTTTGCTTATGGCATAAAGCCCGAGGAATTGACCGGAGCCGGCCGGTTGAAATGGATCCATGTTCCCTACGCCGGAGTGGAAAAGGCCCTCTTTCCGGAACTGGTCGAAAGCCCGGTGATCGTCACGAAAGCCAGCGGTTCATCGGGAATCGGGATCGCGGACCAGGTCTTTGGCGGGATTCTTTATTTTTCGCGGGGATTGTTCCTGGCCAGACGGCTGCAAAACGAGCATAAATGGGATCAACAGGGGGTCGGGCGGCACGCCAAGGAACTTGTCGGAGCGACCCTGGGGATTATCGGGTTCGGCGATATCGGGCGGGAGGTGGCCAAACGCGCACATGGGTTTGGAATGCACATCATCGCCACAAAGCGATCCCGGCCTGGCGATAATGTGGTACCGGAGGGGTTGGATGAGTTCCTGCCCCGAGAACAGATGGATGAAGTCTTCCGGCGCGCGGATTACCTGGTGCTGGCCGTGCCTCATACGGCCGAGACCTATCATCTCGTGGGGGAAGAGCAACTGGGGATCATGAAGAAAGAAGCCATTTTAGTTAACGTGAGCCGGGGCAAGGTCGTGGATGAACCAGCCCTGATTCGCGCCCTGAAGGAGGGGCGGATTGCCGGGGCGGCCCTGGATGTCTTCGAGGAGGAGCCTCTTCCCGCGGACAGCCCGCTGTGGGATCTCCCCAACGTGTTGATTACCCCCCATATGGCGGGGATGAACCCCCGGTACATGAGGAGGGCCACGGAGATCTTCATCGAAAATCTGGAGCGGCTGATAGAGGGGCGGCCCATGATCAATGTGGTGGACAAGAGGGCAGGCTATTGAGGAAGGGTGAAAAACAGAGATGGCCAGGGACTATTCTTTCGACATCGTCTCCGAAGTGAACATGCAGGAGGTTGACAATGCGCTCAACCAGACGCGCAAAGAGATCGCGCAGCGGTATGATTTCAAGGGGAGCAAAAGCCAGCTCAGCCAGGAGGGCGACGAGATCCGGATCATCGCTGATGACGACTTCAAACTAAAGAGCATTATCGACATCTTGCAGTCCAAGATGGTGCGCCGGGGCGTTCCCTTAAATGCGTTAAGCTACGGCAAGGTGGAGCCGGCGGCCGGCGACACCGTACGGCAGGTGATCACCATCCAGAGAGGAATCCCCAAGGAGAAGGGCAAGGAGATCGTCAACGCCATCAAGGAGCTCAAACTCAAGGTTCAGGCCCAGATCCAGGAAAACCAGGTCCGGGTGAGCGGAAAGGATAAGGATGAGCTCCAAAAGGTAATCCAGAGTTTGAAGGACAGGGATTTTGGCATCGCCTTGCAATTTATAAATTACCGCTAGGGCTGGGAGATGGATCCACATGCAAAAAGAGATCCTGCGGAGAATTCCGGCGGTGAACACTTTGCTCGGGACCCCGGCGGTCCAGGAGCTTTTGGGCCGGTGGCCCAGGGAAAAAGTGGTGGAGGCGATCCGGCAGGAACTGGCCCTATTGCGGGAGGAGTCGCGGGCCGATGGCGATCCGGCGGCGAAGATCGCCAGGATGGAAGAAGAATTGGGATGGCGCCTGGAGGCCAGGCTGTCACGGAGGAATCTGCGGCGGGTAATCAACGCCACCGGCATCATCGTACACACCAACCTGGGTCGTTCGCTCCTGCCTGCCGCCGCCAGGGAGGCCCTGGAGGGGGTGGCGTTTCATTATTCCAACCTGGAATACGACCTGTCGCAAGGGCGCCGGGGATCCCGGCATGCGCATCTGTCCGGGCTTTTGCAGAGAATTACCGGCGCGGAAGCCGGCATCGCGGTAAATAACAACGCGGCGGCGGTTCTGCTCTGCCTGGATACCCTGGCTGCCGGCCGCGAGGTGGTGGTTTCCCGGGGGCAACTGGTGGAGATCGGAGGGTCATTCCGGATTCCGGAAGTGATGGCTAAAAGCGGCGCCAGGTTGGTGGAGATCGGCACCACCAATAAGACACACCTCGAGGACTACCGCCGGGCCGTTACTCCCGAGACGGCCATGCTTCTCAAGGTGCATACCAGCAACTTCAAGATCCTGGGCTTTACCGAGGAGGTGCCGGTATCGGAACTGGTAACCCTGGGTCGCGAGCGGGGGGTGCTGGTGATGGAGGACCTCGGCAGCGGGGTGCTGGTCGATCTGGCACAGTACGGGCTTCCTCCGGAACCGATGGTTCAGGCCAGCGTGGCCGCCGGCGTGGACCTGGTAACCTTCAGCGGGGATAAGCTTCTGGGGGGGCCACAGGCCGGAATTATCGTGGGAAAGAAGGAACTGGTGGATCGTATCGCCAAAAACCCTCTGGCCAGGGCTTTACGCCTGGACAAGATGACGTTGGCGGCCCTGGAGGTAACGTTGCAGCTCTATATTCACCCGGAACTGGCGCGGCGGGAGATTCCCACCCTGGAAATGCTGACGCGGCCTTTGGCGCAGGTGGCGGAGGCGGCGGAGAGGCTGGCCGGGATGTTGTCCGAAAGGCTGGCGGGCCGGGTCGAGGTGGCGGTGATAGACGACGCTTCGGAGGCGGGGGGCGGTTCCCTGCCATCGGCAAGCATCCCTGGCAAGGCAGTGGCCATCTTGCCCCGGGAGATCTCCTGCGAATTACTGGAAACTCGCCTGCGCGCCCAGGAGCCCCCGGTAATCGCCAGGATCCACAAAGACCGGGTTCTTTTAAACGTCCGGACTGTTGCACCCAATGAAGAGCCGGAGATCGCAACGGCTATTGAACGGGCTTTTGGTGGGGAGGAGCAGCGAGAATGAAACACGTGGTAATCGGCACCGCCGGGCATGTGGACCACGGCAAGACTACGCTGATCCACAGGCTCACCGGGGTGAATACCGATCGCCTGAAAGAAGAACGGGAGCGGGGGATCACCATCGACCTCGGGTTTGCCCCCTTCACCCTGCCCAGCGGGCGGCGTGCCGCAGTGATCGATGTGCCGGGGCACGAGCGGTTTATCAAGAATATGCTGGCCGGCGTGGCGGGGATCGACGTGGTGCTCTTTGTGGTGGCGGCGGATGAGGGAGTCATGCCCCAGACCGTGGAGCATCTGGAGATCCTCAACCTGTTGCACGTGAAACAGGGGGTAGTGGCCCTCACCAAGACAGATCTGGTGGATGAAGAGTGGCTTGAACTGGTTAAAGAGGAGATCCGGCAAAGGTTGGAAGGGACCAGCCTGGCTGGCAGCCCTATTGTCTCCGTCTCAGCGGTGACCGGCCAGGGAATCCCGGAGCTCTTGGAGCGGATCGAGGAGGTGGTAGCCGCCGCTGCCGCAAAAGAGGGGTCGGAGATTGCTCGATTGCCGGTGGATCGGGTTTTTGCCATTACGGGGCACGGTACGGTGGTCACCGGTACCTTGCTCGGAGGACGGATTAAAGAGGGCGACAACCTGGAGATCCTGCCCCAGCGCCGGGAGGTCCGAGTCCGGCAGATCCAGGTCCACGACAACCCGGTAAAATCAGCGGAAAACGGGCAAAGGGTGGCCTTGAATCTGGTCGGGGTAGAAAAGCAGGAGGTGGCCAGAGGAGACGTGGTAGCCACGCCCGGAGTGCTTGAACCGACCACTCTGGCGGACGCCACGTTGCATCTTTTGGCGTCGGCGCAGGCTATGCGGAACGGGGCCAGGGTCAGGCTGCATGTGGGAGCCAGCGAGATAATGGCCAGGGTCCGCCTCCTGGACCGGGACATGCTGGAACCAGGGGAGACCGCCTATGCGCAACTTGGCGCGGAAAAGCCGTTGATTGGGATCCGGGGGGATCTCTTTGTGATCAGGTCGTATTCACCGGCGCATACCATCGGGGGCGGCCGGTTGCTGGAAATGCACCCGCCCGGACGGAAACGCTTCAGGCCGGAGACCCTCGCGGAGTTGGCCGTTGAGGACCGGGGGAGCCCCGCAGAATTAATCGTGTTGGCGCTCAAGCGCGCGGGTTCGCACCTGCGGTCCGTGGAGGATCTTTTTGGCCAAACCTTGTTGGATAAACAGATCATCCAGGAAACACTTGAAAAGCTGATCAAATCCGGAGAGGTAGTCGCCCTGGGGAATAACGAATGGTACCTCTCAACGGCAAGCTACGCGGATCTCAGGAAGAAGGCCGGAGCCGTTCTAGAGGAGTTTCACAAGAGCCAGCCGTTGCGTCCGGGGATGCCCAAGGAGGAGCTACGCAGCCGGCTGGCCAGGAGTTGGGATCCGCGGCCCTTTAACCTGTTCCTGCAACGGTTGATCGGGGAAGGGTTGCTAGGCCAGGAAGAAGAGTTGGTGCGTTTGGCCGGTTTTAAAGCAGGCGCTTCTCAGGCTGAGGAGAAGGAGTATGCCGCCGTGGAGGAGGCGATCCGCCGGGGTGGCGCCACGCCGCCTGGTCCTGTGGAACTCAGCCAGGCCTTGCATATCGAGCCGAAACGGCTGGAAGCGATCCTCCAGTTGCTCATTCGCCGGGAACGGTTGATCAAGGCCGCCGAAGGGGTTTTCTTTCACGCGGAGACGGTCCAGCAGGCCAGAGATATTGTGGCGGGATTGTTTCGGGAGACCGGGAGCCTGGAAACGGGCGCATTCCGGGACCGCCTCGAGACCAGCCGGAAATATGCCATAGCGCTCCTTGAATATTTTGATCAGATGCGGCTGACGCGGCGGGCAGGCGACAAGCGGATGCCGGGACCGGGGTGGCAAGCAGGAATCCACTGACCCGGGAGGAATTGTTTGGTAGAGTAGAAAGGGAGGAGCGGGCCGATGCTTCAAAGGAGAATCACACTGCTGCACACCTCGGATCTACACATCGAATGGCTATTTGAAAGATACCCCGCGCAGGGGAGGCAGAAACGACGCCAGGAGATCCTCGGCGCGTGGGACAGGATGGCGGATCTGGCCATTGAGCGGCGGGTAACCGCGGTGCTGGTCACCGGCGATCTGTTTCACAGCCCTACTCCGTCTCTAAGCAGCCTGGCGGCGGTGGTGGCGACCATGCGCAGGTTGGAGGAGCACGGCATCATGGTGATTATTATTCCGGGGAACCATGACGCGCCTGGTGCGAATTCCGTCTTTCGATGGGCGGATTTTCCGCGCAATGTGCATATCTTCCTCGAACCGGAGATTACGTCTTACGACGGGATCGACGGGGTGACCATCCACGGCGTCCCCTATTACGCCGCCGACCGGACCCGCCGCCTGTTGCAGGGTTTTCAGGTGAACAGATCCCTGGGCAACAACTTTCAGGTGGCCATGTTGCATGGAACCTTCAAAGGAGTTCCTGTCGGGGATGAAGATTACTCTCCGATCTACCCCGAAGATATCGCCGAATCAGGCCTCGATTACGTGGCCCTGGGCCATTATCATGATTACCGGGATTGTTCCTCTGGCACGGTGAAGAGCGCTTATCCCGGCAGCCCGGTCCGGTTGGGCTTTGGCAACCTTGCCCCGCGCCGGGCGCTGATTGTGACCCTTGATTCTCTGGCAGGAACCCAAGTTGAACCAGTGGAGATCGCCGACCGCAGATATGAGGTGATAAGCCAAGAGGTCAGCCGGATGAGCCTGGCCGATCTTTATGAAAATATCCGGAGGATGGCCGATCCAGAACTGTGCCTCAAGGTGTTATTGGAGGGGATTGTGCCGGATGCCGATGTCGTACAGGGTTTTTCGGCCGGGGAGATTGCCGCACATTTTTCGCCGCTCTTCTTTCACTTCGAGGTGGAGGACAGGACCTCCATCCTGCCAGCCCTTGCCGGCAATCCAGATCAAAGCACGGTAAAGGGCATCTTTTTGAGAAGATGTTTGCAGATGCTGGAAGAATCCACCGAACCCCGGGTAGTGGAAGAAGCCCTGAAGCTGGGATTGCGGGCTTTGCGAGGAGGGGGTCTGTAAATGCGCATCATGCGTGTCCGGTTCTCCGGATTTGGCAGGTTTTCCGGCCAGACCATCGATTTCGACCCAAATCTTCAGGTGATCTACGGCCCGAACGAAACGGGAAAAACCACCCTGATCAACGCAATCCTGGGGGTGCTCTACGGGTTCAAGGGCTCGCGCCGGCTACGGGATCTCCGGGACGCCTACCGCCCCTGGCAGCCGGGGCTTCCTTACCGGGCGGCGGTAACGTTCCGCGATGACAAGGGTCAGGTCTACCAGGTGGAGCGTGATTTCGATCAGGATCGTATTGAGCTTTTCAGAGTTGACGGAGAAAGAGCGCTTCCCTGTGAACCCGATCTTCTTCCCGCTATTTTGACGGATCAACTCGGCATAAACAATCCGGTGTTGCTGGAGAGCACTCTTTTGATCCGGCAGCAGGAAGTGGCCAACTGGCGGGAGGACCTTGCCAGGAATCCAAATGCTGATAAGATCAGCGAAGCCTTGAGCAAGAGAATCGCCCAGGGGAACGACGATGTTTCGGCCAAAGAGGCGTTGAAAGCTTTGGACGCCAGACTCAGCGCTCTGACCATCAACGGCCTAGTAAACGTCGGCCTGATTCCCGCGTGTGAAAAGAAGCTTGCGGAGGCCACCGCAAGCCTGGAAGAGATGGAAAAGGCGTTCGGGCAGTATGAAGGGCTTCTGGTACAACAAAAAGCCTACCAAAACGCGCTGGTTGAAAAGGAGAAACGGCTGCTCACTCTTCGCAACCTGCTGGAAGGTTTCAGGAAGCGGGAACAGATCCAAAAGGAGCGAACCGGCTATGCGGACCGGCTTCGCCAGGTTGTGGAACAGTTGGACCGGATCCGCGAGAATAAACGTGAAATGGCGCGTGTGGAAGCCGAACTGTCGGCTTTTGGCGAGACGCAAGCCATGTTTACCGATGAAAATCTGGCGGAAGTGGAAAGCAGCCTGGCCCAAATAGATCTCCTTTCCGAACAGATCGTTAAAAAAGAAGCAGCTCTGTCCGCCACGGAGGAGGAGATCGCCGGCTTGAACGGGGAAGCTGCACAGGCCCGGGAAAAGCTGGATCGCTTGAGTCCCGCTCCGGCCCAGGAGCAGGAATCCCTGCTCCAACACCTTGTGGAAGCAGGGACAGTAGATCTGGGCGCGGTCAATGAGAGGATCTCTTCCGATGCGACTCAGAACAACCTTGTCCGGATCAAACTGCTTGCGGAGCGAACCCGCAACCAGAAACAGCGTATTGAGGAATTACGCCAGTTGGCGGAGGAACTGCATCCGGGACGAGGTGGTATCTTCGCCAGCCTGTTATTGCTGATCCTGGGCCTGGGCGGGGCTGCCATGGGAGGGGTGGCTATCCGGGCGGTGGTGGCCGGGAGTGCTTTGCCGGTAACCAAGCTTTTCGGGGTCGGTAATACTGTTTTCGGCAAGTGGGGCGCAAGAATAGTCCATGCTCTGCCGGGAGGAGTGGTCACGGCGCTGTGGGCATTGGTGGCGGCCGGGCTGGTACTGGCGGTTGCCTCCGGCGCTTTGCTCCTGGGCAGGCGGAGAAAGAAGCGCCAGTGGCAAAAGGCGCTGGCGGAGAGGTCGGTTCTTCTGGACGACACCAGGGCCTGCGAGGCCGAGTTGCAAAGCATTCTTAGAGGCCGTTCCATCGTGGATTTCGCCAGAGAAGTGGACAACCTCAACACGCTTAAGCAGACTGTCAGAAAGATCGAGGAAAACATTAGGAGCCGCAATCATTTCGCCGATACCTTGCGGGCGGAGGTGGCGCAGTTGCGCCGCCGGTCCGAGGAGGTTGACAGGGCGCTGAAGGCCATCTTTATGCGGGCGCAGTGTCAGGACCTGGCGAGTTTCCGCCGGAGGCTGGCGGAATACAAGAACCTGCTGGCGCGGCGAAAGTCTCTTGAGGATGCTGGCGCCGTCCTGACGAGCGGGGCGGGCGAGGAGGCGCTGGAAGCCGAGAAGGCGCTCCTCGGCGTGGAGTTGGCGGCCCGGGACGCGGCGCTTGACCAGAATAAAGTATTGATCCGGGTTGATGAATATCTTCAGTACGAGGACGAACAAAGCCGGCTTGAAAAGGAGCTGGAGGATCTCAAGGTACATCTGGTGGCCATAACCAGCGATTTGCAAAACTACCGGCAACACGTGTTAAAAGGGGATCCCGCCGAACTGCGGGGCGAGGTGGCGAGATTGCGCGAAGAGCTTTCTCAATTGCGGCAGGATGAGAAAGCCGCCCGGCTTGCCCGGCAGCTTCTTCAGGAAGCGGCCCGGGAGGCGCAAAGCGCCGCCGCGCCCGCGATGCAGGAAAGAGCGGGGGCGATTTTGGAGAAGATCACGGATGGGCGATATCAGGAGGTTTCGATTGAGGTCGTGGAAAATGCCCTGCAAGTGAGGGTGTTTTCTCCGGAGGCTGGAAAATTTGTTCCAGCGCAAGTTTTGAGCACCGGAACCATCGATCAGCTATACCTGGCGATGCGGGTGGCCTTAAGCGAATATTTGACCAACGTACCGGAATTTCCCGTAATCCTGGACGACCCTTTCGTGAATTTTGACTCGGCCAGGCTGGCGGGGGTTCTGGAGGTTTGCAAAAAGCTGGCCGGCGGATTGCAGATCATCTGCTTGACAAAGGATCCGCACATCGCTGAAGAACTCGGCAAGACGGGCCAGGTCTTTTCACTGGCCGGCCAGCCCTGACAGGCACGGCAATTTGCCCCGTCGCATAATTTGCCGTGGGCATGCAGATTTTGAGACGGGGGTGCATCAGATGATGACCAGCGATAGTGCCGTAAAAACCGGGGAGAGTCCTCGATTGCCGGAGAGAGAAGAAGATCTTCGATGCCTGATCTGTGAAAAGGTAGTCACAGATGGGATTACTATCCGGGGGCGCCGGATCTGTTCCGAATGCGAAAGAGATCTTGTGGATCTTCCGGTGGAGGATCCAGCTTATGACGGTTACCTGGCCAGGATAAAAGCGCTCTGGCCCAATTTACCTGAGAATGGGCATTGATCCTCATTGTCGAGTAACCTGCAAAGGGAGGCCGGCTCGGGTTGTTTGGCGGAAATCAATACGAAACGCCTTTTTTCAGCGCGATCTTGCAGTATGCGCAAAAGGGGATCGTCCCTTTTCACACTCCCGGCCATAAGCAGGGAGAGGGAGTCCACCACAACTTCGAGAGTTTTGTGGGCCGCAACATCTTTCGAATTGACCTGTCGGAGTTGGAGGCCTTTGAACACGGCCACAACCCGGAAGAGGTACTGCATGAAACGCAGAAATTGGCGGCGGAGGCTTTCGGCGCTGACTACACTTTTTTCCTCGTAAACGGAACGACCAGCGGCATCGAGGCCATGATCATGGCGGTCATTCGCCCCGGCGAGAAGCTGATTGTCCCGAGAAATGTGCATAAATCCATTATCGGGGGGATGATTCTCAGCGGCGCGCAGCCCGTCTATCTGAAACCCGAGGTAAATACGGAACTTGGAATCGCCATGGGGATAGAGGCGCCTGCTTATGCGGCGGCGCTTGAGGAACACCCGGACGCGAAGGCGGTTCTGGTGATCAATCCCAATTACTACGGCCTGTGCGGCGACATTCAGAAGATCGTGGAGACCGTCCACGCCGGCGGCCAGGTGGTACTGGTGGATGAGGCGCACGGGCCCCATTTGCGGTTTCATCCGGATCTGCCGCTCTCGGCCCTGGAGGCCGGGGCGGACCTGGTGGCGCAGAGCACCCACAAGATTCTGGGCTCCCTGACCCAGAGTTCCATGCTTCATGTGAAGAGCGAGCGGGTGCGGGTGGCCCGGGTGAAGACCATGCTTCGCCTCATTCAAAGCACCAGCCCCTCGTACCTGCTGCTGGCCTCCCTGGATGTGGCCAGGATGCAGATGGCCACGCAGGGCGAGCGGCTTTTGACACGGACCATTGAATTGGCCGAGCAGGCCCGCAGGAGGATCAATCAGATCCATGGACTTTACTGTTTCGGCACGGAGATTATCGGGCGCCACGGGGTTCATAACATAGATCCGACCAAGCTGACGATTTCGGTTAAAGGGATCGGGTTTACCGGGATGATGGCTGAGACAATCCTGCGCAACCGCCACGGGATTCAGGTCGAGCTTTCGGATCTGTACAATATACTCTTGATTGTTTCCATCGGCGACACCCAGGAAGATATCGACAAGGTGGTGGCGGCCCTGGAGGATCTGGCCACCCATCAGGCAAGCACGAGCGATCATATGAAACGCCTGGCGGAGGTAACCTATAACTTACGGCCACCGGGCTTGCCGAAACAGTTTATGTTGCCGCGAGATGCGATCTTCGCCTCCATCCGGGCGATACCGTTCAAGGAGGCGGCTGGCCAGGTCAGCGCCGAGCTCCTGGCTCCCTACCCGCCAGGAATTCCCGTAATCTGCCCGGGGGAGGAGATTACCCAGGAGATCATTGACTACCTGGAGCTTGTAAAGGAGGTTGGGATCTACATCCAGGGTCCCGAAGACTACCGCCTGGAAAAGATCAAGGTAGTGGATAGCTCTCTCTGATGTAACGTGGCCCGGAGCCGGGGAGAAGCTTTTTAGGGAGAACCAGACACGAATGGAAGAAGCAGGTGAATAGAATGACCCAGCGGCGTGTCACCGATGACCTCGATCAGTTGCTGGAGGTTCTGCCGCCGGCGGTGCGCAATGCGGTGGAGAAGCTGGAGGGGCTGGACAGCCTGATCGAGATTGTACTGGACCTGGGCCGCCAGCCGGAAGCCAGATTACCAGACCGGTTTGTTTATCTCAGTGAAACTCAGATTACCCGCCAGGAGCTTGAGTACGTGATCAAAAGAGTGGGTGCTTTTGGCTCCGACAACCGCGCCGGGATTGAACGCACCCTGCACCGGATCTCCGGGATCCGCAACAGGCAGGGGGAGATCATCGGCCTTACCTGCCGGGTTGGCCGGGCGGTCTACGGCACCATCGACATCGTCCGCGACGTGATCGAAACAGGCAAGAGCGTCTTATTCCTGGGACGCCCGGGGGTTGGCAAGACCACCATGCTGCGCGAGGTGGCCCGGGTGCTGAGCGACGGCGGCAAGCGGGTGATTGTGGTGGATACCTCCAATGAGATTGCCGGCGATGGCGATATTCCCCATCCCGCGATTGGACATGCACGGCGGATGCAGGTGTCAAGGGCCGAGCGGCAGGCGGAGGTGATGATCGAGGCGGTGGAAAATCATATGCCAGAGGTCATCATCATCGACGAGATCGGGACCCAGCAGGAAGCAGAAGCCGCCAGGACCATTGCGGAACGGGGAGTGCAACTCATCGGCACCGCACATGGAAACACGCTGGAAAACCTGGTGCTTAACCCCACCCTGTCGGATCTGATCGGCGGTATTCACGCGGTAACCCTGGGGGATGAGGAAGCGCGCAAGCGCGGGACCCAGAAGACGGTTCTGGAACGTAAGGCGCCGCCGACTTTCGATATTGTTGTGGAGATTCAGGAGAAGGACCGTTTTGCCATTCATCCCGACGTCGCCAGTACCATTGATGCACTGTTGCGGGGCTTTGCGCCTTCCCCCGAGATCCGGCAGCGCTCCGCCGACGGGGAGGTACAGGTAATTCAGCCGGCTAAAAGCCCGGAAGAGAGCTGGGGCGGGGTTGAGACGTGGAATGGGCTGACAAATGACCAATACGCCGACAACTTGCCCCGGGAAAGGAGGCGGAAAGGGGAGAGGGTCCGGGGCGAACTAGTCGGGCGCGGAGCTGAACGCGGGCCGGTGAATTCCCAGCCGGTAAATTATCAGATCAGGGAGATCAAGACCGTCTATCCGTACGCGGTAAGCCGGAACCGGCTGGAGAGGGTCATCGCGGAAATGAAAGCCCCGGTGCACATTGCCCAGGATCTGGAGACGGCGGATATGATCCTCACTCTTAAAGGCCAGTACCGTAAGATGCCGAAAAAACTCAAGGAGGCGGAGCATCGCAATGTGCCGATCTACGTGATCCGGAGCAATACCATGGCTCAGATGGAGGGTTTCTTGCGGGAGTTTTTGGGCCCGGGGGGCGCCGGTGATCCGCTGAAAGAAGCCGAGGAGGCCATCCGCCAGGTACGGGACACCGAGACCCCCATCGAACTTGCTCCGCAAAACGCATATGTGAGGCGTTTGCAGCACCAGCTGGCGGAAAAATATCAACTTCGCTCCAAAAGCGTGGGAGAAGAGCCTCATCGGCGAGTGACGATCTTTCCCAGTTAGATTCCGGAAGGAGGAATGGCCATGAAGTTGGTGATTGCCGTAGTTCAGGACCAGGATGTCCACCGGTTGATTGAACGGCTTTTGGACGGTGGTTTCAGCGCGACAAAACTGGCCAGCACGGGAGGGTTCCTCAAGGAGGGTAACACCACGGTGCTGGTAGGGGTCGAAGAGGAGAAGGTCGATCAGGTAATGCAACTGGTGAGGGAGTCGTGCCAGTCCCGTAAACAACTGGTCACTCCCATGGCGGCGGTTGGCACCTCGCTTAATTCTTTTATTCCAAGGCCTGTGGAGGTGCCGGTGGGGGGAGCGACCATCTTTGTGGTGGATGTTGACCGTTTTGAAAAGGTTTAGGACAATTTTTTGAAAGGGTTTAGAAAGAGACCGTGCGGTAGGCGAACGATTCAGGTGGTGAGCGGCGGTTGAAGATCCGCAACAGCACCCTGCAAAAAGATGCCAAAGCTGTTTCGATGAGCGGCAGGGAGGTCCGGGCGGTGGCGGCCAAGTCCCATGCGCCGTTTCACGACGCATTGCAGGCCGCGCAGGGGCAAGCGGCCCGGGAACAGCTCGATGAACTCCTCGCGCTTCTCGATCTCCAGGCTGGCCGGTTAAAAGACAAAAGAGATCTGGCCGAATTGTACCGGTACCGGGATCTGGTAAGGCGTTTTCTTGACATTATAGTCAAGGAAGCCTATAATGTCCATGAAGAGACTGGCTTTAACCGCCGGGGCAGGCGGAAGCTCTTTCTTCTGGTGAAAAAAGTGGACACGGCCCTGGAAGAGCTGGCGGAAACGGTGCTCAAGGCGCAGGCTGGCAGCCTGGAACTTTTGGCCAAGCTTGGCGAGATCCGGGGGTTGCTGGTGGATCTGTACACGTAGGCTCGGGGAGGTAACGATGGGTTTTGCGGAGGTCATCGGGCAGGAGCAGGAGATCCAGGTCATGCAAAACGCGATTCGCGGTGGGCGAATTGCTCATGCCTACCTGTTTGTCGGAGGCCCCGGCAGCGGGAAGAAGACGCTGGCCAGGGCTTTTGCTTCGACGCTGAATTGCCGGGCTTCTCTTAAAACGGATCCTCCGGATGCCTGCGGTGTTTGCGAGGCTTGCCGCAAGATTGCAGCCGGGGTGCATCCCGACGTAAAGATTGTTTTCCCCGAGGGCAACAGCCTGAAGATTGAACAGACGCGCCTTCTCCAGCATGAAATATCGTACAGGCCCTATGAAGGGGAATATAAGGTCTTTATCGTCGATCATGCGGAATCCATGACCGGCGAAGCAGCCAACAGCCTTCTCAAGGTCCTGGAGGACCCGCCGGCCCATTCGGTGATCATTCTTTTGGCGCACAGCCCGCATGCTATTCTGCCCACACTGGTCTCCCGGTGTTTGCCGGTGAGATTGCGGCCGTTGCCGTCGGGATTGCTCGCCCGTGCTCTGGTAGAACGGGGTGTCAGCCCGGAACTGGCAAAGGCGGCGGCTCCCGCCGCCCAGGGATCGCTGGGGCGTGGGTTGATGCTGTCTGAAGGGGCCTTTGCCGGCTTGCAGGCGGAAGCGGCGGAACTAATCAGGGAGATGCCAGGATGCTCCGCGGCCGATATGCTTGCCAGAGCGGCTTCCCTTGAGAAACGGCGTGAAGAGATCGGGATGTTTCTGGAGATCCTCTTGTCATATTACAGGGATCTTCTCTTGCTGGGTTCTGGGGAGAAGCCGCGCGGGGAACGCTTGCTGGTCAACCGGGAGCAGATGGGTTGGCTGGCGATGGAAGCCGGGGAGTACAACCGGGAGGCTTTGCTGTTTGCCCTTGGGGCCATTGCCCGGACGAAGGAACTCTTGTCTCGCAACGTAAACCCGCGTCTGGCCCTGGAAGTGCTCTTGCTTCAACTCAGGAATTGCCGCCGGGGTGGGGCCTCATTTTCGATCTACGCACGCGAGGAGAAGTGGAATGTATAAAGTTGTCGGGATTCGTTTTAAAAAGGCGGGCAAGGTCTATTATTTTGATCCCGGAGAGATCGACCTTGCGGCGGGTGACGCGGCGATCGTCGAAACAGCCCGTGGCGTGGAGTACGGCGATGTAGTGGTGGCGCCCAAGATGGTTCCGGATGAGGAGATCGTCGCCCCCCTCAAGCAGGTGATTCGCAAGGCCACCGAAGCGGACAAGGTGCAGCTTTCCGAAAACGAAAAGAAGGAAGAAAAGGCCTTCGGGATCTGCCAGCAAAAGATCGCGGCGCACGGGCTGCCGATGAAGCTTGTGGATGTGGAATACACTTTTGACAATAACAAGATCATCTTTTATTTCACCGCGGAAGGAAGGGTGGACTTTCGGGAGTTGGTGAAAGACCTGGCGGGAGTCTTCAGGACCCGTATTGAACTGCGCCAGATCGGGGTGCGCGATGAGGCCAAGATGCTGGGAGGCCTGGGTCCATGTGGGCGCTCCCTGTGCTGCCGGACCTTTTTGGGGGATTTTGAACCGGTTTCCATACGCATGGCCAAGGAACAAAACCTGTCTTTGAACCCCACCAAAATTTCCGGGATTTGTGGGCGCCTGATGTGCTGTTTGAAGTTTGAAAGCTACGACAGGGACGAGAAGAGCGAAGTTGCCAGCCCGGCCTGTGGGGCCTGCGATGCCTGCGACGCTGCGGAGGCCGGAGCCCCGCCCCCGGCAACCTCTTTTGGGGAGGTTGTGGCGCCGGAAGAACTTGAGGAACTGGAAAAGCTGGAAGAGATGGAGAGGATGGAGCGGCATACGCCGAAGGAAGAGCCGAAGCTCTTGCTTCCAGGTGCGGATATGCCTGATGCAGCTCCGAGCCCCCGCTCTTCGCCGGTGTGGAACCAGCCCCGGCCCCGAACCGAAAGAAACCGGGACAATCAACATCGCAACGGGTCAAACCACAATAATGGAAATCAGCAAGTCAACGGGGCTCGCCCGGCAGGGAGAAAGCAGCGCCACAAGAAGCGCCCCATGCCCCTGCAAGGCAGGCAGCCGTCGCGCGTGGGCGGGCATCATGCCCAGAATCCCCAGAGCGCTCAAGGTCCTCACGGTCCCAAGCAGGGCTCCCAGAGCCAACCCCATCATCAAGGGCACGGCCAGGGACATGGCAGGGATCACGGTCCCGCCAGGGGATCCAACGGCACAAACGGCGCGGGTGGGAGGCCGGCCGCCAGGGGCAAGGTCAGCGGCCCGGAATCGAATTCTTCAAAAGGCTCCTCGTAAGACAGTTGGGGGTTGACCGCCAGTTTTTCGGCGAAAATTTTGGCTCCGCCATCCATACCTTGACCGCCGGTGAATAGAAGCAAATCGCCTTCACCGGCTTCGGCGATTGCCAGGGAGAGGGCGTCGGGCAGTTCGTCGAAAAATGACGCATTAACCCCCCTTTCGGCCAGTTCCGCCATAAAAACGTCCTTTTCCCTGCCAGCTACCCGGCCGCAGATGATTAACCGGTGGAGCGGCAAGAGAGGGGCCAGAGCCGCAAAGGCCCGGGAATTCCTCTGGCTTGCTTTTACCCCCTCGTTGGCGGACAGGGCGTGAACAACCACCAGCCGCCTGGCCAGCCTGCTGCTTTCCATCAGTGATACCTGGATGCTGCCAGGGTTCTTGGCGCAATCGTCGATGACCCGGAAACTACCGTCAAAGATTAGCTCGAAACGGCGTTTTACGCCGGGGAATTTTTCAAGCGCCCTGGCAATCCCGGCGGCGGGAAGGCCAAGCAAGAGACCGGTGGCAGAAGCGGCCAGGGCATTGTAGATTTGATGCCGACCGGGAATTTTCAAACGTACCGCCAATTCCTGAGCAGGAATCAGAGATCCATCCAGAGCGAAGAGTCCCGGGGCAGTTCGGATGCGAAAGAGGGAGCCATGGCAGGAGCTTTGGATGTCCAACGCCTGAAGATGTGCGTCTTGCTCGATCCCGAAAGAGATTGCCCGGCTCAAGTTCGGGCCGGGCTGGCTTGCCGGGTTGGCCGAGGCATGGCTGGACAGGCGGGTCGCCACTGGATCGTCTGCGTTATATAAGATAACCCCGGCGGGTTTAAGGGCCGTAAAAAGACGGGCCTTGGCCAGCAAATAGTTCTCCAGGTTGCGGTGGAAGGCCAAATGCTCCACGGCGATATTGGTGAGAATGGCAATATCCAGGGATAAGCCGCTGCCGGTTCCTTGCGCCAGGCTTTGAGAGGAGAATTCGACGACGGCGATCTCAGTCCCGCGTTCTTTCATGGCCCGGAGAGCGGGTTGCGGGGCGGCTGGTTCCGCCGCGCCGTAAGCAGGAATGGCTATCCGGCCGATCTTGTTTGAGACGGAGCTGAGGAACCCGGTCTTTTTCCCGCATTCTTCGAGGATTGCGTTGATCATGAAGGTAGTCATGGTTTTGCCGTTGGTGCCGGTGATCCCGACTACCTCCATCTGGTCGGAAGGTCGGCCGTAAAAGCTGCGTTCCAGGAGGGCCAGGGAACGCCCAACGTCCCGCACATGGACGATTGCTGGTTTAGCTGCTTCTACCGCGGGCAAAAGGTTTCCAAAAGCCTGTCGGGGGTCTCCCACCAGTGCCGAAGCTCCTCGGGCCAGCGCCTGCCGGATCTGGCGGTGACGTGGGTTTGTGGCCACAAAGACGCTGCCGGGGATGACATCTGCGGCATCTCCCGTGACATGGGTGATGTGGATCCGGGACCAGTCACGAGTGCGGCCTGCTGCCGCACTCTCATGTAAGAGGCCCTCGCCGGCCAACGGTCTGATCAGTTGGAGAAGGTTCATAACTGCTCCTTTGGGGGTCGTTTCCTTTTTAACCTGTTCTGTTCCAATCGGAGTTTTTGCGGAGCGGATGATTATTATACCTCAAGTCGGATGGGGCCGGATGGGACAAAGCCATGGGGAAACACTACGTGTATATCGTCCGCTGCCGGGACGGCACCTTTTATGCCGGTTATGCAGTGGATCTCGCCAAAAGGGTCGCCCAGCACAACGCTGGTAAGGGCGCCAAGTACACCCGCGGCCGGCGTCCTGTGGTGCTGGTCTACTGGGAGGAGTTTTCCTCGAGAAGCGAAGCGCAGCGCCGGGAGAAAGCGCTGCAAAAGCGGGATCGGGCGGAAAAAGCCAGGCTGGTGGCGGCCTTTGCGCAAACCAGAGCGGGGGAATGAACGTGAGTGGCGTACTTTACGTGTGTGCTACCCCCATAGGCAACCTGGAGGATATCACCTTGCGAGTGCTGCGCATCCTCAAGGAGGTGGATCTGGTAGCCGCCGAGGATACCCGCCATACCAGAAAGCTTTTGAATCACTATTCCATTTCCACGCCTTTGACCAGTTTCCACGAGCACAACAAGATCCAAAAGACCCCGGAGCTCCTGGCGTTATTGCAGGGAGGCCGCGCGATCGCCCTGGTCTCCGACGCCGGCACGCCCGGGATCTCCGATCCGGGCCTGGAGTTGATCCAGGCCGCTATAGGGGCGCGGGTGCCGGTGGTTCCCCTCCCAGGCCCGAGTGCGGCCCTGACGGCTCTGGTAGTTTCCGGACTGCCGGCCGGGCGCTTTGTCTTTGAGGGGTTTTTGCCCCGGGGAAAGAAGAAACGCCAGGAGACGCTGCAAAGCCTGGTGGGCGAGGCCAGAACCATGATCTTTTACGAGGCTCCCCACCGGCTGTTGGCCACGCTCGCGGACCTGCAGGAGATCTTTGGCGCACGCCCACTGGCGGTCGCCAGGGAACTCACCAAACAATACGAGGAGGTCTTTCGGGGAACCGCCGGGGAAGCGCTGGCGCGTTTCCACAAGGCTCCACCCCGGGGGGAATTCTGCCTGGTGGTCGCCGGGAAGGAAAGCCGGGAAGGCCAGGATGGCCAAGATGGCAGGGATAGCGGGGGTAGTCGGGATAAGGATTGGGAGCATTTGACAGTGGAAGAACATGTGGCAGATCTTGTCGCCAAAGGTAGCTCCCGCAAGGAAGCCGTCAAAGAGGTGGCCAGGCTGAGGGGGTTGCCGAAGAACCAGGTGTACCAGGCGGCGATTGAAGGCGGGAATCGAAGAAGCCAAGGATCTGTCAGAGGCGTTTAAAGCAAGGAGACCTCTCTTTGCAAAGAAGACTCTTTCGCCGCCCTTTCCTCCATTCCTATAAGACGCCGCGCATGGCCTCCAGGCAGTCCCGGCAGATATTCTTCTCTTTAAAGCTGCGGATGCCTTCGGCGTTGCCACAAAACACACAGGCGGGCTCATATTTCTTCAGGATAATCTTCTCGCCGTCCACGTAGATCTCCAGGGCGTCTTTTTCATCGATCTGAAGGTTCCGGCGCAGTTCGATCGGGATGACAATACGCCCCAGGTCGTCCACCTTTCTGACGATGCCTGTTGATTTCATCATCATTTTCCTCTCCTTTCCTCCGAGGTTGGAAACCCAATTTCTAGCAGACTTCCAAGAAGAATTATACTAAATTTCCAAGTAAAGTCAAGAAGTTCCTTAATACGCCTGCTCCAGGCCAATCTTGCGTTTATGGCGGCTTTATGCCTGCGGAGCCTTGACTTTTGCGGAGACCTCTGGTATACTTTTGGCAAAATCGTTCACATTAATGGCTGTAGTTAAAAGGCGATGACGGGGAAGAGTACATCCAATCCGCCAGGAGCAGAGAGCCGGGTCTGGTGCAAGCCGGTATTGGCGCATGGATGGAAGATGGCCCCCAAGCTGCCGGTTGAAAGGCATTCTGGGGTATCCGGAGGATCCCGGCTTATACCGGAAGCCAAGTAGGCTGTGCCGGGCCCCTGGCCAAGGGGAGGCGCCCGTTACTGCGCCGGGGTGCATTCGACACGGATGTCGAGGTGCCGCGGAGACCAGGAGGGATGGGAGCGGCGAACGAACCTGAAAGGCTGCCATGAAGATGGCGGTAAACCGGGGTGGTACCGCGAAGGATGCCTCTCGCCCCCGACTTTGTGTCGGAGCGGGAGGCTTTTATATTCAAGATATGATTCCACTGCAAAAGTCGTCCCGACGGCGACTAGCTCGAGCCGATACCAAAGCAAGAGAGCTCGAGAGAGAAATCACCGCTCCCGCCCGTCCTGGGCTCCGCGGTGCCTTGACCTCCTGTCAATTGTGACTCGGAGCGCACGATGCGCGGAGGCCACTCTCGCCCCTCCATGGGCTTCGCGGCACCTCGAAATCCTGTGGAATGCCAGCCTCACGTCATGGACGACGTGTGGTTGGGAAGGTCAATTTCGACCGAAGAGCGAGCGAAGCTTTGGTCGGCGAAGAGCTTCTGGAGCAGGAGGGAGACTTTTGGCAGTGGAATCAGATATGAGGCAGGAGGAGATCCAAAGTGGAGAGGGAGACCTTTTACATCACGACGCCGATCTATTATCCCAATGACCGGCCGCACATCGGGCATGCTTATAACATTATCATTGCCGATACATTGGCCCGCTACCACCGGCTGGCTGGCGAAGATGTGCTATTTTTGACCGGCACCGATGAACACGGGCAGAAGATCCAGCGCAAGGCGGCCGAGCAGGGGGTGAAACCCAAGGAGTATGTGGATAGGATCGTCGCCGCTTTTCAGGATCTCTGGCGGAAGCTGGATATCTCTTACGACGATTTTGTGCGTACTACTCAACTGCGGCACCACAGGGTGGTTCAGGAGATCTTCAAGAGGATCTACGAAAACGGCGACATCTACAAGGATGAATACGAGGGCTGGTATTGCACGCCCTGCGAGACCTTCTGGCTGGAGCGCCAGCTGGTGGACGGCAAGTGCCCGAATCCGGATTGCAAAAGGCCGGTGGAACTGCTCCGGGAGGAGAGCTATTTCTTCCGCCTTTCCAAGTACCAGGACCGGTTGCTGGAACATATCAATTCCCACCCGGAGTTTATCCTGCCCGTCTCTCGACGCAACGAGATGATCAAGTTCATCGAGCAGGGGCTGGAGGATCTGTGCATCTCCCGGACTACCTTTGACTGGGGTATTCCGGTGCCAATAGACTCCAAGCACGTGATCTACGTGTGGTTCGACGCCCTGAGCAACTACCTGACCGGCGCCGGCTGGTTGGAAGATGAAGCCAAGTTTTCCAGGTTCTGGCCGGCGGACTTGCACCTCGTGGGGAAGGAGATCGTCCGCTTCCACACCATCATCTGGCCAATCATGCTCATGGCCGCCGGATTGCCGCTGCCCAAGACCGTCTTCGGCCACGGCTGGTTGGTGCTGGAGGGCGAGAAGATGTCCAAGTCCAAGGGAAATGTAGTGGATCCAGTAGCGCTCATCGAGGAATTCGGGGCGGATGCCCTTCGCTACTTCCTGTTGCGGGAGATATCTTTCGGCGCCGACGGGAACTTTTCCCGGGGGGCCCTTATCCAGCGGATCAATTCGGACCTGGCCAACGACCTGGGCAACCTGCTCTACCGGACCTCGGCGATGCTGGAGAAGTTTTCCGGTGGCCGGGTGCCCGAGCCCGCCTCTCCTTCAGATCTGGATCGGGAGTTGATCCAGCTTGCGGAGCAGACCGTCGCCAAGGTGGATACGGACATGCGCGGGCTGGGGATCAACGACGCGCTTGCGGCAATCTGGCGGCTGATCGGACGGGCGAACAAGTACATTGACGAGACGGCGCCGTGGAATCTGGCCAAGAACGAGGCGACAAAAGCGCAACTGCACACGGTGCTTTACAACCTGGCCGAGGTACTGCGGATTGTGGCTCTGGAGATCTTTGCCTTCATGCCTGCCACAGCTACCCGGATCTGGCAGCAACTCGGCCTGGAAGGGTCGCCCGAGGCACGATCCCTGGCCGAATGCCGGTGGGGGCTCTACCCGGCCGGTCACGCAGTGCGCAGGGAGCCGCCGCTCTTCCCGCGCATCGAGATCGAGGCAGGAGAAGGTGGAGAGAAAGAGGCAGAAGCAGCAAAAACCGCCGGAGGCAAGGCCAAACCCTATTCTGAATCAAAAAAAGGGCTGGCGGCAGGCTCGCCGGCGCGAGCACCGGAGGCGACACCCTTTGAAAACCGCGCCACGACAGTTCCGGAAGGGTTGATTAGTATCGACGAGTTTGCCAAACTGGACCTCAGGGTGGCAACGGTCCTTTCCGCCGACAAGGTGGAGGGGGCGGACAAACTCCTCAAACTGGAGGTGGATTTGGGCGCGGAGACCAGGCAGGTGGTGGCTGGTATCGCCCAATACTACCGCCCGGAGACCCTGGTGGGAAAACAAGTGGTCCTGGTGGCCAACTTGAAACCAGCGAAATTGAAAGGTATTACTTCCCAGGGAATGATTCTGGCGGCTTCCACTTCCGATAAGGAAAGACTGGCGATTGTGGCGCCGGAGAGCGTGATTCCTTCCGGGAGCAAAGTGAAATAAGCGCGCAATAAAAATGGAGTAAAGGTGAAACAGGTGCTGGTGGATTCACATGCCCATCTTTGCGACGAGGCTTTTGGCACGGATCGTGATGAAGTAATCGCCCGGGCGACCCAAGCAGGCCTTGCGGCCATCGTGGATGTGGGGTTTGACCTTGAGTCCTCGAAGAGGGCGGCCGCTCTGGCGGGGCAAAGAGGAGAGGTCTACGCGGCGGTTGGCGTACATCCCCACGATGCCTCCAATGTCCCAGAAGATTACCTGGGCCAGCTTGCCGGGTTGGCCAAAAACCCGCGGGTAGTAGCTCTGGGAGAGATGGGGCTGGACTTTCATTACAATCTATCCCCGCGGGATCGTCAGAGAGAGGTATTTGGGGAGCAACTCGAACTGGCGCGTGAACTCGGATTGCCGGTAATTATTCACGACCGGGAGGCCCATGGGGAGATTCTGGATATCCTCAGGTCCCGGCGGTGGGGGCAATACCGTGGGGTGCTGCATTGCTTTTCGGGAAGTCTGGAGATGGCCAGGGAGTGCCTTGAGATGGGTTTTTTTCTCTCCCTGGCCGGCCCGGTTACCTTCAAGAATGCCCACCGCCTGTTGCAAATAGCGGAGGAGTTACCCCTGGAGCGCCTGCTTGTGGAGACGGATTGCCCCTATCTGACTCCTGAGCCGTACCGTGGCAAGCGCAACGAACCGGCCAACGTGGCTCTGGTGGCGGCCAAGATCGCGGAGATCAA